>NZ_CP050296.1:6817709-7120066 GCF_014189455.1 Mesorhizobium huakuii
AGCTGCCGTCCGCGCGTCCATGGCCCTCCAGCCATCAGCGAATCGGCTCTAGACCAGTTCCACTTCGACCACGCCGGGCACGGCGCGCATCGCCGAGGCGATCTGCGGCGAGACGCGGTAGCCGCCCTGCAAGGCGATCTCGACCTCGCCCTGCGCCTCTTCCTTGATCACGATAATGCTCACCTGGCTTTCGCCACGCTGGGTGAGCTGGGACTGGATCATCGAGGCCGGTCCGTCGTTCCTGACGAAAATGCGCAGCGCCTTCTGGATGCGGCTTGCCTCGTCCTCCAGCGATTGCACGGAGTTGATGCGCAAATTGACGCCCTCGGGCCTGTCCTCCGCCGCGACCGTGATGACGACGGAGCGGCCGGCTTCCAGGAGGTCGCGGTACTGGGCCAATGCTTCGGAGAACAGCACGGCCTCGTACTGGCCGGAGGTGTCGGAAAACGCCACCACGCCCATCTTGTTGCCGGTGCGCGTCTTGCGCTCCTGCTTGCTAGTCACGGTACCGGCCAGGCGACCGGCGGAAGCGCCGCGTTTGACGGCGGCCGAGAACTCCGCCCAGTTCTGCACCCGCATCTTCTGCAAAGCCGCCTTGTATTCATCGAGCGGATGGGCCGAGAGATAGAAGCCGACGACCTGGAATTCGCGGTGCAGCCGATCCGCGGCGAGCCATGGATCCGTCGCCGGCAGGTTGAGCGCCTGCGACTGTGCGCCCAGCGAGGCGCCGAAAATATCGGCCTGGCCGGAAACGGCATTCTGCTGGGCGAGCGAAGCCAGCCCCATCATCCGTTCGACACCGGCCATCATCTGGGCGCGGTCATGGCCGAAACAGTCGAGCGCGCCGGCCATGATCAGGCTTTCGAAGACCCGCTTGCCGACGATCTTGGGATCGACCCGCTCGCAGAAATCGGCGAGATTCTTGAACGGCTTTTCGCCACGCACCGCAACGATGTGCTCGACCGCCGCATCGCCGACACCTTTCAGCGCCGCCATCGAATAATAGATGCGGTTCTCACCGACCTCGAAAGGCCGGAAGCTGGTCATCACCGACGGCGCCAGCACCTCAATGCCGAGGCGCAGCGCATCCTGGCGGAAGTCGGCGAGCTTGTCGGTGTTACCCATATCGAGCGTCATCGACGCCGCCAGGAACTCGACCGGATAATGCGCCTTGAGATAGGCGGTCTGGTAGGAAACGACGGCGTAGGCGGCGGCGTGCGACTTGTTGAAACCATAGTCGGCGAATTTGGCCAGCAGGTCGAAAATGAAGTCGGCTTGCGGCTTGCTGACGCCGCGCTCGACCGCACCGGTGACGAAGCGCTCGCGCTGCTTGTCCATCTCGGCGCGGATCTTCTTGCCCATGGCGCGGCGCAGAAGATCGGCTTCGCCGAGCGAATAGCCGGACAGCTCTTGCGCGATCTGCATCACCTGTTCCTGGTAAACGATGACGCCCTGCGTCTCCTTCACCAGATGGTCGATCTTGGGATGGATCGACGCCATCTCCTCCTCGCCATGCTTTCTGGCGTTGTAGGTCGGGATGTTCTCCATTGGGCCCGGACGGTACAGTGCGACAAGCGCGATGATGTCCTCGATGCAGTCGGGCCGCATGCCGATCAGCGCCTTGCGCATGCCGGCACTTTCCACCTGGAACACGCCGACCACTTCGCCGCGCGAGAGCATGGCGTATGTGTCGGGATCGTCGAGCGGGATCGTGGCCAGATCGATGTCGATGCCACGGCGGCGGATCAGCTTTACCGCCGTCTCCAGCACGGTCAGCGTCTTCAGGCCGAGGAAGTCGAACTTCACCAGGCCGGCCTGCTCGACATATTTCATGTTGAACTGGGTGACCGGCATGTCCGAGCGCGGATCGCGGTACATCGGCACCAGCTCCGACAAAGGCCGGTCGCCGATGACGATGCCGGCGGCGTGCGTCGAGGCGTGGCGGTAAAGGCCCTCGAGTTTCTGCGCCATGTCGAGCAGCGTCTGGACGATCGGCTCCTTCTCGGCCTCCTCGGCAAAGCGCGGCTCGTTGGCGATGGCGTCGGCAAGCTTGACCGGATTGGCCGGGTTCTGTGGCACCATCTTGGACAGCTTGTCGACCTGGCCATAGGGCATCTGCAGCACGCGGCCGACGTCGCGCAGCACGGCGCGGGCCTGCAGGGTACCGAAGGTGATGATCTGGCCGACCTGGTCACGGCCGTATTTCTGCTGGACGTAACGGATCACCTCTTCGCGGCGATCCTGGCAGAAGTCGATGTCGAAGTCGGGCATCGACACGCGGTCCGGATTGAGGAAACGCTCGAACAGCAGGGAGAAGCGCAGCGGATCGATATCGGTGATGGTCGTCGAATAGGCGACCAGCGATCCGGCGCCCGAACCACGGCCCGGTCCGACCGGAATGCCTTGCGCCTTGGCCCATTTGATGAAGTCGGCAACGATCAGGAAGTAGCCCGGAAATTTCATCTTCTCGATGATGCCGAGCTCGAATTCGAGCCGTTCGCGATATTGCTCGACCGTGTAGCCCGGCGTTGGTCCGTGCAAAGCGAGCCGCGCGTCGAGCCCCTCGCGCGCCTGGCGGGCGAGTTCCGCGGCCTCGGCCTTTTCGGCCGCATCCTTGTCGGAGGCATCGCCGCCGGTGAAGCGCGGCAGGATCGGGCTGCGGGTCTTTGGATAGTAGGAGCAACGCAGTGCAATCTCGACCGTGTTGTCGATCGCTTCCGGCAGGTCGGCGAACAGCTTTGCCATGTCGGCCTGGCTGCGCAGGAAATTGTCCGGCGACAGTCGCCGGCGAGTGTCGACGGCGACGACGGAGCCCTCGGCGATGGCGATCAGCGCGTCATGCGCCTCATAATCATCGCGCGAGGAGAAAAACGCCTCATTGGTGGCAACGAGCGGAAGTTCATGCGCGTAGGCGAGATCGATTGTCTGATGTTCGATGACCCGGTCGTAACCGGCAACCCGGTCCAATTCGACATAGAGCCGGTCGCCAAACAGCGCCTTCAGCGTCAAAAGCCGCACCTCGGCCAGATCGCGGCGATCCTCCTTCAAGGCGTTGCCGATCGGGCCGCGCGGCCCGCCGCTGAGGCAGATCAGCCCATCGGCCTTGCCCTCCAGCATCTCGGTTGTCAGGTGCACCGCCTCGCCGGGCGGTGTTTCCAGATAGACGCGGCTTACCAGCCTGACCAGGTTGGAATAGCCGGCTTCGGTCGCGGCGAGCAGCACGACCGGCCGCATCTCCGGGCCCTGCCGGCGGCGGTCGCGCTGGCCGTCGCTGTTTTCACCGGAAAAAGCGAGTGCGGTCTGGCAGCCGATGATCGGCTGGATGCCGTCCTTCACTGCCTTCTGTGCGAACTCCAACGCACCGAACAAATTGTTAGTGTCGGTGACGGCGATCGCCGGGGCTTCGTCCTTGACGGCGTGACCGACGATCTTGCCGAGCTGAAGCGCGCCCTCGAGCAGCGAATAGGCCGAATGCACGCGCAGATGCACGAACGGCCGCGCCGGCGTCTCCGGCCGCGCGGCGGCAATCGCGGCTTCGCGCTTCAGTGGGTCGCGTGGAAGTCTGTTATCCGCCATGGTTTCTCGCGCAGTCGAAGGCTTTGAGTCGATGGAGATGTATTGTCCGGGACCTGGCGATACCAGTCCAGCACAAACGACCGACAATCACAGGCTTCCGCCTCTTCAGGCGAATTCCATGATCACTGCATCAACGGCGAGACTGTCGCCCGGCTTGGCGTTGAGCTTCGACACGATGAGATCGCGCTCCGCCCGCAGCACGTTTTCCATTTTCATTGCCTCGACCACGGCCAGCGTCTCGCCGGCTTTGACCTCCTGGCCTTCGACAACGGCGATCGACACGACGAGGCCGGGCATCGGGCAGAGCAACAGGTCCGACGTGTCCGGTGCCACCTTCTCCGGCATCAGCCGTTCGAGCTCGGCGATGCGCGGCAGCATGGCGCGGGCGGTCACCGACATGCCTTTCCAGGCGATGCGAAGACCGTTGGCGACAGGCCGGATCTGGGCGACAACGGAGCGCTTGCCGACTGTGCCGCGCCAGATCAGGTCGCCCGGCCGCCAGTCGGATGAAACGGTCAGCGCCTTGCCGCCTTCGATCGACAGGTCGATCTCCATCGGGATGGAAATCATGCCTTCGAGGATGGATGCCCGGAGATAGTCGTCGCCGAGCTTCACCACCCAGTCGCGCTTGAGCACTCCCGAATGCGGTGCGAGCCGCCCGCCCAGCCGGTCGAGCCGGTCGCGGCGCAGCAGCTCCACGGCAGTGACGATCGAGGCCAGCACGGCCTTTTCCTCGCTGTTCGGAACAACGGGCGCAAAACCGTCGGGATATTCCTCGGCGATGAAGCCGGTCGATATCGCCCCTTCCCGCCAGCGCGGATGCTGCATCAGCGCCGCCAGGAACGGGATGTTGTGCTCGATGCCGTCGACGACAAAACTGTCGAGCGCTTCCGACATGGCATCGATCGCCTCGAGCCGTGTCGGCGCCCAGGTGCACAATTTGGCGAGCATCGGGTCGTAGAACATCGAAATCTCCGAGCCTTCGGTGACGCCGGTGTCGTTGCGGATGACGATGTCGCCGAATTGCCCCTCCTCCGGTGGCCGGTAGCGCGTCAGCCGGCCGATCGACGGCAGGAAATTGCGATAGGGATCCTCGGCGTAGAGCCGGCTTTCCACCGCCCAACCCTTCAGCTTGATGTCACTCTGCTTTATCGAGAGCTTTTCGCCGGCGGCGACGCGGATCATCTGTTCGACCAGATCTATGCCGGTGACGAGTTCGGTCACCGGATGCTCGACCTGCAATCGTGTATTCATTTCAAGGAAATAGAAGTTCTTGTCCTTGTCGACGATGAACTCGACCGTGCCGGCGCTCTGGTAGTCGACGGCCCTGGCCAACGCCACCGACTGCTCGCCCATGGCCTTGCGCGTCTTGGCATCGAGGAACGGCGATGGCGCCTCTTCCGCGACTTTCTGGTTGCGGCGCTGGATCGAGCATTCGCGCTCGCCGAGATAGAGCGCATTGCCATGCGCGTCGGCCAGCACCTGGATCTCGATATGGCGCGGATCGACGACGAATTTCTCGATGAAGACGCGGTCGTCGCCGAACGAGCTCTTGGCCTCCGAGCGCGCCCGATCAAAGCCGTCGCGCACTTCCGACTGGTCCCAGGCGATGCGCATGCCCTTGCCGCCGCCACCGGCCGAGGCCTTGATCATCACGGGATAGCCGATCTCGCCGGCGATCTTTTCGGCATGATCGGCATTCTCGATGACGCCGAGCCAGCCGGGCACGGTGGAAACCTTGGCGGCATTGGCGAATTTCTTCGATTCGATCTTGTCGCCCATCGCCTTGATGGCCTTGGGTTTTGGGCCGATGAAGACGATGCCTTCCGCTTCCAGCGCTTCGCAAAAGGCGGCGCGCTCGGACAGGAAGCCATAGCCGGGATGCACGGCCTGCGCGCCGGTTTCCTTGCAGGCGGCGATGATCTTTTCAGGCAGCAAATAGCTCTGCGCGGCCGGCGAAGGCCCGATATGCACCGCTTCGTCGGCCATCTCGACATGCACGGCATCGCGATCGGCATCGGAATAGACGGCGACCGTGGCGATCCCCATCTTGCGCGCCGTCTTGATGACGCGACAGGCGATCTCGCCACGATTGGCGATCAGGATTTTCGTGAACATGCTGAGGTCATTCCCCTCCGGTCGGTCGTTCCTTTTATGGCCTGTGCTTGCGGGGTCAAGCCGACCGTGCAAATCACTGGCTTTCAATCGATTTGCGATTCCAATTTATCGCTGTGGCCCTTTCTCGGCATCAGCTTCCAGTTGATCGTGTCGAGAAAACCTGAAACCTTGGAAAAAATTCGCATTTGGAGGACGCCTTATGAAAACCCGCGCCGCTGTCGCTGTCGCCGCCGGAAAGCCGCTGGAGATCATGGAGGTCGACCTCGACGGTCCGCGCGATGGCGAGGTGCTGGTCGAGATCAAGGCGACCGGCATCTGCCATACCGACGAGTTCACTCTGTCGGGTGCCGATCCCGAAGGCCTGTTCCCAGCCATTCTCGGCCATGAGGGCGCCGGTGTCGTGGTCGATGTCGGCAAGGGCGTCACCTCGGTCAAGAAGGGTGACCACGTCATCCCGCTCTATACGCCGGAATGTCGGCAGTGCCCGTCCTGCCTGTCGAGAAAAACCAATCTGTGCACGGCGATCCGCGCCACGCAGGGGCAAGGCTTGATGCCGGACGGCTCATCGCGCTTCTCGATCGGCAAGGACAAGATCTTCCACTATATGGGCTGCTCGACCTTCTCCAACTTCACTGTGCTGCCCGAGATCGCGCTGGCCAAGGTCAACCCCGACGCTCCCTTCGACAAGATCTGCTACATCGGCTGCGGCGTCACCACCGGCATCGGTGCAGTCATCAACACCGCCAAGGTCGAGCAAGGCGCGACCGCCGTTGTCTTCGGCCTCGGCGGCATCGGCCTCAACGTCATCCAGGGCCTGAAGTTGGCCGGTGCCGACATGATCATCGGCGTCGATTTGAACAACGACAAGAAGGAATGGGGCGAACGGTTCGGCATGACGCATTTCGTCAATCCGAAGGAAATCGACGGCGACATCGTCCCTTACCTCGTCAACATGACCAAGCGCGGTGCCGACCAGATCGGCGGCGCCGACTACACGTTCGACTGCACCGGCAACACCAAGGTGATGCGCCAGGCGCTGGAAGCCTCGCACCGCGGCTGGGGCAAGTCGGTCGTCATCGGCGTTGCCGGTGCCGGCCAGGAGATTTCGACCAGGCCGTTCCAGCTGGTCACCGGCCGCACCTGGATGGGCACTGCCTTCGGCGGCGCGCGCGGCCGCACCGATGTGCCGAAGATCGTCGACTGGTACATGGACGGCAAGATCCAGATCGATCCTATGATCACCCATTTGCTGAAGCTGGAAGACATCAACAAGGGGTTCGACCTCATGCATGAGGGCAAGTCGATCCGAAGCGTCGTCGTTTACTGAAGCAAGCCACACGCCGCCGACCGACCGGCCAGCGACCTCTGTGGTTCAAAACTGGGAGGAGAAAAGAATGGCGGAGAAACTGCATCCGAAAATCGATAATGGCCTGCCCAAAGAGAGCGCGAGCTTTGCCGGCGGCACGCTGGTCTGCGCCTGCACCAGCAAGCCGGTCAAGGTGAAGGTCAAGGGCCAGATCGCCCACAACCACGCCTGCGGCTGCACCAAATGCTGGAAGCCGGAAGGTGCTGTGTTCTCGGTCGTAGCCGTCGCAGGCACGGGCGACGTCACCGTCACCGAGAACGGCGACAAGCTGAAAGTGGTCGACCCCTCGGCCCTTATCCAGCGCCATGCCTGCACCGGCTGCGGCGTCCACATGCACGGTCCGGTCGAGCGCGACCATCCGTTCAAGGGCTTGTCCTTCATCCACCCCGAACGCTTCGTCGAGGACGGCTGGTCACCGCCGGGCTTCACTGCCTTTGTCTCGTCGATCATCGAATCCGGCGTGGACCCGAAACGCATGGACGGCATCCGGGCGCGGCTGAAGACAATCGGGCTGGAACCCTATGACTGCCTCAACCCCGGCCTGATGGATTATATCGCGACCTGGACGGCGAAGAAGTCCGGCGCCTTGCCGGCCTGAACGCCATAAGATTTCAGGCAGGGGCCGGAAACGCTTCCGGCCCCTGTCCGTTTCGGAGAGACAATGCCTGCACCTGCCATCTACGTCGATGCCGACGCCTGCCCGGTCAAGGCCGAGGTGGAAAAGGTCGCCGAGCGCCTCGGCGTCGTCGTCACCTACGTCTCCAATGGCGGCCTGCGGCCCTCGCGCGATCCGATGATCCGCAATGTCGTGGTCTCCAAGGGCGCCGACGCCGCCGACGACTGGATCGTCGAGAACGCCAAATCCAACGATGTCGTGGTGACGGCGGATATTCCGCTCGCCGCTCGCGCCGTGGCGCTCGGCGCGCATGTGCTTGGGCCAACCGGGCGGCCGTTCACGCCGGAAACCATCGGCATGGCGGTGGCGATGCGCGACCTCAAGCAACATTTGCGCGAGACCGGTGAAAGCAAGGGCTATAATGCCTCCTTCGCGCCGCAGGACCGCTCGCGGTTCCTCGGCGAACTCGACCGCATCTTGCGGCGCGCGCTGAAATCCGCCACACCCGGCTAGAAACCGAGCGCTATCCAGGGTGGAGACCGCCATGGCCGCCGAAACCCCGATCAAGAACCCCATGCAGCGCCACATGCTGTTCGCAATGTCGGCCTGCTTCGGCGCTGTGGCGTTTGTTATGGCATTGCTGCTGCACGCCCCGCTCGCTTATTCGATCGGCGCCAACGCATTTTTCGCCGCTTACGTCATTCTTGTCGTCAGCCAGATGCCAACGTTCACCGGCAAGTATCTGAGCAAGTATGCGCGCGCCACCGACATGCCAGTGCTGGTCATCTTCGCGGTGACGCTTGTCGTCGTTGTGGTCGCCGTTATCTCGTTGTTCCTGCTGATCAATCAGAAGGACAGAGGCAATTCCGTCGAGCTCGGTTTCGCGCTGCTATCGATCCCGCTCGGCTGGTTCACCATCCATGCCATGGCGGCACTGCACTATGCGCATGTCTACTGGATGGACGGCGATGCTGTGGACGCTGAAACAAAGAAGAAAATCCCGGTCGGCGGATTGCTTTTCCCAGGCGACAAGCGGCCCGAAGGTTGGGATTTCCTCTACTTCTCGACCGTCATCGGCATGACGGCGCAGACTGCCGACACCAACATCTCGACCACGCATATGCGTTGCGTCGTGCTTGTCCACTCGATCCTGTCGTTCTTCTTCAACACCGTCATCGTCGCGGCGGCCGTCAATCTCGCCGTCAGCCTGGGTGGTCCGTAATAAATCCGTGATCGGATGAAACATCGGTTTGGATCGCGACGTATCAGGAGGACAATGAACGCGCAGGCCACGCCGCGAGGCCGGGAGAAGAGACAAGATGGAATCGGTTGCCAGAAGCCAATCCGCCACCGGGCCGGACGCCCCCGTGTCGAGCAACAGCACACTGATCTACCGGCAGTCGCGCTGGACGCGGCTGACGCACTGGATCTGGGCCATTTCGCTGTTCTTCATGCTGCTTTCCGGCCTGCAGATCTTCAACGCCCGACCGCAGCTCTACATCGGCAAGCAATCCGGCTTCGGCTACAACAACACCATCTTCGAAATCGGCGCCGTGAACACCGATGCCGGTCCGCGCGGCTACACAGAAATCTTCGGGCACCGCTTCGACACGACGGGCGTGCTCGGCTGGTCGGGCCCGCCAGGCAATGAGACGGCGCGCGGTTTCCCGTCCTGGGCGACCATTCCCTCCTATTATGATCTCGGCACCGCCCGCGTCATCCATTTCTTCTTCGCCTGGATCCTGACGACGACCTTGATCGTCTGGCTGGTCGCCAGCCTGATCAACGGTCATATCAGGCGCGATCTCGCCCCGCGCCTCGACGACCTCAAGCGCCTGCCGCGCGACATCGTCGACCACGCCAAGCTGAAATTCCATCACACACGCGAATACAACACGCTACAGAAGATGGCTTATGGCGGGGTGCTGTTCGTGCTGTTGCCGCTGATGATCATCACCGGCCTTGCCATGTCGCCCAGCATGAATTCGGTGCTGCCCTTCCTCAACGAAGTGCTCGGCGGCCGGCAGACGGCGCGCACCATCCATTTCACCGTCATGCTGCTGCTCGTCGGCTTCTTCATCATCCACATCCTGATGATCCTTGCCGCCGGCCCGATCAACGAACTGCGCTCGATCATCACCGGCTGGTACCGCACCGACCCTCCCGCGCATGACGACAAGACGACCGAGAGGAGTGCCTGACATGGCGAAGTTCGAGATCAGCCCCAATTTTCAGATCAGTCGAAGAAAATTCCTGACCGCCGCCAGCCTTGGCGCCTCCGGCATCATGCTGTCGGGCTGCGACGCCTTCGACAGCCAGTTGAGCATCGGCAGCGGCCTGCGCAGTTTCCTCGAAAACGCCAATGGCCTGACATACCGCGCGCAGCGCCTGCTTGCCGGCCGCGATGCATTGGCGCCGGAATTCACAGAAGCCGATATCCGCCAGCCGCAGCGGCCGAATGGCGTTACCGCCCCTGACGATGACACCTACAAGGGCCTACTTGCCAACAATTTCGCCGACTGGCGGCTGGAGGTGTCGGGCCTTGTCGAAAAGCCGCTGTCGCTCAGCCGCGAGCAGCTTCAGAACATGCCGAGCCGCACGCAGATCACCCGCCATGACTGCGTCGAAGGCTGGAGCTGCATCGCCAAATGGACCGGCACGCCGCTGTCGCTGGTGCTCGACCAGGCGGTGGTCAAGCCGCAGGCGCGCTACGTCATGTTCCATTGCCTCGACACGATCGACCGCAGCCTGTCCGGCGACATCAAATATTACGGCACGATCGACCTGATCGACGCCCGCCACCCGCAAACGATCCTCGCCTACGGCCTGAACGGCAAACCGCTACCGGTCGAAAACGGCGCCCCGCTGCGCGTGCGCGTCGAGCGCCAGCTCGGCTACAAGATGCCAAAGTATCTCTACAAGATCGAACTGGTCGACGGCTTCGCCAATGTCGGCGGCGGCCGTGGCGGCTACTGGGAAGACAATGGCTATGACTGGTACGGCGGGATTTGATGGAGTGAGACCGTGCAGGGTCCGTTGAGATTCAGGTCAGGCCGAGTCGAAAATGGTGGTTTCCGAGAACCGGAGCGGAGCGTACTTTTTGGGTACGCGAGCACCGGAAGCGCAGGAAACCGCCGTTTGCAGGCCGGCATCACCTGAATATCAATGGACCCTAGGCGACCTTCTCGAGGAGCGGCCTTAGCGCCGGATGGATCTCGGGCGAGGCATGCTTGATCAGCGTCAGCAGAGCGCGCTCGTTTTCGTACAAGGGCCTGTCCAAGCCGATATGATCGATAAGCCATTTGGCTTCACCGGCATCGATCGTTTCGGCGCGGCGGGCCAAGGCCTCAGCCGCCCTGTTCTTGGCTTCCCATTCGGCCTCGATGTCGTTGGGGGACCGGTAGGCCTCGATGATGCCGGCAAGGCCACCCGAGACCATGCGGCTGAAGAACCCGCCGATTTCCGGATCAGTGTGTTCGAGGAAGCTTTCCTGGCGCAGCGCCACGTCGCGGGTCGGCGCTTCATAGCCGGCCGAGCACATGACGAAATTGGCAATCGCCTTGACGAACAGATCGTTCCAGGACGGATCGTTCTTGGCCTGCGCGGTCTGTTCGTTGATCTTGAACAGCACCTCGGCCTCGCCGCGGGTGATGGCGATGTTGCCGTCACCGCCATGGGCGTGGAGGATGCGGCGCAGCAGCTCGACTTCCGCCTTGGCGATCAGTCCGGGCACCAGCGCGCCACCCAGCATCAGCGGCCCCTTGCCGTCGATGACGGCATGAGCGACCTGTTCCAGCGCATAGACGCAAAGCTTGCCCGGCGAGGATCTCGCCTCTTCCAGCACATGGACCAGCAATTCGAGTTCGGTGCGGCTGTCGACCATGCCGTCGCGCGAGATGGTGCGGACCAGCCAGTCGGTATTGTCCTGCGAGATATAGCCGGACGGCTTTTCCTGATGGACGATGTAGTCGGTCACCGCCTCGACGAAGAACGGCGCCCACTCCGCGCATTTGTCCCGAGCCGTCTGGTCGAGCGCGAACAAGGCCTCGGCCTCGCCTCGAGTGACCACGCCATCGGCGAACACGTCTCGGCGCAGCATCACCACATCTTCCGAGGCAATGCGATTCTTCGACGTCAGCCCTGCCACCGGCGCGCTCATGATCAATTCGCCCATTGTCGTCTCCGTCCGCCCCAAAGCGTTACATGGGCCCGATATATCAGGAGTGTCTTGAAAAACCGGCAAACGGCGTGGTTAGCGAAGACTTGTCGGCCAATGCATGTCGCCCCAAAAGACCGCAGCGGTTTTTGGGAGAACGATGTCGCTGGGAGGTGACAAGGTGTCGCCGACGGGCTATGGATGGCGCGTCGAGGGCTCGGTTCTGAGTCCTACCTGTTTGCGGGAGAGAGCAGCGAGAGCTGCCGCCGAAGGGGAAATCGCCCGAAATCTCTCAGGCAAAAGAACCGTAGACGGGAAAGACACTCTGGAAAGTCGGGGCTTGCCCCCGCGCCGAAGGTGTAAGCGCCGCTGACAGAGTTCCGGCTGCGCGAGTCTCTCAGGCTTCAGACAGAGGGGCACGGACTGGTCGCCATTCGCGGCCGATTGCGTGCGACTCTGGAGACGACATGACGGGCGACGACTCAAAACACCTTCCCCTCGAAGATATCCACGCAGCCGCCGGTGCGCGCTTCGGCGCCTTTGCCGGCTGGTCGATGCCGCTGACCTATCCGGCCGGCGTCATGAAGGAGCATCTGCACACCCGTGAGCATGCCGGCCTGTTCGACATCTCGCACATGAAACTGTTCGAGGTCAGCGGGCCGCAAGCGGTTGCGCTGCTTAACCGCGCTTGCCCGCTGGATGCCGGCGCGCTCGAAATCTCGCAGTCGAAACTGTCCTTCTTCCTCAACGAGGCAGGCGGCATCCTTGACGACCTGATCGTCACCCGCCTCGGCGATACCAGGTTCATGGTGGTCGCCAATGCCGGCAATGCGGTCGCCGACGAAAAGCATCTGCGTGAGCTGGCCGCGAATTTTGATGTGAAGGTCGAGCCGCTCGAGCGCGTCTTCCTGGCCATCCAGGGGCCGGAGGCCTGGGCAGCCCTCTCCCGCGCCGGCATCGAGACCGGCTCGCTGCTGTTCATGCACGGCGTCGAGCCGCGCAAAAACTGGTTCATGAGCCGGTCCGGCTATACCGGCGAGGACGGTTTCGAGATCGGCCTGCCTGAAGCCGATGCGCGCGCCCTTGTCGCGAAGCTGCTCGAAGACGAGCGTGTGCTGTGGATCGGCCTTGCCGCGCGCGATAGCCTGCGGCTGGAGGCCGGGCTTTGCCTGCATGGCCAGGACATCACGCCGGAGACCGACCCGGCCGCCGCCGCACTGATGTGGGCGATCCCCAAGGACATCCGCGCTTCCGGCGCCTTCATCGGCGCAGACGCCCTGCGCGACGCCGTGGAACGCGGCCCAGCGCAAAAGCGCGTTGGGCTGAAGCCGGAGGGCCGCCAGCCGGTGCGCGCCGGTGCCGCCCTGTTCGACGCCGACGGCAATCCCGCCGGCCATGTCACATCGGGCGGCTTCGGCCCTTCGGCCGGTCATCCCGTCGCCATGGGCTACGTCCCGTCCGCTCTGGCCAAGCCAGGCACAAAACTGTTCGCCGATGTTCGCGGGACAAAAATCCCGATCGAAATCAACCCCTTGCCTTTCACTCCTCATCGCTACCGCAAAGGATAATCCCGATGGCAACGACCTATTTTACCGCCGATCACGAATGGCTCCGCGTCGAAGGCGGCATCGCCACCGTCGGCATCACCGATTACGCGCAGGAGCAGCTCGGTGACCTCGTTTTCGTCGAACTGCCGGAGACGGGAAAGAAGCTGGCCAAGGGCGACACCGCCGTCGTGGTCGAGATCCGTCAAGGCCGCTTCGGACGTCTACGCGCCGGTCGACGGCGAGATCACCGAGGCCAACGGCACGCTGTCTTCCGACCCGTCGTTGGTCAACTCGGCCGCCACCGGCGCCGGCTGGCTGTGGAAGATGAGGTTGGCCGATGAAAGCCAGCTCGCCGGCCTCATGGACGAGGCCGCCTACAAAGCCCATATCGCCTGAAATCAGGACTAGAGATGATGACCACAGCACTCACCCCCTTCTCGGCCCGCCATATCGGTCCTGGCGTCAACGATGTCAGAGCCATGCTTGCCGTGATCGGCGTTCCCTCCGTCGAGACGCTGATCAGCCAGGCCGTGCCGCAGTCGATTCGCCTCGACCTGCCGCTGACCTTGCCCGCGCCGGGCAGCGAGGCCGAAGCGCTGGCCGAACTGTCGGCGACCATGGCGAAAAATACCGTGCTGAAGAGCTTCATCGGCGCTGGCTATCACGGCGTCCATGTGCCGCCGGTCATCCAGCGCAATCTGTTCGAGAATCCGGCGTGGTACACGGCCTACACGCCCTATCAGGCCGAGATCAGCCAGGGTCGTCTGGAAATGCTGTTCAATTTCCAGACCTTGGTCACCGAATTGACCGGCTTGCCGGTGGCATCGGCCTCGCTGCTCGATGAAGCAACCGCGGTCGCCGAAGCGGTCGGCATTGCGCTGCGCCACCACCGCGACAAGCGCACCAAGGTGGCGTTCGCCGGCACGCCGCACCCGCAGACTCTGGATGTGGTGCGCACCCGCGCCGAGCCGCTCGGCATCGAGATCGACGGCGAGACGATCGACGACAACACGGCCGCTTTGCTGGTCTCCTGCCCCGACACGTTTGGCGTCTATGGCGACCACAAGGCCGCAATCGACAAGGCCCGCGCCACTGGCGCGCTGGTCGTCTTCATCGCCGATCCGCTTGGCCTGACACTGACCGACGCGCCGGCGAAACTCGGCGCCGACATTGCCGTCGGGCCGATGCAGCGCTTCGGCGTGCCGATGGGCTTTGGCGGCCCGCACGCCGCCTATTGCGCCGTTTCCGACAGGCTGACGCGACTGATGCCCGGCCGCCTTGTCGGCCAGTCGACCGACAGCAAGGGGCCGGCCCGGCTACCGCCTGGCCTTGCAGACGCGCGAACAACATATCCGCCGCGACAAGGCGACCTCCAATATCTGCACCGCGCAGGCGCTGCTCGCCAATATGGCGACGGCCTATGCCATCTGGCACGGCCCCGCCGGGCTGCAGGCGATTGCCGGGCGCATCCACGCCCTGGCCAACCGCCTGGCGAGCGGCCTCGAGGCGGCAGGCGTGTCGGTGCTCGGCGCCAGCCGTTTCGACACGGTGACGGTGGCGGCGAAGGGCAAGGCCGCTGAAATCGCCGCCGCCGCCGAAAAAGACCGGCCGGCTGCTGCGCGTCCTCGACGCCGACCATGTCGGCATCGCCTTCGACGAGACCTCGACCGATGCCGATCTCGACGCGATCGCTTCCCTGTTCGGCGCCAAGGCCGCCGCTTCAGCCGACAGCACCGTTCCCGGCAAGCCGCGTGGAAAAGAGTTTCTGACCCAGCCGGTCTTCAACGAAAACAAGTCGGAAACCGACATGATGCGCCTGCTGCGCCGGCTGGCCGACAAGGATCTGGCGCTCGACCGCTCCATGATCCCGCTGGGGTCCTGTACCATGAAGCTCAATGCCGCGGCCGAAATGATGCCGGTGAGCTGGCC
Source organism: Mesorhizobium huakuii (assembly GCF_014189455.1). Classification (NCBI taxonomy): domain Bacteria; kingdom Pseudomonadati; phylum Pseudomonadota; class Alphaproteobacteria; order Hyphomicrobiales; family Phyllobacteriaceae; genus Mesorhizobium; species Mesorhizobium huakuii. The sequence goes on from NZ_CP050296.1 coordinate 6,833,018, forward strand.
AAGCATCGCCAATCTGCATCCCTTCGCGCCGGCCAGCCATTCGGCCGGCTATCGCGCCATGATCGGCGAACTGGAAGGCTGGCTCTCGGAAATCACCGGTTTCGACGCGGTCAGCCTGCAGCCCAATGCCGGCAGCCAGGGCGAATATGCCGGCCTGCTCGCCATCCGCGCCTATCACCGCTCGCGCGGCGAAGGCCATCGCACCGTCTGCCTGATCCCCTCCTCCGCACATGGTACCAATCCGGCAAGTGCGGCGATGGTCGGCATGAGCGTTGTCGTCGTGCGCTGCCTGGAAGACGGCAATATCGACATGCACGATATGCGGGCCAAGGCCAACGAGCATTCCAAAAATCTCGCGGCGCTGATGTTCACCTATCCCTCGACGCATGGCGTTTACGAAGAAGGCGCCCGCCACCTCTGCGCCCTCATTCACGAGCATGGCGGCCAGGTCTATTTCGACGGCGCCAACCTCAACGCGCTGGTCGCGCTCGCCCGGCCCGCCGATATCGGCGCCGATGTCTGCCATATGAACCTGCACAAGACCTTCTGCATCCCGCATGGCGGCGGCGGCCCCGGCATCGGCCCGATCGGCGTCAGGGCGCACCTGAAACCCTATCTGCCGGGCCATGTCACCGAAGGCTCCGCGCATGCAGTGTCGGCCGCACCCTTCGGCAGCGCCTCCATCCTGCCGATCACCTGGATGTATATCCGCATGATGGGCGCCGCTGGCCTGAAGCAGGCGACGGAGACGGCCATCATTTCGGCCAACTACGTGGCGACGCGGCTCGCGCCGCACTTCCCGCTGCTTTACAAGGGCCGGCACGATCGCATCGCGCATGAATGCATCCTCGACACCCGCGTGCTCAAGGACAGCGCCGGCATCAGCGTCGACGATATCGCCAAACGACTGATCGACTACGGCTTCCACGCCCCGACCATGTCGTTTCCGGTCGCCGGCACGCTGATGGTCGAGCCGACGGAATCCGAGCCCAAGCGCGAACTCGACCGTTTCTGCGAAGCGATGATCGCCATTGCGGGCGAAGCGGCGAAAGTTGCCAGGGGCGAGTGGCCTTTGACCGACAATCCGCTGGTCAACGCACCGCACACCGCCGCCGAGACGCTGGCCGGACAGTGGACCCATCCCTACTCGCGCCTGGAAGCGGCCTATCCCGCCGGCGACGCCGACACGGCGGCCAAATACTGGCCACCGGTGTCGCGCATCGACAATGTCGCCGGCGACCGCAACCTCGTCTGCTCCTGCCCGCCGCTGTCGGACTATCTCGGTGCGGCGGAATAACTACGCTGAGCGCAAGGCCGGCTTGACCGGTTCGGCCTTGCCCATCCTTTTATGGCTGATGACGCAATTGCGGCCGGCGCGCTTGGCGGCGTAGAGCGCGGTGTCCGCTTCGGCCAGCACCTGGTCGAGGCTGCTGCCGTCGGCGCTGCCAAAGCCGATGCCGCCGCTGACCGTGCTGCGCAACGGACCGTGCGGGGTGGCAACGACTTCGGTGCCGAAGGCAACGCCGATCTTGCTGGCGAGATCATAGGCGCGCTCTTCCGTCATCCGCGACATGACGACGGTGAACTCCTCGCCGCCCAGGCGAAAGGCGTCGACGCCGGTTCTGGCATATTTCCGGATGACGGCGGCGAAGCGGCACAGGACCTGGTCTCCGACCGGGTGACCGTAGACGTCGTTGGTCCTCTTGAAATGATCGAGGTCGAACATGACGACCGCCATGAACGGACCAAAGGGGCGCTCGCCATGGAGTGACATCAATCCGCGACGGTTCATCAGCCCGGTCAATGGATCGGTCATGGTCTCGGCCTTCAGTTCGATCTGCGCCTGCAGATGGTGAAGCGAGAGCGTCAAGGCGCCGAGGCCGGTCATGCAGGCCACCGCAACGACGGAATTCAGGCGTTCGGCCCAGTTGTCCGGCGCCGCCCCGAGCGTCCACTGCCCCTTGGCCATCAGAACCGCGCCGCACAGGGCAAACGACACCGCACAGGTGCCGCTCAGGAACGAAACCACCAGCAGGATCCGGCGATCGTGACTGCCATTGACCCAGAACATGGCTCCGATCGTCGACAGCAGCACGGTGACCGTCGCGTAGGTGACGATGAAGCCGACACCGTCAAGACCGAGGAAGGTCACGGCCGCGCAGATCGCCATGGCGGCAAGTGTCGGCAGGATCGCACGCCTGTGTTCCGGCACGCCGAGATACTGCATGGCCGAAATGCAGAGGATCAGGAAGCCCAGGCTGAGCAGCGCCAGCGCTATCTGGCAAAGCAGCGGATCGGGCCCCTTGGTGTAGCGCCAGAACAGGATCACATGCGCGACAAGCACGAGGATGCCGCACGCCACCGTCAGCACGAAACGCGCCCGCGGCGCAGTGAGCCAGATGGCAAACATGGTGACGGCCAGGCAGGTGCCCGACAGCGCGGCCGCGAGCAGAAGCGAACTGAAATCCAGCATATCGGGCGGAGGCCTCTCGAGCGTCGGCGGTTACGCCGCATTCTAGAGCACGTCCGGTTTAATCCGGGTCATAGCCTGCGGCCTTGAAGTAGTTCTGGCATTCGGCTGGGGTGAAGAGGTCAACGAGCGATCCGACGGCGTTCCACAGGGCTGTGATTGTTCTCTCGGCTTTGGCGCGCATAAGAGCCTTGAGTTTTGAGAAGGCGTTTTCGATCGGATTGAAGTCGGGGCTGTAGGGCGGCAGGAACATGAGCCTCGAGCCGGTCGTCTCGATCGCCTCGCGCACGCCGGCCGCCTTGTGCGCCGGCAAATTGTCCATGATGACGACGTCGCCCTCCGACAGGGTCGGAACCAGAACCTGCTCAACATAAGCCAGGAACACGTTGCCGTTCATGGCGCCGTCGTAGACGAACGGAGCGGTCATTCCTGTCAGCCGTAACGCGCCGGTGAAGGTGGTGGTCTTCCAATGGCCGTGCGGCACGCCGGCCCGGCAGCGCTCACCGCGCGGCGCACGTCCCCGCAGACGGGCCATCTTGGTCGATAGCCCGGTCTCATCAATGAAGACGAGCTTCGCTGGATCGAGATCGAGCTGGCCGTCGAACCAGGCGCGACGGCGCTTCAGGATGTCGGGGCGGTCCTGCTCCAGTGCGTGTGCGGACTTTTTTTGAACGTCCACCCGTGGCCGCGAAGCCATGCGCTCAAGGCGCTGCGGCTGATCCGTACCGACCGCTCGTCCCCCAGCCGTTCCACCATTTCGTTCAGCGTGATGTCCTTGCGCTCATCGATCAGCCCGACGATGAAGGCTTCGTGGGCATCAAGGCTGGACGCGCGTCGGCGGCCTTGCGGGCGAGGCATCCGCTCGCCGATCTTCGCCCGTGCGATCCACCGGATCGCACTCGATATGCCGACGCCGAACCGCGCCGCCGCCTGCCGTGCCGACATGCCCGCGTCCGAAGCCTTCAAGACCCGGGATCGAAGGTCGCCGCTCAGTGCTCTTGCCATCATCCACATGGGGTAATCGCGGGAGCGAGTTGCCCTAGAAATCAATCGTAGTCTTGGAGGGTGGCTGTTCCCCGATAGGATGGAAATACGGGCTCACGGCTGACGCCGGGCCCAAACATCGAATGGAGAACAGCCATGGAAGAATATATCGGTCTCGATGTGTCGATGAAAGAGACGGCAGTTTCGATCCGCCGTGAAGGCGAACGGATCTGGCGCGGGAAGTGCGCATCTGATCCCAACATCATTGCCGAGCTTGTCCGTAAGCGGGCGCCAGCTGTAAAACGAGTGGTGTTCGAAACGGGGCCTCTCTCCGTATGGTTCTATCATGCGCTACGCGCCAAGGGATTACCGGCAATCTGCATCGATGCCCGTCACGCCAAAGCTGCGCTCGATATGGCGGCGAATAAGACGGATGCGAATGATGCCGATGGTTTGGCGCAGCTTGCAGAAGTCGGGTTCTTTCGCGAGGTGCGCGTGAAAGGTTTCGACAGCATGTTGACCCGGACGCTCGTGTCGGCTCGCACCCGGCTGGTCCGAATCACCACCGAGCTTTCAAACCAGATCCGGGGGCTCATGAAGACATTCGGGTTGCTCGTTCCTGCAGGTAAGGGAACCACATTCGAGAAGAACGTTCGGGGCCTTCTTATCGATCACAAGGAACTTGCTCTTATCGTGCTGCCGATGTTGGAAGCCTGGCGCGGGATACGGATTCGTGCCGCCGAGCTTGGGCGCCAGCTCGTCGCAGATGCACGTCAGAGCCAGGCATGCCGCATACTCATGTCGATCCCTGGCATCGGCGCCATCACCGCAACCTCCTTCGCCACTGCCATTGAAGATCCGGGCAACTTCAAGAAGTCCCGATCTGTTGGCGCCTGGATCGGCCTGACGACGCGCCGCTACCAATCCGGAGAAGTCGATTATGACGGCCATATATCCCGACGCGGTGACCGCCATTTGCGAGGGCTTCTCTACGAAGCAGCGTCGGTCATTCTGACGCGTAGCACGACCGAGAGCACCCTGCGGACATGGGGCCTCAAGCTCCGCGAGAGGATCGGCTTCAAACGCGCGGCCGTTGCCGTAGCGCGCAAACTGGCGGTCACGATGCATGCGATGCTCAAGACTGGCGAGCTCTTTGATCGGAACGCAGGAGCAACAACATGAAATTTGCGGATAGCGTTCAGGATCTGAGCGCCTGAGACGTCCCTGCCGGGACGTGGGGCCGAGCCATTCCGCTGATGGGGTTGCACCGCTGACTCAGCAAAGTGCGTCGTCCACATTGAAGGCTCCTCCCGCGAAGCTCCATCATGCGGCGACCGATGTCGACCGCGAAGACAACCGTGTACCCGGCAAACGCATCTCCAAGAACGAAGATACTTGACGTCCCCACGGCGATTAGACAACCTCATCAAAGGGGATGTTGAATCACCCATGCAGCCCGACGTCACATCACAATCGATTCATCGATCGCGGGACGTGCTCTAGGTCAGCGGCTGTCCTCGGACATGGTTTTCAGCTGATCTATCGACCCAAGCTGCGGTTACGGTTTACAAAGCGTCGACAGTGCCTGTCTGGAAACCGCGCCCTCAGCCGGCGCGAGGATCAAGCGCGCGTCAGCCCTTGTTCAGCAGTGCGAGATTGGCGTTGACGACCGTGGGGTCGGCCATCCCGGCCTTCGCCTCGAGCAGCAGCGCCCTGGCCTTCTTCTTGTTGCCGCGCAACAGTTGCGAATAGCCCATATTGTTGACGATCTGCGGCTTGCGGCCGGCGACCTTCAAGAGCTGGCCGTAGGCACGGTCGGCAAAGTCGAAGCGGCCGAGCTCGTCATAGGAGGCGGCGAGCCCCATCCAGGCCTCGGCATTGTCGGCCTTCAACTCGACGGCCTTGCGGAAATGCTGTTCGGCGAGACCATAATTGGCGTCGCGAAACTGCGCCTTGCCTTGCGCCAGATCGGATGTGTCGACATCCTTGGCGGCCGGCTGAATGGCCGTGGTCTTGGTCGTGTCGACGTTGTTGTTCGTCGTGCACCCGGTGATCATCAGGACGGCCGCCATCGTGGCCGCCGCCGCAAATTTTATCTGACGCATGCCCTGCCCCGTCGCCCGATTTGCCGGGTCGTTCTTCAGGAAAGACACTACAGCACAGCGGTTAAGCTTCGGTGCCGAAATGCATCCAAGATTTGGTTTCAGGAATACCGGCCATTAACCACGGGGCCGCACCTCAAGCAGACGCGAACCGCGCTCTCACGGCGTGTCCAGGACCTTGAGCGCGACCGGAACCGGATAGCGGCTGCCGTCATAGCGCAGCCGGTACGTCTGGCTCACAGGCTTGCCGGGATGGGACTGGCACTCGCCATTCTTGTCGGGAGATGACGTGCCGGTATCCCTCCGCTCGACCACGATCATGTCGTGGTAGCCGCGATGGACCGTCGGGCTCATAGCCAGGCTGACCTGGCTCGAATGAAAGGATCCCGCACAATTGGTGTCGCTTTCGCCGCCATTGCTGGCCACAACGAGGCCGTCGAGCACCACGTGCAGCGCATCGCCGGCGATGGCGTAGAGCCGCAGGTCGGTTTCGCTGAAGGGATTGGGCTGCGAATGGTTGGCCATGTCGATGCGCAGGCCGAAGGCGGTGACACCGGGCGCCAGCCCATAGCGGCCGGAATCGAATTCGATGCCGCGGATGGCGACGGCATCGTCGTTCATCAGCCTCGGCTGCATAAGGCGCTGGCGTACCTGCAGGGTCTTCCTGTCGACGACCAGAAGCTCGATATCGCCAAAATGCTCGTCGTCGCTGGACCGGGCGCTGTCGATCAGCGGCACCGCGACCAGCAGCAGATCGTCATGGGCAGGCCAGACCTTGCAGACCAAGCCGGGCATAAGGTCCTGCGGATCCGCGAGCGCAATGCTGGTATGGGGTTCGAGCGTAAAGGAGTCGCCGTCGGCGCCTTTCTGAACCTTGGGATAGGCCTGCCGCAACAGCGCGGCAGCATCGCCGCAATCGTCTGCCGCGGCCTGGGCGGGCCACAGGCTGGCGGCGGCGAGAATGAGGGAGGCGGCACACAACACTATTCGCATGGGGTTCTCATGGCGCAGGGCCGCGTTCTGGCAGGATGATGGTTGTCAGCCCCTGCCCGGCGTTTGTCGATGATCATTTGCCGATTTTGCAGATGCCGATGTGCAGCTACCTGAACCGCTTTATCCAGCGTTCGCTGTTCCTTTCGTCACGGAATGCAGTTCGTCAACTGCTCAGGATTGTTTCAGCTGCGCTAAAATGTTGAAGTAAGGGGGCCGGCCTCCGTGTGAGGTGTCACTTGGATCCCATTGAAAGGAGGCAATAAACTCTTCTGCAGTCGAATTCTGACTGTTATCCGATTCTTGCGCAGATAAGTCCCAGTCATAGACAAATGGGGTTGGTATCGTTGGGCCGTTCTCTGTCGCCAGCCAGATGTCCACTCCAATTATTAAGTATCCAGATTCCTGCAGAATATTAATCACACTGAGCGCATCCTCCTTAGGCCAAGCAAGTTCCGACCTAGATCTATATGCTTTCTTTACGAGAGGTTTTGGCAGGATTTTTTCCCACTGCATTTTCTTATCCATTTTTCAAAAATCAAGAATTATGAGTGGATCCTCAAGTAAGTTTGGCGGCATCTCAGGCTCTAGTGGGACTTCGGGCTGTACAGGCCCTTGGAACGGCGGCGGCCTTACGCTCGCGCCCGGAACGTCGCCACTCTCCGGGCCAAATTTGAACCCCGGGCCCCCAACCTGCTTAATTTCACCTGTCCTATTGTTTACGACGACCGATTGACCTGTTGAAGGATCTATATATCGAGTGGCGGGGTCGCCGGTCGCTCTGTCGATTGCGTCGATCCGGTCTCCATTTCGAACCGCATCATCAATTTGGGAGTTACGGTGACAGTGCACTTTAATCCCTCTTCACCCCCTTATAGGCATAGCCGCACCCCCTTATAGGCATAGCCGCCTCGCTGGGCGGCGAAGAGAGCGAGGGCAAGAAACAGTATTCGCATTGGAGGGCCTACATCGCAGGGCCGCGCTCGGGCAGGATGACAGTTGTCGGCCCCCGCTTCGGATTTGTCGACTCTCATTTGCTGACTTTGCAGATGCCGATGTGCTGCTACCTGAAGCGCTTTATCCAGCGTTCGCTGTTCCTTTCGTCTCATTGGCGAGGCTGGACCAGTATCCGTAAACCTCATCTAAGCGTCTGGGCGCCTGCTTGCCGCCCGCGACGCCATAGCAGAAGGTCACAACAATTCTTACAGGGTTCAGGCTTGCCCTCCCGAATCCAACCAGAACAACTTGGCCAAAATCGGCGAATTTCTTGTTCTTGAGCGGCTGATCCCATTTGAGATGCGGGTATCGGCTTTTAAGCGTCTGGCCAAAATACATCCCTGCATCCATCGCAAGGGAAAATGTCCTATTCGTAAGCTCTCCAGCGGGAACGCCAAAGTCGAAAGCTGCACTTCCTTTGATCCGGTCGATCTCTTCGGCCGTACGCGCTCTCGTTTCCACTTGATGGGAGAGCCATTGTCCCAAGGCCTCAATGGAGGCTCGGCTATGATCTGGTTTCCAAGTCCTAAAATTCGGGTCTGAGTTCACCGCGCCTTGCAGCTCAACCAGCCTAAGCGGCATGGATTCAAAAACCATCTTCGATAGTCTTTCAAGTCATCTGCCGACATATCTCGAAACTTCAGGGTAAAGGGCGGCTGTATGATCGAATAGTTCATATTAGTGAAATACCGTCCCTATGCCATTTTGTCCAAGAAACGACGAATTACGGTGACAGTGCACTTTGATCGCTCTTCATGCCCTGCGGCTGAACATCAATGAAATTGGCCGTTCGTCATTTTGACGATGATTGGAATGACCGCGATCATCAGCACCACCGGCAGGATGCACACCGTCACCGGTATCGACATCTTGGCCGGCAAGGCGTGCGCCTTCTCCTCGGCCAGCGACATGCGCTTGTGGCGCATTTCGTCGGAGAAGACGCGCAGCGCTCCCGACAGGCTGGTGCCGAGTTCCTTCGACTGCTGCAACAGCGTGGCGAAGGAGCGGACCTCGTCCAGGCTGAGGCGCTCGGCGAGCGCCTTCAGCGCGTCGTCGAGGCTGCGCCCGGCCCGCAGTTCCAACGACACCAGCTGCAAATTCTGGCTGAGTGCTGGATAGGTCTTGGCGAGCTCCTTCGAGACGCGCTCGATACCGGCTTCCATGCTCATGCCGGCATCCGAGCAGACGATCATCAAATCCATGAAGTCGGGAAAGCCGTTGCGGTATTCGCGCATCTTCTCCCGCACCTTCTGGGTCAGCACCAGGCCGGGCAGGAAATAGCCGGCAACGCCCGACAGGATGACGAACGCCCAGCGGCTGGCCATCGTCGCTTCGGCGCTGGCCATCCACTGGTTGAGGACAAAGGCGCCGAACGCGGCGCCGACCAGCGCCGAGAAGCGGATGATGAAGAAGGTGCCGACGGCGCGCGGCTCCATATAGCCGGCCTGGATCAGCTTCATGCGCAACCGGGCGACATTTTCCGGATCGCTCTTGGCGTAGAACTCCTGCGCCCGCTTCACCGCCTTCTCGCGCACGACGCCGGTGTTCTTCTTCTGCAGCGGCTCGGGCTTCGCCGTCACGGCACTTTGGTCGACCTTGAGCCGGCGCTTCACCTCGTTGCGGTCGCCCTTCGCCATGACCATCGGCCAGGCAACCGCGACACTGCCGAGCGCCAGAAGCAGGACGGCCACCGGTATCAAGGAGGTCGGTGCAAGCGAGGCGAGGAACTCGATGAAGCCCTGCATGTCAGAACCTGAAATTCGACATTTTGAACATCATCAGATTGCCCAGCATCAGCCAGGCGACCGACCCACCGATCAGGTACCAGGTTTTCGGCTCGCCCCAGACATCGCGGTAGAAGCCCGGCATCAGCGCCATGATGGCGGCAAACAGCAGCGCCGGTATCGCCGTCAGGATGTAGGCCGACATGCGGCCCTCGGTCGAGATGGCGCGTACCTTGCGGCGCAGCTTGCCGCGCTCGCGGATCGTCAACGCCAGGCCATCGAGGATTTCGCGCAGATTGCCGCCAGAACTGGACTGGATCGAGACGGCGGTGATGAACAGCGGCAGATCCTCATGGCCAACCCTGTCGAACAGCGAATTCAACGCCGAGACCAGATCGGAACCATAGGTCACCTCATCGGCGATGACGCCGAACTCAGTGCCGATCGGATCGGGCATCTCGCGCGACACCATGGCGACGGCCACCGGCACCGGGTGACCGGCCTTGAGGCCGCGCGTGATCAGTTCCAGGGCCTCGGGCAGTTGCATGCCGAAGCGCTTGAGCCGGCGCTTGCGCTTGAAGCGCATCACCATCACCGGCACCAACGGCAGCAGCACGACGAACAGGAGAAGCCCCATCAGCAGCGGCAAGCCATGCCAGATGGCGACCAGGCTTATGGCCATCGCCACGCCCGAGGTGATCATCAGGAATTTCGACAGCGGCATGATCATGCCCGACTGCGTGCGCAGCGCGCGGAACCGGTCCGGCGAGAACAGCGAGGTGCCGGCGTCGAGGCCGCGCTCCTTGCGCAGCTGGATCAGCACCTGCTCCTGGCTGATCTTGTTTTCCTGCAGCTTCATGCGCCGGTTGATGGCGGTGCGCTTGTCGCTGCGGCCGGCGTAGAGGAGATAACAGGCCTCGGCGATCATGATGCCGGTGAGCGCTGCTCCGGCATAGACGACATAGATTGCGCTCAGCCCATCGAACACCTGGTTACTCCTGCGGCCGGCCGGGTTCGAAATACCGCCCGGGAAACTCGATGCCCATGGCGCGCATATCCTCAAGGAAGCGCGGCCGAATGCCGGTCGCCTCGAAATAGCCGAGAATCCCACCGTCGGCATCCATGCCGGTGCGCACGAAGCGGAAGATCTCCTGCGTCTGGATGACGTCGCCTTCCATGCCGGTCACCTCGGCGACGCTTGTCACCTTGCGCTTGCCGTCGGAAAGCCGGGTCAGCTGAACGATGATGTCGATGGCGCTGGCGATCTGGCTGCGGATCGACTGCACCGTCATCGGCATGCCGGTCATGCCCAGCATCTGTTCGAGGCGCGAAATGGCGTCGCGCGGCGTGTTGGCGTGGATGGTCGCCATCGACCCCTCATGGCCGGTGTTCATCGCCTGCAACATGTCGAAAGCCTCCTCGCCGCGGCACTCGCCGAGGATGACGCGGTCGGGGCGCATGCGCAGCGCGTTCTTGACGAGATCGCGCTGCTTCAACTCGCCATGGCCCTCAATGTTGGCGGGGCGCGTCTCCATGCGCGCGACATGCGGCTGCTGCAGCTGAAGTTCGGCAGCGTCCTCGATGGTGATCAACCGTTCGTCTTCGGGAATGAAGGCCGACAGCGCGTTGAGCATCGTCGTCTTGCCGGTGCCGGTACCGCCCGAGATGATCGTCGTCTTGCGGGCGTGCACCGCCGCCGCCAGCACTTCGGCCATGTTCTGGGTGATGGCGCCGAATTCGACCAGCTTGTGTAGGCCGAGCTTATTCTTGGAGAATTTGCGGATCGACACCAGCGGCCCGTCGACGCCGACCGGGCGGATGGCGGCGTTGAAGCGCGAGCCATCCAGCATGCGCGCATCGACCATCGGCTGCGATTCGTCGACGCGGCGGCCGACCGCGGCGACGATCTTGTTAATGATTCTAAGCAGATGCGCCTCGTCCTTGAACGGGATATGGACCTGCTGCAGCTTGCCCTTCTTTTCGATGAAGCAGTTCTGGTGGCCGTTGATCAGGATGTCGTTGATATCGGGGTCCTTGAGCAATGGCTCGAGCGGGCCGAGGCCGACCATCTCGTCGACGATATCATCGACCAGCGCTTCGAGTTCGACGGTGTTGATCGCCATCCGCTCCTGGCGAGTTTTTTCCGAAACGAAATCATGCACCTGCCGGCGCATCTCCTCCTTGGGCAAACGCTCCAGCGCGACGAGGTTGATTTCTTCGAGCAGCATCCGGTGAATGCGCACGCGCGCATCGAGCACCTTGTTGGCGCTCTTTGCCGGTGCGACATCCGGCTTTGCCGGCGATGCCTTTCGGCTGGTCGGGATGACGACCGCGTGATGCGCGACCGGCGTTGTATCAGCCGGACGGAGCGGGCGCGCGTCGCGATTCTGCAGGGTTGAAAAACGACTGGTCATCCGGCCTTCCTCTTCAACAGACCCTTGCCGAAGCTGAACAGCGACTTCGACTTGACCCCGGTCGCGACTGCCTCTTCCGGAAGGATGATCTTCTTCAAATCGTTGATGACATTGGCGTTCGGATCGATCTCGTGCAGGGGCACGCCGCGGTCGACCGCCTCGCGCACCAGCCGGTAGTTGTTGGAGATGCCACCGACGAAATGCTCACCTAGGATTTCCTGGACGTCCGCCTGCTTGATGCCATTGTCGAACATCTTCTGCTCGAAACGGTTGACGATGACGTTCGGCTTCACTTCCTTGCCGGCGGTCTCGTAGACCGCCTGGATCAGCCTTTGCGTGTGGCGCAGGCACGGCACCGTCATCTCGGCGACGATATAGAGCTTGTTGGAGCCAAGCAGCACGGTCTCCGTCCACGGAAACCAGGTGCGCGGCATGTCGATGACGACATTGTCGAAATAGGCCGAGACGAGATCCAGCATACGCACCACGACATCGGTCTTGAACGAGCGCATCTCCGCAGGGTGCGTCGGTGCCGCCAGCACGCAAAGGCCGCTGGCATGCTTAGACAGCATCACATCGAGCAGTTGCCGGTCGAGACGTTCTGGCTGGTTCTCGATCTCGGTGATGTCGAAACGCGGCTCGAGGTCGAGATATTCGGCGCAGGCGCCCTGCTGGAAATTGAGGTCGACCACGCAGGTCGAGGCGCCGCGCGTCACCGAATGATGCAGTTGGAACGCGGTCTGCAGCGCCAGTGTCGTGGTGCCGACGCCGCCGGCGGCCGGCATGAAGGTGTAGATCTGCGACTCGGTGTTTTCCTCACGCCCCGGCCCTTGCAGGGCCCGCACGACCGAGCGCACCAGATCGGCAGTGGTGATCGGCTTGACCAGGAAGTCCGCGACCTTGAGCTGCACCAGGATGCGCACGGCGGCGGCGTTGAACTCCTGGGTAACCACGACCACCGGCGCCTTGCCCTCCAGCCGGCGCATGATGCGCTGCAGCGACTCGACCTCCTCCAGCTTCGCCGCGTCCATGTCGACGATGATGGCGCCGAAATCCGTCTCCTGGATCTCGCCGCGCAGTTCGGTGACATTCTTTTCCACCGCCGAGAGCTGGATGATCTCGGAGGCGGCGAATGCGGTCCGCGTGTCCTGCACGAAAGTCCTGTCCGTCGATACGAGCAGGATTTTCCGGGTCTTGATGCCGTTTGCCATTTTTTGTCAGCCTGTGAGCTTGATCGCCCTTTGGGGTCAGTTGCCCGCGGTGCCCGTGGGCGTCTGAGATGCCTTCGCGCCCGCCGCCTGATCGGGCGTGACAGGTCCGGTATCGCCACGCTTGGCAGGCACGAGAAGCCTGGTGTTCTGGACGCCGTATTTCCACGGGTCGACCATCTGCATGACGGTGTTGGCGGCCTGGGCGTTGCCGGCACCCGACGTCACCCCTTCGCTGCGGACATAATCGTCGCTGGTGCAGCCGCCGGCCAAACCGGCAAGAAGCAAGGTGACGCTCGATCTCAGGACCAGACGCATGGCTTCAGTCCTTCGGCAGATCGAGGAAGTGCCCGACCGTGGTGGCGGGAGCGGTCCGTGCGGTGTTGCCATCGGCCAGCGCCAGCGCGCGGCCGCTGTCCGACGCCTTCACTTCCTCGGTGTTGTTGAGGAAATAGTCGGCATTGCTGGCCGGCTGGGTGCCGTCGGTCGGCTCGGCCATCTTCTTCGACGGATCGACCGGCTTGACCAGATAGGGCGTGACGATGATGACCAGATCGGTCTCGCGCCGCTGGTAGGATTTCGACGAGAACAGCGCCCCGAGCACCGGCATCTTGCCGAGGCCGGGAATGCGCGACGTGGTGATGTCGTTTTGCGACTGCAGCAGTCCCGCGATCATGAAGCTCTGGCCGTTCTTGAGATCGACCGACGTCCTGGCGCGGCGCACGATGAAGCCCGGCACGGAGATAGTGCCGATGTTGTAGGAGGACGACGCATCGATCGAAGAGACTTCCGGCGCGATGTCGAGGCTCACCAGCCCGTCTTTGAGCACGGTCGGCGTGAAGTCCAGGCTGACGCCGTATTTCTTGTAGGTGACGGAGATCTTGCCGTTGTCTTCCGAGACCGGGATCGGGAATTCGCCGCCGGCCAGGAAGCTCGCCGTCTGACCGGAACGGGCGATCAGGTTCGGTTCGGCCAGCCGTCGGGCAAGGCCGCGCTCTTCCAGCGCCTTGATGGCGATATCGACCGACGCACCGTTCGACAGCAGCCGGCCGATGATTTCGCCGGTCCCTGCCGCCGGCACGGTCCCCGGATCGATGGTGACGTCGCGCCCGCCCAGGCCATAGGCGAAATTGGCGCTGTATTTGGCGCCGAGATCCTGGCCGGCCTGGCGGTTGATCTCGACAAAGCGGACGTTGAGCTGAACCTGCTGCGAGGACGAGATGTTGACCGAGTTGATCACTTCCTCATTGCCGGAAAAGCGGCTGGCGATCTTGCTTGCCTTGTCCGCCGCCACCGCGTCATCGGCTTCGCCCGACAGCACGACGCGGCCATTGGCCGAGCCGACCTTGATCTTGGCGTCCGGCACGCTGGCGCGGATGGTGCTGGCCAGCTGGTCGGTGTCGAGCGTCACCTCGATGTCGATGGTGCCGACAAGCTGCTTTTTGTCGTCGAACAGCGCAATACCGGTGGTGCCGAGATTGTTGCCCAGCACATAGAAGGATTTGTCGGTCAGCGGATTGACGTTGGCGATCTCCGGATCGCCGATGACGATCTGGTAGAAGGCGGCACTCGTCACGATCGTCTTGGGCTTGCCCTTGGCTACCTTGATCGACGCGTTCTTGGTCGACGAGACATAGACCACATCATTGTCCGCCTTGGCCGCGCCGGGCAAGGTGAGCATCCCGCCCGCAGCCAGAGCAACCGCCATCGCCAGGATGCGCACGAAGCGCAGCCGGCCCGTCATTCGATATAGGGTACGCATCAACATTGCCCTGTCCCGTCCGGTCCCCACCGGCCTTTACTTCTGGTCCCGCGCAGGAACCTGATATTCCTCGGCCTTCGTGCCGCGCGTCACGACGATTGTCTTGAATTTCGGCTTCTCCGGCTCCTTGGTCATCGCATCGAACAGCGAGCCGGCCGCCGCCTGAGCCTTGGCCGCCACCGATCCGCCGAAGGAAGAGATGGTGGTGACGCCGTTCTTGCCATCGCCGCCTTCGCCCGCGGAACGAAGCGACAGCGACAGCGTGCCAACGGTGCGGGCAAGCGCCACTTTCTGCGCACCTTCGGTCGTCACCTCGATGGTCACCGAATTGGAGATCTGTGGCGTCGTCTGGCGCACATCGGCACCCTGGCCGACGCTCAGTACCTTGGCGTCGGCAACGACGATCTCGGAGGTGACGGTCGACCCGGCCGCCCCTTGCGCGTTCTTGGCGACTTCCTGGATTTCGCCGGCATCGCGCGTCAGCACGACATCGACGCGGTCGCCCGGCGTGACGAAGCCGCCGACACCGGCGATCTCATCGGTGCGGATGGTGACCGCCCGCATTCCGGGGGTCATCATGTTGGAGAGCGTCGCGCGGCCATTTGGCCCCGACAGCTTGGTCAGCAGCACCGGTTCGTTGACCTCGATCGGCGAGAGCACGACGCGGCTGCCTTCGCCGAGCAATCCGTCGATCGTCGGGAAGGCGCCCTGCGGCAGGGAATCCTGCGGCCACGGGATTTCGCTGAGCTTGGCGCGGTCGAGTTCCATGCCGTAGCGCAACGGCGCGTTCGCCACCACGATGGTCTTGAACTCGATCCTGGGCGGTGCCGGAGCGGCGATCGACGCCGTCTTCTCCTCGGCATTGGGCTTGGCCTGGCTCTTGACCCAGAAATCCGCGGCAAAGATCGAGATCGCGCCGAAAACGGCAGCGATGCCGATCATCGTTATGGCCTTGCCCCTCACGCCGAAACCCCTGATGCCTGCAGTTTCTTGTTATGTTGGGCTCACGCTAGGCCGCTTTGTTAAAGAATCAGGAATGCAGAACGGTGGTATTGGACCTATTTCCGCCGGCTTGGTTATCGAATGGTTTTAGGATATGAGGGGTCAAATCCCCGAACGTAACAGGAACCTCCGTCGCTTGGCGCCGCAAAGCGTGGCAGTATCGACGGGTGATTCGCAGCATCGGACCCGATGGCAGGCATGGACGACAACAACGATCTCTTCGGCAATATCGACAAGCAACCACAGCCTGTTCGTACACCCGCGCGCCCGGCGGATCCGCTGGTGCAGGCAGCGGCCAAGCGCCCGGCCGCGACCAAAGATGGCAGCGAGGGCTATAGTGCCGCCGACATCGAGGTGCTTGAAGGCCTGGAGCCGGTACGCCGCCGGCCGGGCATGTATATTGGCGGCACCGACGACAAGGCGATGCACCATCTGTTCGCCGAGGTCATCGACAATTCCATGGACGAGGCGGTTGCCGGCCATGCCACCTTCATCGACGTCGAGCTTTCGGCCGACGGGTTCCTGACCGTTACCGACAATGGCCGCGGCATCCCGGTCGATCCGCATCCGAAATACAAGAAGCCGGCGCTCGAAGTCATTATGACGACGCTGCATTCGGGCGGCAAATTCGACTCCAAGGTTTACGAGACCTCGGGCGGCCTGCACGGCGTCGGCGTCTCCGTCGTCAACGCGCTGTCGGACCATCTCGAGGTCGAAGTCGCGCGAGGCCGCCAGCTCTACCGCCAAAGATTCTCGCGCGGCATCCCCGTAAGCGGTCTGGAGCACCTCGGCGAAGTCCATAACCGCCGCGGCACCAAGACCCGCTTCCATCCCGACGAGCAGATCTTCGGCAAGGGCTGCGCCTTCGAGCCGGCTCGGCTCTATCGCATGACGCGTTCGAAGGCCTATCTCTTCGGCGGCGTCGAAATCCGCTGGACCTGCGATCCCTCCCTGATCAAGGACAAGGACCCGACGCCGGCCAAGGCTGAGTTCCATTTTCCGGGCGGCCTGAAGGATTATCTCAAGGCGTCGCTCGGCGACGATTTCCAGGTGACGCGCGAAATTTTCGCGGGAAAAAGCGAAAAGCAGGGCGGCCATGGCTCGCTGGAATGGGCGGTGACCTGGTTCGGCGGCGACGGCTTCATCAATTCCTACTGCAACACCATCCCGACGGCTGAAGGCGGCACCCACGAGGCCGGATTCCGCAACGTGCTGACGCGCGGCTTGCGCGCCTATGCCGATCTCGTCGGCAACAAGCGTGCCTCCGTCGTCACCTCCGAAGACGTCATGATCTCGGCGGCCGGCATGCTGTCGGTGTTCATCCGCGAGCCGGAGTTCGTCGGCCAGACCAAGGACAGGCTGGCAACGATCGAGGCGATCCGCATTGTCGAGACCGCGATCCGCGATCCGTTCGACCATTGGCTGGCCGACAATCCGCAGGAAGCTTCGAAGCTGCTCGATTGGGTGATCGCGCGCGCCGACGAGCGGGTGCGCCGCCGCCAGGAAAAGGAGGTGTCGCGCAAGAGCGCGGTGCGCAAGCTCAGGCTGCCGGGCAAGCTCGCCGACTGCACGCAGAACGCCGCGGCAGGCGCCGAACTCTTCATCGTCGAAGGCGACTCGGCCGGCGGCTCGGCCAAGCAGGCGCGCGACCGTGCCAGCCAGGCGGTGCTGCCATTGCGCGGCAAAATCCTCAACGTCGCCAGTGCCGGCAACGACAAGCTGGCCGCCAACCAGCAGATATCGGACCTGATCCAAGCGCTCGGCTGCGGTACGCGCTCAAAATACCGAGACGAGGATCTGCGCTACGACCGCGTGATCATCATGACCGACGCCGACGTCGACGGCGCCCACATCGCCTCGCTGCTGATCACCTTCTTCTATCAGGAAATGCCGGCGCTTGTGCGTGGCGGTCATCTCTACCTGGCGGTGCCGCCGCTTTACTCGATCCGCCAAGGCGGGAAGGTTGCGTACGCCCGCGACGACGCGCACAAGGACGAGCTCCTGCGCACCGAATTCACCGGGCGCGGCAAGGTCGAGCTTGGCCGCTTCAAGGGTCTGGGCGAAATGATGGCCTCGCAGCTCAAGGAGACCACCATGGATCCGAGGAAGCGCACGCTGCTCAGGGTCGATGTGAACGAAATCGATTCAGCCACCAAGGATAGGGTCGATGAGCTGATGGGCACCAAGCCGGAAGCCCGCTTCCGCTTCATCCAGGAACGTGCCGAATTCGCCGAAACGGAAGTGCTGGATATCTAGCCGTCTGCCGGTCCATAACAGGCTCAACTTGCGGAGACGAGCATGTGACCGGCGCCTGGCTGAAAGCCTATTTCGAAACGAGCCTGGCCGGACTGACGCAACCGACGCGCTCGGACTGGATTTTCGCCCTTAGAACTGTGTCGGCCGGCCTGATCGCGCTTCTCGCTGCCTACGCCCTCAAGCTCGACCATCCGCAATGGGCGATGATGACGGTGTTCATCGTCGCCCAGCCGGTTGCCGGCATGGTGCTGGCGAAAGGTTTTTACCGGTTGCTCGGCACGCTCGCCGGTGGCGTTGCGGCGATCGGCATCACCACGGTGTTCGGCACCAATCCATGGGTGCTGGTGACAGTGCTCGCCGTCTGGATCGGCATCTGCACTCTGGTCTCTTCGCTGCTGCGCAATCCCGAAGCCTATGGTGCCGCACTTGCCGGCTACACCGCCATGATCATCGGCCTGCCTGCCTTCGGACAGCCGCATCTGGTCGTCGATCTCGCTGTCGCGCGTTGCGCGGAAATCGTGCTTGGGATCGTCTGCGCCGGCGTGACCAGCCGGCTGATCCTGCCGAAACTCGCCAGTGATGCCATCATCTCGCGGCTGAAACGCTGCATTCTCGATCTCGCCACCTATGCCGGCGGTGCGTTTTCCGGTGGTGATCCGGCAACGCTCGCCGGCCTGCACCGGAAACTGATCGCCGACACCCAGACGCTTGGCGAGATGCGCGCCTATGCCAGGCTCGAAGCGCCGAGCTTCGCACCGCGCGCCCATCCGGTCCGGCGCACGATCGGGCAACTGCTCTCGGCCCTGTCGGCGGCCCGTGCGCTGCATTCGCACGCCGCTCCGAAGAACGCGGCCCTTATCCCGGTGCGCTCGGAATTGCAGGCGCTTGTGAGCGAGCTAGCCGCCAAGCCCAGCGCCTTGGATGACACCACGCCCTGGGCGGCACGCCTCGACGCCATCTCGGCCAAGGCCCGGCAAATGCCAGATGCCACGACCGATCAGGGCGACGACAGGGTCGGCACCATCACCCGCCTCACCATCGCCGCCGATTTCGCCGAAGCGCTGAAGCAGGTGCTACGCGGGCTCGACGCACTGCGCGCGCCGGTCACGCGCCGGCCGGGTCCCGGCAGCCGGCAGCCTGCCCTGGTGGTGCATCGCGACTATCCCGGCGCGGCGCGCAATGCCATCCGCGCCGCCCTTGCCACACTGCTGGTCGCGGCGTTCTGGCTGACGACGAAATGGTCGGAAGCGGCCGGCACCGTCATTCTCGTTGCCGTCGTGTCGAGCCTGTTTGCCGCTCGCCCCGACCCTGTGCAGGTGTCCTGGGGCTTCTTCAAGGGAACGTTGCTCGCTTTGCCCTTCGCCTTCCTCGTCGGCCAGATCGCATTGCCTGCCCTGCCCGGCTTCGGCTGGTTCGTCCTGTTTGTCGTGCCTATTCTGGTGCCGACGGCACTGGGCATGGCCAATCCGCGCTATGTCGGGATAGCCACGGCCTTCGCCATCAACTTCCTAGCCTTCCTCAGCCCGCATCAGGCGATGACCTACGATCCCGGCCCCTTCTTCGCCGGCTCGGCGTCGGTGCTGGTCGGCATCCTGCTGGCAATCGGCGTCTTCATTGTCGTGCTACCCGCAGATCCGTGGCTCGCAGCCAATCGTATCGTGCGCGCCATGCGCGAGGATCTGGCGCGGCTTTGCCTGCACGAGCGCGTGCCGAGGCGTTCGGCCTTCGAGAGCCTCGCCTATGATCGGATCAACCAGCTGATGCCGCTGGTGCAGAATTCCGGCAGGAAGGGCGAGGCGGTGCTGGGTGGCGGCGTCGCCGCAGTCACGGTCGGCCTGGAGATCCTGCGGCTGCGCGATGCCAGCCAAAACCACGCCATCCCGTCCGAAACCACACTTTCGATCGCCAATTTCCTGAGGGGATTGGCACGCGAACTGCTCTTCCGCGCCCCTGGCGATCCGCAAACAGCGACCATCGCCGTCGCCCGGCAGTATGCCGCGGGCATCGCCCAGCGAAACGCCACCGGCGAAATGCTGCAGATCGCGGCATCACTGCGCATCATTGCCGCAGCGATGGAGGATTTTCCGGATTTTTTCACTAAAAACAGGTCTTAGACGAATGTCATTGCGGGCTAGACCCGCGCATCGGTGTCACGGTCTGGGCCGGCTTTGATTCATCGCCAAGGTCAACTTTGAAGTGCCCCGCGACTCGCAGGATAAGGCTCGAAATGTCCTCTATGGCTTTCTGAAGCTTTGCCTTTTCGGGCGCACGGGGTATCTGACCAGAAGGCAAAGTATATCTGAAAGTGGTCGCATAGGCCTCCAGCCAAACGAGTGACTTCAACTCTGCTTTCTCAGCGTTATCGTCTGGAAATCGCCTTACAATCTTGTCGAGCTGGTGGGCATCGTGACGTTCTATGTGAATAGCCTCTGAAGTCGCGAGTGCCCGGATGATCTGCTCAATCGCCTGCTGGCTGAGATAGGCTGCGTTGCGGGATCCTGATGCAGCAAGGATATGCGCATCCCGGATACACCCGTTCGCCAACCGAAGCGCGCTGGCGATGGTCCACTGGTCAGACATCCAATCGACGTCCGTCCCGGGCGACGTCATAGGCGATCGTGTTTCGCAGAATCCCAGCTCGCAGCCAAAGCACTCGATGTGGTGGACAGGATTGTCGCAGGAATTCCGAGTTCGTGTTGAATCGCCCAACCGATCAGTGGGTCCAGCAGTTCCGGTCTGGCATCATCCGGCAAAGCAACGAGAATATCCCAGTCGCTGTCAGGTCGATTGTCGCCCCGGGCCCGGCTGCCGAACAGCCAGATGGAATCGGGGTTCAGACGAACCCTGATTTCATCAATCAGCGGCCGAATCTCGACCGGTACCGTCAGGCGCGTTGAAGATGGATGGCGCATGCTTGAAACATAGTACCGATTTTTTGCGCCGACAACGCAAGCATCAAGACCATCCGGCCGTTCGAAAGGTATCGAGCTAGGCCGCCGCGATCGCCAGCGCGTGACCCCGCGCGTTCTCGCGCAGCGCATCGAGATGGATCGACTTGACCAGGGCGGCAAGATCGCCTTCCGCGGCTTGCCCGCCCAATTCCTTGAGCATCAGCCAGCTGACTTCTTGCACGCCGGCGACGCGCTTGCCATTGGCGACTTCACGCCAGATTTTCAGCGCACGCAGGATGATGGCATGCGTGGCGGCGGCAAGGCCGGCACTGCGGAACAATGCCTGCAAGGCCACATCGTGCCCGCCGGCCAAAAGCGCCCTCACCCGCGGCTCGGATTGCAGGCTGAGCGCGACCAGCGTGGAGCCGAAGAAATCGACCTTGCCATGCGCAATGGTGCGGATGAGGAAGCTCGCGGTGAGATCGCCGCGCAGCCTGAGATGCTCGATCAGCGCGGCATGTTCTTCCTGGTGCGTGCCCTCGATCAGCGTCACCGAGGCTTTGACGCAGGCGTCCCGCATAACGCGGTCGGCACGCGCGGCGCCCATCAACGCCATCACCAGTGGTGACGTCTTCAATGTCTCGCCGAGCTTGATGAGCAGCATATGCCGGCAGTCGGCAGGCAGACGTGCATCCGATATCAGCGCCTCGCGTACCAGCGGCAGATGCCCATGGCGTTCGGCCATGCGGCGAAAGCTCAGCGAAGCGATGTCGGCGCCGCTGTTGGCCAGCAGCACCGCGCAGGCTTCCGCCTCGCCGATCTCGGCGATGGCCGCCGACAGCGCCATCGAGACAACGGGACGGTCGGCGATCAGCTTCTGCGTTGCCTTCTGGCTCGCCGCCACACGGTTGATCAGATCGGCGTCGGTGAGCAGCGGCGAACGCGCCAGCACCACACCGGCGACTTCCGGCTGATCGGAGGCCAGCGCACTGATGATCTGCAGCGGCGCATGCTGGCTCATCGAAAGCGCTTCGGCCATCGCCAGCCGCACCTTCGACGAGGCATCGTCGAGCAGCAGCGTCAGTGCCGCCTCGGCAGCGCAGCGATCCTCGAACGGCAATTCGGAATTGACATAGGCCCGGGCCAGTGCGTTGGCGCGGCGGCGCGCTCGGACACTCTTGCCGTGTAGATCCACTTCAGGAAATGCGAAACAACAACCATGCCCGTCTGCTTACGCCCCTTGCCGGAAGGTTTCCGGCCCCGCTGAAGACGGTAGGCAGAAATGGTTTACGAACGGTTCACCATGTTCATTAACTGGCTTGCGAGTGCTGGATGCAGCGCCTATCAACCGTCAATCAGCGCAGGAGACTGAAAATGGCCGGGCTATATCTCGAGGAATTTGTCGTCGGCCATGTCTTCCAGCACACGCTGCGCAAGACTGTTACCGAAAGCGACAACATGCTGTTTTCGGTGATGACGCTGAACCCGCAACCGCTGCATATCGACTTCGATTTCGCCGCCAGGAGCGAGTGGGGCAAACCGCTGGTCAACTCGCTGTTCACGCTCGGCCTGATGATCGGCATTTCGGTCAACGACATCACGGTCGGCACGACGGTCGCCAACCTCGGCATGAAGGAAACCACCTTTCCGCATCCGGTGTTCCACGGCGACACGATCCGCGTCGAGACCACAGTCATTTCGGTGCGCGAGTCCAAATCGAAGCCCGATCGCGGCATCGTCGAATTCGAGCACCGCGCCTACAACCAGCATGGCGACCTTGTCGCCAAATGCACCAGGCAAGCGATGATGCTGAAGAAGGCCGCCTGATGCGCTCGCTGCTGTTCGTCCCCGGGGATTCCGAGCGCAAGCTTGAAAAAGGCTGTGGCGCCGGCGCCGACGTCGTGATCGTCGACCTCGAGGATTCCGTCGCGCCACAGAACAAGGCAAATGCGCGCGCGGTCGCGGCACGCTTTATCGCCGAACGCAGGGGACAAACCAGCGCGGCGATTTATATCAGGGTCAACGACCTCTCGACCGGGCTGACGGATGACGATCTTGCGGCGCTTGTTCCCGTGAAGCCGGACGGCATCATGCTGCCGAAGTCCAACAGCGGCCAAGATGTGCAGCAGCTCTCGGCAAAGCTCAGGGTGCACGAGGCCGAGAACGGCCTGGCCGACGGCTCGATCAAGATCCTGCCGATCATCACCGAAACCCCGGCGGGTGTGCTCGCCGCCGCGACCTATGCCGGCGTTAGCGCGCGGCTCGCCGGTCTCACCTGGGGCGCGGAAGACCTGTCGGCGGCGATCGGCGCGCGCACGGCCCGTGACGAGCAAGGCCGCTACACCGATCTCTTCCGCCATGCTCGCCTGGCGACCATCCTTGCGGCCGGTGCCGCCGAGGTCGCGGCGATCGACACCGTGTTCCCGAATTTTCGCGACATGGCGGCCTTTGCTACTGAGTGCGCTGAAGCCGAGCGCGACGGCTTCACCGGCAAGATGGCGATCCACCCCGATCAAGTGCCCGTCATCAACGCCGCCTTCACGCCCTCGACCGAGGCGGTAAAACAGTCGGCGGCAATCGTCGCGGCGTTCGAAGCCGCCGGAAATCCCGGCGTCGTCGGCATCGACGGCAAGATGTTCGACCGCCCGCATTTGCGGCTGGCCGAACGGCTGCTGGCACGCGCCAAGGCAGCCGGGATCTTCGTTTAGAGCAATTCCAGGAAAAGTGTGAGCGGTTTTCCGTCCGGAATTGCGTCAGAACAAAGAGTTAGAGCGGTTCACCGTTTCCATGAAACGGTGAAACGCTCTAGTCCCGCGCCAGGACGATGATCCGATCCTCCGGCAGATAGGCCAGCGCTTCCGACTTCAGCGGATTGACGGTGACGCCGCCCAGTGCCCGCTGGTCGGCATCTCCGGCGCGGATGCGCCGGTAGCCTATGGCGATCTCGCCGCGCAACCGCGCCGACTCCGCAATCGTCCAGAAGGTTACCGGCTGATCGATGGCGACATAATCGGCGACCGGACGCATGTAGATTTCAGAACCCTGCTCGTCGAGCAGATCATCGAAGATCGCAGCCAGGTGCTGGTTCTCGGACGCCTGGGCCAACATCAGGCTGACCAGCCGGTTGCTGACGACGAAATCATCGGCCTTGGTCACCGCCGCAAGCTCCCGATTGCGCACGTCGATCATCTCGCTGACGATGGAGATGTGCAGGCCGGTATCATCGGCGATCTTGCGCAGATGCAGCAGCGTCACCAACGTGCGCGTATCGGCAGGCTGCGCGGCCATGGTTTCGCTGTAGCCGAGGACGAGTACGTGGTCGTAGGACGGCACGTCCAGGTTTGAAAGCGCCGTGCTGCTCGACGTGTCGGTGATGCGGCAGGAGACCGACAGATTGTCGCCGGCGACCGGCAGTCCGGCGACTTCCTGCTCGAGGCCTGGCGTGTCGGCGGCGATGGTCAGGATCGAACCGGGCGCGACGTAGCGCGACAGTTCATAGGTGATGATCGGCCCGCGCCGGTTCCAGCCGAGGATCAGCGTGCGCTCCGGCTTCGCCTCGACGGGCCGGGGGCCACGAATCGCTGCCGCGTCGATCTTGATCCCGGTGCTGCCGAGCTTGATCGCGGCATCGTCCTCGGCGATGACAATGGCGCGCATATCCCCACCGATCACCAGCTCTGACGGCGGGTTGAGATTGACGCTCCCCTTTTGGTCGCAAAGCCCGATCAGCGCGCAGTGCTCATACGCCATCACTGCCTCGCCGAAGGTCTTGCCGGTAAGATCAGGCTGCTCGATCGTATAGATTTCGCAGCCGTCGAAATCGAGCAGCTCCGAATAGACACCGCTGAGGCCCGACTGACGGCTCGAATGCACGACGATGCGCGAGATCAGCTGATCGGCCAGCACCAGCTGCACCTCGGCCCCGCCGACGACCCGGGCGACCTCGGCATTCTTGCCATCGCGAATCTCGGCGGCGATGTTGTAGGGGTCGCTGCGCCGGTTCGGGTCGTTGACCAGCGCCAGCACCGTCTTGATGACCTGCAGATCCGGATCGTCGCCGTCCGGCGACAGCACGATGACCGACCGCGAACTCTGCGGATTGACGATGGCGAGATCATAGAGATCGGTCGGATCGCCGCTGCGGCAGATGATGCGCGTGTTGCCCAGTTTGCCAACCTTGGCCGCGATCTCATCCTCCATCGCGACCTTGTCCATATTGGCCATGACGACGATGCGCGGCCGCCGGCGGCTGGCATTGGCAATCACGAGTTCGGAGATAACGTCGAAGATCGACGGCGACCAGTTGAGGATGATGGTGTGGTCGGCCTCGAGCACGCGCGAACGGCCCTTGCGCAATTCATCGAGCTTGCCGTCGACGCCGGCGCTAAGCACGCCGATGAGGGCCGACACGACGAAGATGCCGGCAAGCGTGACGACCAGCATGACGAGGCGGAAGGCCCAGCCGGTGTCGCCGCCCATCGTGCCGGAATCGAGCGTGCGCATCAGCGATTCCCAGAACGCTTCGAAGAAGCCCAGCGGCTCGCCGCCCTCCGGCGCGATACGGGTCACCGCAAGGAAAGCCGCGGCGGCGATGATGATCAGCAGGGAAACGACGGCAAGCCAGCCGATCAGCGCGATCGGGCCGGCGGCCATGCTCTTGTCGAAGCCGTAGCGCAGCCGGGTTCCCAGCGAGTCTCGTTTCTTCATGCCGCCGGTGCCCCGCACTATCCCCAAGGCCGATGCGCCAACCCCAGCGCAACGCCGAAGCCGCTCTCTTAACCTGTGTTTGGGGGAAGGGGAATCGCTTTTCGCGTGGTCACGGCTAAGGATTCCTTCCGTGGTGGCAAACCTGCCGCACGCGGCTGGTGAGGCCGCTACCAGACCATCGGGATCAGGCGGTAGCGCACCCTGGCTGCGTAGTCATCATAGCCGCGCAGTCCGGTGCGAAGCGTTTTCTCCTCGATGAAGGTGCGGATGGCCAGGAGAACGACGAACACGAGCACCAATGCCAGTCCCCACCACGAGCCAAGCAGGAGTGCCGTGCCGGCGAAGAAGAGGATGGCGCCGGCATACATCGGGTGGCGGACATAGCTGTAAGGCCCGGTGGTGATCACGCGCTGTCCGCGTTCGTCCTGGATCTTCACCACCGGCGCCGCGAAACTGTTCTCCAGCATGGTCAGGTAGCAGATCCAGATGCCGACCAGCAGGACCAGCGCGCCAACCACCTGCGCCCAAACGGGAACCGCCGACCAGCCGAAACGGAAGTCGAACCCCATGAAGATCTGCCAGCCAAAGATGGCGATGAGCAGTATGGAGAGCAGGACCTTGTCGGCCGCGGCCTGGTTCTTCTGGATGGGAGGGCTCAGCCGCTCATTCATCAGGCCTGGATCGCGCCGCGCCGGCGCCACACCCATGGTAAGACTGAGCCCGACCATCACCACCAGGTAGATCCAGGCACCCGGCCAGGCAAGCGTGCCGGCCGACAGGAAGAGCAAGGCGCCCATGGCGCCGAACCAGATGAATGTCTGAAGAACCAATTTCGCGATCATGATCCACCGTCCACGGTATGCCCCTCGCCGGCATTGGCTGAAGTAGACCAATGGTCTATCATACCGACCAGTGGTCTATAATTCAAGCGGCCTATCCCGTGCTGGACGGGAACGGCCATCGCGTGCAGAAGGTTTCGTCATGCCCCGTGTCATCAAGCATCCGGAACTCAGGCGAGAAGACATTTTGGACCATGCCCAGGCACTGTTCGTGACGCAGGGCTATGACAGAGCGAGCCTCAACGACGTGATTGCCTCCGCCGGCATCTCGAAGGGCGCCTTCTATCACTACTTCCCTTCCAAGGAGGCTCTTCTCGAAGCACTGGCCGACCGCTTCGCCAGACAGGCACTGGCTGGGGTTCAGGGCATAGTCGACGATCCCGGCCTCGGCCCGCTTGGCCGCCTGAATGGCCTGCTCAGCCAGTCGCGGCAGGCCAAGATCGAGACCGCGGCGGAGGCCTGGGCTCTTTTCGAGACGATGTTTCGGCAGGAGAATCTGGTGCTGTTCCACCGCATCAACCTGGCGGCCAGCGCGTCGTTTTCACCCCTGTTGGTCAAGATCATCCGGCAAGGTGTCGAAGACGGCACTTTCAGGACCTTCGATCCCGAGGGCGTCGCCGACATCGTCATGCAGTTCGGCTTGGCCACGCATGACGTCGTCGCCAAGGCGATCGCCGGCGGCAGCGACGCCGATATGGAGATCGCGATCGAAGTCCTGGAGAAACGCGTCAGGCTCTACGAGATCGCTCTCGACCGCATCCTCGGCCTTCCCGACGGCAGCATTCGGATCGGAGAGCCCGGCTATATCAGAACCGTCATGACAGCCCGACGGAAAGCCGACAAAGCAGGGTGACCTGCCAGGTCCTGAAACCTACTCCTTACCCCAGCGTGGCCGGCGCATCGAAAAGACCTCGTCGACGCTGGCATAGTCCATGTAGCCGAGACGGGCGACATTGCCGGCCTTGGTGATGTCGAACAGGCCGTCTTTCAGAAAGGCGTCGTCGATGTGCACGCCGACCACCTCACCGGCGACGATGACGGCGCTCGTCGGGGTTCCGTCTAGCGCCTTTGGGCGAAACACTTCGGTCACCCGGCATTCCAGTGCGGCCGGCGCTGCCGCCACGCGCGGCGGCCTGACGAGACGTGAAGGCGCCATGGCGAGGTCGGCGTAAACGAACTCGTTGACGCCACGCGGCGCGTTGACCGACGTGTAATTCATCTTCTCCGCAAGATCGCGGCAGACCAGATTGGCGACGAACTCGCCGGTCTCCTGGGCGAAGGAGGCGCTGTCTTTCTCGCCCTCAGAGGAAAACCAGACGATGAACGGTCGCGTCGAAACCGCATTGAAGAACGAGTATGGCGCGAGATTGATCTCGCCGGCCTTGTTCAGCGTCGATATCCAGCCGATCGGGCGCGGCGCCACGATCGCCTTCGACGGATCATGCGGCAGCCCGTGCCCTTTGGACGGCTCGTAGAACATTCAGCCCACCCAGGGTCCTGAGTAATCGGCATAGAGTTTTGCAGGATCAGGCCGCGGCCGCTCCGGCGCCGGGCCGGCATAAGAGCCGATATGGATGAAACCGACGACGCGCTCCTGCGACGCCAGTCCGAGGATCGCCCTGCCCTCCGGCACGTCGGAATACCAGTTGCTGATCATGTTGGTGCCATAGCCCAGCGCGTTGGCAGCAATCATCAGATTCATCGCCGCCATGCCGCCGGACAGGAACATTTCCCATTGCGGGATCTTGGGATTCTCCTTCGGCACCGACACCACGCCGATCACCAGCGGCGCGCGCGAAAAGCGCGCCAGTTCCTGGTTGCGGCGGCCTTCGGGC
The DNA here is from genome assembly GCF_014189455.1 of Mesorhizobium huakuii. NCBI lineage: Bacteria > Pseudomonadati > Pseudomonadota > Alphaproteobacteria > Hyphomicrobiales > Phyllobacteriaceae > Mesorhizobium > Mesorhizobium huakuii. The sequence continues at coordinate 6,861,198 of NZ_CP050296.1, forward strand.
AACGGCCCTTCCCGCTGTTCGGCAAGCGCCGCCAGCTTCCTGCCGATCTCGATGCGGGCATCGCCGCGATAGACGATGAAGCGCCAGGGTTCGAGCCGGCCATGGTCGGGCACGCGCGTGGCGGCGGCAATCATCATTGCGATATCGGCGTCGCTGGGCGCCGGCTCCTTGAGGTCCGGAATCGGCGCTGAATTTCGGCTCAGCAGGAAGTCGATGATCGGCGACGCCATGGGCGCAAGTCTCCTGAAACACTCTGCTTTGAGCTGAAGCGCACCATCGGGAATTCGGGCGGCTCGGGCAAAGGCGCGCAAGCGCCGGGCTGAAGAGTCATCAATTGGACTCTTAAGCCTTGAAATTGCCACCGCCATGGGCTTCAACGCAAGGCATGTTTGAGGGGCGACTGCGTCTTTTCCTGGTCTGGCTCTGCGCCGCGCTGTTCCTGCTGCCGGTCTCCATGGCTGCTGCGCAGCAAAAGGACGGCGTCAGCGACCTGAAACTTCCCGGAATTTCGAGCTATGCGACGCCGAAGAGCGAAACTCCGCTGGCGCTTGGCGGCGGTGGCTCCATCACCTTGTCAGCCCAATTGACCGACAAGGGCACCGACATCACCCGCGGCCTCGTCTGGCGTGTCTTCAAGCCCGAAGCCGTCAACGGCAAATTGCCGATGGTCGCCTCCGCGCATGGCGGCAGCGCCGTCTTCCAACTCGAGCCCGGCAGCTATCTGGTTCATGCCTCCTATGGCCGCGCCGGCGCCACCAAGCGCATCACTGTCGGCAAGGAAGCCAAGCGGGAAAGCCTGGTGCTCGATGCCGGCGGCCTGAAGCTCGACGCGGTCTTGTCCGGCGGCGTGCGCATTCCGCCGAAGAAACTGCGCTTTTCGATCTATGAGGGCACCGCCGAGGCCAATGGCGACCGCGCGCTGATCATTCCCGATGTCGAGCCAAACAGCGTCGTGCGGCTCAATGCCGGCATCTACCACGTCGTCTCGACCTATGGCGCGGTCAACGCGGTCATCCGCTCCGACATTCGCGTCGAGGCCGGCAAACTGACCGAAGCCACCGTCGAGCATCACGCCGCCGAGATCACGATGAAGCTGGTGCGCGAGACCGGCGGCGAAGCCATCGCCGACACGTCCTGGTCGCTGCTCAACGAATCCGGCGATCCGATCAAGGAGACTGTCGGCGCCTTCGCCTCGATGGTGCTTGCCGAGGGCGACTACACCATCATCGCCAAGAACCGCGACCGCATCTACCAGAAGGATTTCACGGTGGTGGCCGGACAGAACCAGGAAATCGAGGTTCTCGCCACCGAAGCCGCGGCGATGGATCCGGAAGAAGGCGCGGATTAGCCTTCAGCCGTATGCTCCCGATCTCAGGCTGCCAGCTTGATGCGTGCCGGCAGGAAGGGAATCCGGCGGCGCGGCAGCTGCGGCGCGAGGTCGAACACGCCGCGGTAAAGCCGCTCCAGCAACAGCTTGCGGTCACGCAGCGGCTCCAGTTCGCTCCAGCTCAGCACCTCGCCGACGCGTACATCGATCGCCTTGCCGGACAGCCGCGCGAATTCGTGGATGAGCATCGAAAGGCGCAGTGTCAGCGAGGCCTTGCCGACGAATTTGGCGACGCGGCCGTCGCGTTCAGCCATGTTCATCGGCCCGCTGACCAGATGGAACAGCCTGCCGTTCTGTCCGGAAAAATGCATCGGAATGACGGACGCCTTGGCATCCTGAACCAGGCGTGCCGGAAACATCTTCCATGGCAGGTCGCGCGCCCGGCCAAAGCCTTTCGGCGCGGTGGCGACACCACCGGCGGGAAACACCACGATGGTGACGCCCTCCTTCAGCAGCCGCACCGCCTCGTGGCGCACGGCCATGTTGTTCTTCAGCGCTTCCTTGGTCTCGGAAAAATCGATCGGCAGCGAATAGGGCTCCATCTCGCGGATCTTGAGCAGATCCTTGTGGATCATAACCCGGAATGGCCGCCCCAGTTGCTCCACCAATGAGAGCACGGCGATGCCGTCGCCAATGCCGAACGGATGGTTGGCCACGATCACCAGCGGTGTGTCCGGCAATGGCGCGGGCGGCCACTGGTCGGCGGTCCGTATCCGCACGTCGATCAGGTCGAGCATGCGGCTGAACACGCGCTCGCCCGATGGCACCACCTGACGGCGCCAGAAATCATAGAGCGCGGCATAACGGTCGCGCCCCGACAGGCCTTCAATGGAATGGATGACCCAGCGCGTTAGCACCGGTTGGTGCGGATTGGCGTAGGAAAGTTCGGGAAATGGTTTTTCGCGCAATTTCAGCTTGAGCATAGCGATTCGTTACAAGATCGGCGTGACAGGGATATGAAAATGGCGGTGGATCGCTCCACCGCCATTCCTGGGACCATGCGGATCAGGCAGCGCGTTTGCGCCTGCGGTCCGGCGTCACCGCTTCTTCGGTCAGCCGTTCGATCGCCTCGACAAGCCCAAGCGATTCCTGGTCGCGCGAGCCAAGCCGGCGCATGTTGACCGTCTGTTCCTCCGCCTCGCGCTTGCCGCAGACGAGGATGACCGGCACCTTGGCCAGCGAGTGCTCACGGACCTTGTAGTTGATCTTCTCGTTGCGCAGATCGGCTTCCGCCAGAAGCCCGGCAGCCTTCAGCTTTGCCACCACCTCGGTCGCATAGCCGTCCGCCTCGGAGGTGATCGTCGCCACCACCACCTGCAGCGGCGCAAACCACAGCGGGAAATGGCCGGAATAGTTCTCGATCAGGATGCCGAGGAAACGCTCCATCGAACCGCAGATGGCGCGGTGCACCATGACCGGCTGCTTCTTCTCCGAATCCGAGCCAATGTAGAAGGCCCCAAACCGTTCCGGCAGGTTGAAATCGACCTGCGTCGTGCCGCACTGCCATTCACGGCCAATGGCGTCCTTCAGCACATATTCGAACTTCGGCCCGTAGAAGGCGCCCTCGCCCGGATTGATCGAGGTCTTGATCCGGTTGCCGGACCTAGTCCTGATCGTCTCCAGAACGCTGCCCATGATCGCCTCCGCATGATCCCAGGCCTCGTCGGTGCCGACACGCTTGTCCGGCCGCGTCGACAGCTTGACGCTGATTTCGTCGAAACCGAAATCGGCATAGGTCGACAGGATCAAATCGTTGATGCGCAGGCATTCCGATGCCAGCTGCTCCTCGGTACAGAAGATATGCGCATCATCCTGCGTGAAGCCGCGCACGCGCATCAACCCGTGCAGCGCGCCTGATGGTTCGTAGCGATGCACATTGCCGAATTCTGCAAGTTTTACGGGCAGATCGCGATAAGACTTCAACCCATGCTTGAAAATCTGCACATGGCCTGGGCAGTTCATCGGCTTCAGCGCGAAGACCCGGTCATCGTCGGTATCATCGCCGGCGACCGTCACCTTGAACATGGCGTCGCGATACCAGCCCCAATGGCCTGAGGTTTCCCACAGGCTCTTGTCCAGAACCTGCGGAGCGTTGACCTCCTGGTAGCCTTGCTCGTCGAGACGGCGGCGCATGTAGTTGACCAGGTTCTGGAACATCTTCCAGCCCTTGGCATGCCAGAAGACGACGCCCGGCCCCTCTTCCTGGAAATGGAACAGGTCCATCTCGCGGCCAAGCTTGCGGTGGTCGCGTTTCTCGGCCTCCTCCAGCATCGTCTGGTAGGCTTCGAGCTGCGCCTGGTCGGCCCAGGCCGTGCCGTAAATGCGCGTCAGCATCGGGTTGTTCGAATCGCCACGCCAATAGGCGCCGGCCACCTTCATCAGCTTGAAGGCGTTGCCGATCTGCCCGGTCGAGGCCATGTGCGGGCCACGACAGAGGTCGAACCAGTCGCCCTGCGCGTAGATCTTGAGATCCTGATCCTCGGGAATGGCGTCGATCAGCTCGAGCTTGTAGCGCTCGCCCTTGTCGGCGAAGACCTTTTTCGCCCGGTCGCGCGACCAGACCTCCTTGGTGAACGGCTTGTTGCGCGCGATGATCTCGCGCATCTTCTTTTCGATCACCGGAAAGTCGTCCGGCGTGAACGGCTCGTTGCGGGCGAAGTCGTAGTAGAATCCGTTCTCGATCACCGGCCCGATGGTCACCTGCGTTCCCGGCCACAATTCCTGGACAGCTTCCGCCAGCACGTGGGCGGTGTCGTGGCGGATAAGCTCCAGCGCGCGCGCATCGTCGCGGGTGATGATCTCGACCTTGCCGGACTTGCCGAGCGGGTCGGAGAGGTCGCGCACGGTGCCGTCGATGGCGTAGGCGACGGCCTTCTTGGCCAGCGACTTCGAGATCGATTCGGCAAGGCCGGCACCAGTCATCGCCGCGTCGTAGTCGCGGACGGTGCCATCGGGAAATGTCAGGGAAACGGAATTCAGCATATGGTTCTCCTATCCAGTCCCGCAAACGAGCGCGGGTGGTCGTGGGGGCCGGATGCGTCCGGCAAGCGGGCGGGTTTTAGAGGCAGTGCCGCGTCAGGTAAAGAGCGCTGATTGGCCTGGCCGTCAGGAAATGTCTGCAGGGATGTCGCAGGCCCGCCGCCCAGGCTTGCGAATATCCCCGCAATCGTCTGGAATTGTCCACATGGAAAACGCAACACCCAGCCGAACCGCCCTTGGCGTCGCCCGTATGAGGGCTCTGCACCAATTTTCGCCGCAGGCAGGGTTGTTTCGCGATCCCTACGCGATCGCGATTCTGGGTGAAGCTGCGCCCACGGCACAGGAGCTTGAACAAGAGGACGAGCGCCGCCGGCGCATGCGCCTGTTCGTGGCGGCGCGCGCCCGCTTCGCCGAGGACTGGCTGAGGGCGGCGGTGCGTCGCGGCGTCCGTCAGCTCGTCGTGCTTGGCGCCGGCCTCGACACGTTTTCGCTGCGCAATCCGTATCCTGATCTCAGCGTCTTCGAAGTCGACCATCCGGCCACGCAAGCCTGGAAACGCAAATGCATTGCCGATAGCGGTCTTGCCGAGCCAGCCGCCACCACATTCGTACCGGTCGATTTCGAGCGGCAAAGCCTGTCTACGCAACTGGCCGCGCCGGTTTGCCGTCGACCGAGCCGAGCTTCTTCATGTGGCTTGGGGTCGTGCCGTATCTAACGAAGGAAGCGATCTTCAACACGCTGTCCTGGATAGCCGGTGTCCCCGGCTCGGAGGTCGTGTTCGACTATAGCGAACCGGCTGAGAACCGCGATGCGGCGGGACAGGCGGCGCTGGCCTTCCATGCGGCGCGTGTCGCTTCTGTCGGGGGAGCCATGGATCAGCTTCTTCGTTCCGACTGAGCTGGCGAAATCCTTGGGCAAGCTCGGCTTCGACGAGATCGAAGATATCGAGAGCGGCGATATCGCCGCCCGCTTTTCCGGAGCACCGAGGGGAATGACGAGCAATTCCGGCGGCCACATCATCCGTGCCCGCCGAACCGCCTGACCGGGTTACTTCACCAGCAGCGGCAGGTCTTTCAGGAACGCCGCCCGCGTCTTGAGGCCTTTTGGCACGTCGGTGCGGGTGGCATCGACAACCAGGCGCGCAAAGACGATCTGCTGGCCGTCCTTCTTTGCCCAGCCAACGAACCAGCCGAGCGAACGCTTGTCCTTGATCTTGTCGGCATCGTTGGCCAGCCTGGTGCTGCCGGTCTTGCCCTGCACCGTCCAGCCACCAGCCTGGAATGTCGGGATGATCGCTGACGTCATGTCGTAGGCCTTGGCCGAGACCGGCAGCTTGCGGGCAAGCAGCTTGCGCAGGAAATCAACCTGCTCGACCGGCGTGATCTTGAGCGAGGAATTCACCCAGGAATGGGTCAGGCCATCATTCTTGCCGGGATTGCCGGAAACGTCGTTGTTGCCGTAGTCGAGTTTCGAGACATAGCCGGCAAAGTTTTCTGCCCCGAGCCGGCGCGTAATCTCGCGGGAATACCAGAGAATCGAATCACGTTCCCAGATCACCGGATCGACGGTCTTCTGATCCCGTTTCACCGCATTGAATTCGGGCTTGTAATCCCAGCTCGGCGTGTGCTCGTCGCTCAGGATCCCGGCATCATAGCCGATCAGCGAAAGCGGCACCTTGAACGTCGAGGCCGGGCTGAAGCGCTGGTCGCAGGTGCCGTCCTGGTAGAGTGTCTTGCCGGTTGCTGCATCGGCGATCAGCGTGCACTGGACATCCCCAAGCGGCGCCGATTGCGCGCGCATCGGGAACCCCAGCAGCCAGGCGAGCAGGAAAAGGACTCCAGCCAGGATAAAGGGAAGACGGTCGATGTTACGCATTGATGCTCGCTCCAGAAAAGGGTGTTCGCGAGCGGGCTTAGCGAGGTCTCTTGTCTCGATTTTGTCTCAAATGCGCAGTCTTTGTGCAGGCTTGTGTTAACCCTACCGGATCGTAAACATGCGCTGCCGCCCGAGGCGTGGCCGGTGCAATCATGCCTTCGTTTCGGCGTGCTTGCGGCCGATCCGCCAGTACCGCCACGGCATGAACCAGACATAACGGTCCGCCAGCACTTCCGGCACCAAATCGATGCCATGCGTGCCGAACGGCCCGCAGCGCAGAACCCGGAAAAATCCCATCCAGCCGCCGGCCCACAGGCCATGGCGGGCGATCGCCTCATGCGCATATTCCGAACAGGTCGGAAAATGCCTGCAGGAATTGCCGACAAAGCCGGACAGCGTCAGCTGGTAGAGGCGCACAAGCGAGGTGCCGAGGAGCCGGCCGGGCGTCTTGCGCCACGGGCCGGGCCAGTTGCGGCCGCGCCCTGGCGGTCTGGCAGTTTGGGCATGCCCATGCGGGTCGTGCACCGCAGTCTCCGTATCGCGTTCTTCCTCGCGATAGATGTGAGCTTCGTCGGGAGAACGCAATCCCTCCGCCCTTATCCGCCGTGTTGCCACGGGCGGGAGCGGCGAAACGGCTGCCTGTCGACAGGAGGCGCCCAGCGGCCGGTGCCGGCCGGCTCCTCGCTGCGCTTTGCATGGTGCCTGTCGTCGCGCCATTGGAACGTTGCGATCCGCATGACATCACCGAAGATGCTTAGCAACTGGATCATGATCGGTCTCCTTTGACGCGATTAGACCGCCGCTGGCCTTGGCCTTCAAACGAGTATAATTTCCACTTCGGATAACCCTGGATTATGCGAAATGAAGCGCGGACGCCTGCCGTTGACGGCATTGAGGAGTTTCGAGGCGGCCGGCCGGCACCTGAGTTTCAGCAAGGCCGCCGAGGAGCTGTTCGTCTCGCAGGCGGCGATCAGCCGGCAGATAAGGGAATTGGAAACGCTGACCGGCAAGCCGCTGTTCGAGCGGCTTCACCGCCGAGTCGAACTGACGGAAACAGGGCAAAATCTCCTCGATCAGTTGACCACCAGCTTTGACGACATCGACCGTCGGCTGTCGGAAATCGTCAGCAAGCCGGCTCAGAGTCCGTTGCGGGTCAGCGTCGAGCCGTCCTTTGCGGGCGAATTTCTGATACAGCGGCTCAATTCGTTCCAGCAACGCCATCCCGAGATCGACATTTCAGTCGACGCGGACTCCCGGCTCATAGAGTTTCGTGGACACGAAGCAGAAATCGCGATTCGATACGGAGCGCATGCCCGGTCCTGGCCACGCACGGAAGCGCGGCATTTGGTCGACGTGCTGGTGACGCCGGTCCTGGCATCGGGATTGCTCGCCTCGGGCGCGCCCCTGACATCACCGGCCGACCTGCGGCACTACACCTTGCTCCATGACTACAATCGCGATGGCTGGGCGAGCTGGTTTCAGGCAATGGGCCTTCCGGAGCTCGCCCTCCAGAGAGGACCGCTTTACACGGACGCCGCGCTTGCCATGCAGGCCGCGAAACTCGGGCACGGCGTCGCTTTGGGCGACCGCATCCTGAACGGTGCTGATCTTCGAGCCGGTCTCTTGGTCCGGCCATTCGAAATGGAAGTCCCCTATGGCGCGTATTGGCTTGTCGCCCCTGACTTCCAGCGTCTTAGCCGACAGGCCGAGATTTTTGTGGACTGGCTTGTCGAAGAGCTTCGCGCCGGACCACCGGCCGCCCAAGTCTAAGCCGCTTCTTCGGCGCGCTTCTTTTCGATCTGGCCGATCGCGTCGACCACCGCGTCGAAGGTCAGCATGGTCGAGGCATGGCGTGCCTTGTAGTCGCGCACCGGCTCCAGATACTTCAGGTCGGCGAAGCGCCCCTCGGGCGGTGCGCCATTTTCCTTCAGCATCTTCAACATGGTGTCGCGCACCGTGCGCAATTCCTCGGCACTCGCACCGACGACGTGCTGCGCCATGATCGAGGACGACGCCTGGCCGAGCGCGCATGCCTTCACGTCATGGGCGAAGTCCGTGACCACTCCGTCCGCCATCTTGAGATCGACGGTAACGGTCGAGCCGCAAAGCTTGGAATGCGCCTTGGCGGTCGCGTCAGGATGATCGAGCCGGCCGATGCGGGCGATGTTTCCGGCAAAGCCGAGAATTTTCGCGTTATAGACGTCGTTGATCATTATTTTCCAATCCGTCGCCGCCAAGCGAACAGCGATTGCCGCTGTTGCGTCTTCCTTTCGCTCGCTACGACCTTATATAATGCTGGCAGTCCGGTAACGACAAGGCGATGAGCGCCGCTGTCCTGGCCGGGAAGTTCACGCCGCTTACGGGGCTGGAAACGGGGCGAGTTTCCGACACCGAAAGGTCGTGGTCCGTTCAACTCGTTCCTCCTTGGAGAGGAACTACGGGAGACGCCTTTTATGGATGCCGTCATCAAGAAATTCATGCCCCAGTCCGCCTACATGGAAAAGCCGGTCACCGACCGGCCGAGCGAAGCCGAAGTCGAGGCCGCCGTGCGCACGTTGCTGCGCTGGACCGGCGACAATCCGGACCGCGAGGGGCTGATCGATACGCCCAAGCGCGTGGCCAAGGCTTACCGCGAAATGTTCGGCGGCTACGACATGTGCCCGGCCGAGGAACTCGGCCGCACCTTCGAGGAGGTCGCCGGCTACGACGATCTCGTCATCGTTAGGGATATTCAGTTCCATTCGCATTGCGAGCACCACATGGTGCCGATCATCGGCAAGGCGCATGTCGGCTACCTGCCGGATGGCAAGGTCGTCGGCCTGTCCAAGATCGCGCGCGTGGTCGATATCTTTGCCCATCGCCTGCAGACGCAGGAAGCGCTGACCGCGCAGATCGCCAGCGTCATCCAGGATGTGCTCAACCCTCGCGGCGTCGCCGTCATGATCGAGGCCGAGCATATGTGCATGGCCATGCGCGGCATCCGCAAGCAGGGTTCCACCACGCTCACCTCCACCTTCACCGGCGTCTTCAAGGATACGCCCGAGGAGCAGGTTCGTTTCGTCACCATGGTGCGCGGCGGGGCGTAAGCCCCTCACCGGCGTCACGGTCAACAGGAAAATAGACCGGCGATGTCGGCACTGGAATTTCCCAAAGCTACGTCAGACAAGAAGGCCCTGGAGGAAGGCGCGGTGTTTTCACCGCGCTTCGATGCGGCCGGCCTTGTCACGGTCGTCGTCACCGACGCCGAAGACGGCATCCTGCTGATGGTCGCGCATATGAATGCGCAGGCATTGGCGCTGACGCTGGAAACAGGCATCGCCCACTACTGGTCACGCTCGCGCAACGCGCTTTGGAAGAAGGGCGAAACCTCGGGCAATTTCCAGCACGTCGTCGAGATGCGCACCGACTGCGACCAGGACGCATTGTGGCTGCGCGTCAAAGTATTGGGCCACGACGCAACCTGTCACACCGGCCGGCGTTCATGCTTTTATCGGACGGTGGGCCTGGTCGACGGCAAGGGGACGCTTCTTGACGACGGCAGCAAGCCGCTGTTCGATGCGGAAAACACGTATCGAAAGCCGTCAGCTTGAACCTTCTACTTCACACCAACCACACAGATTCATCATTTCGATACGGCCCGTCCGTATATTAGCCTTGGGACAAGGGAGATCATGATGCTCGAGTGGGCGTCATTGCGGAACAGACCAGATGTCAGGGAGGCCAACGGCCTGACCTCTCACGGCGGCGCTTCCGATACGAAATCTCCCAAGAAAACAGGCATTTCGCTCGCTCTGGGCGGTGGTTGCGCCAGGGGCTGGGCTCATATCGGCGTGCTGCGCGCGCTCGATGAAGCCGGCATTGAAGTTTCGATGATCGCCGGCACCTCGATCGGCGCACTGGTCGGCGGCTGTTATCTCGCCGGCAAACTGGACGAGCTGGAAGAGTTCGCCCGCAGCCTGACCAAGCGGCGCATTTTCGGCCTGCTCGATCTCAATCTGCGCGGCAGCGGCCTGTTCGGCGGCATGAAGCTCGACGCCCGTCTGCGCGAACATGTGAACGGCATCCGTTTCGAGGACCTGCCAAAACCCTTTGTCAGCGTCGCATCGGAAATCCGTACTGGCCACGAGATCTGGCTGTCGAGCGGCTCGCTGATCACGGCCATGCGCGCGTCCTACGCATTGCCTGGCGTGTTCGAGCCGGTGAACTGCAACGGCCGCATGCTGGTCGACGGCGCGCTGGTCAATCCGGTGCCGGTATCGGTCTGCCGCGCCTACGAGCAGCCGCTCGTGGTGGCGGTCAACCTCCACTATGATCTGTTCGGCCGCGCTGCCGTGATAAAGCACAGCGCCGGCGAACTGGTTATCGAAAAAGACGCGCCGCGCGCCGGCCGTGTCGACGCCGAGCACCAGTCGCATCAGAGCCGCCTCGGCATCACCGGCGTCATGGTCGAGGCCTTCAACATCATCCAGGACCGCATCTCGCGCGCCAGGCTTGCCGGCGATCCGCCCGACATGTCGCTGCAGCCGAAACTCAGCCATATCGGCTTGACCGAGTTCCATCGCGCCGATGAGGCGATCCAGCTCGGCTACCAGGCGACGATGGCGCAGATCGGCGAACTGACCCGGCTGCAGACTGTTCTCGCCTAGTTACGCATCGGCCAACCAAGCTTTATAGATTCAGACGCAGCTACGCCCTTGCCGCGTCGACAATGCGGAATTGCACGGTGCGGTTGCCGTTCCAATGATTGCCCGACAGCGAGCCGGCGACATGCACGGTCTTGCCGCGGTTCTTGAACAGGAATTCGCCAAGCACCGTATCGACGGCACGAAAGGCGATCGCCTGGATGCGGCCGCCGCTGTCCGACTGCAATTCGCAGCGGATGTGGTTGGTGCCGACCGGCCGGGCGTCGGCCAGCCGGTGGCGCGGCAGCACGAAAACCGGCGCAACGTGGCCGGCGCCGAAGGGACCGGCCTTTTCCAGCGCATCGAGCAGGCTGAGCGTCGCGCCTTCGGCGGCAAGCGCGCCGTCGATCGCCAGGCTCTCCTCGTCCTGTAACCGAAACACGTCGGCAGCCGCTCGCTCCTCGAAGAACGCCCTGAGCTGACCCAGCCTGGCGCGTTCCACCGTGATGCCGGCCGCCATGCCATGGCCGCCGCCCTTGACGATCAGCCCGGCATCGGCGGCTTCGCGCACCAGCCGCCCGAGGTCGAAGCCCGACACCGAACGGCCCGAGCCGGTGCCGATGCCAATGGCGTTGAAAGCGATGGCGAAAGCCGGCCGGCGCGCATGATCCTTCAGCCTCGAGGCGAGCAGGCCGACAATGCCGGGATGCCAATTGTTGCTGGCGGTGACGACGATTGCCGGGCCGTTGCCGCCGGCGAGCTCGGCATCGGCCTCGGCACGCGCCGCGCCAGCATCTCCTGTTCCATCAGCTGCCGCTCCTGGTTCAGCCGGTCGAGCGTCTCGGCGATGGTCCGGGCCTCGACCGGATCGTCCGTCGCAAGCAGCCGGCTGCCGAGAGCGGCATCGCCGATGCGCCCGCCGGCGTTGATACGTGGACCGATCAGATAGGCGAGATGAAAGGTGCTAATCGGTTCGCCAATACGGGAAACCCGCGCCAACGCGGCCAGGCCTTCGTTCTTCTGTTGGCGCGCCATTTGCAGCCCTTTGACGACGAAAGCGCGATTGACGCCGGTGAGCGGCACCACATCGCAAACGGTAGCGAGAGCCACGAGATCGAGCAGCGAAAGCAGGTCGGGCGGCGCGGCATCGCTCAGGCCACGCAGGACTTTTGCGGTCTGCACCAAGGTGAGGAAGACAACACTGGCGGCACACAGATGGCCCTGCCCGGAAAGATCGTCGTCGCGGTTCGGATTGACGACGGCGATCGCCGCCGGCAAGGCGCCGCCGACCTGATGGTGGTCGAGCACCACGACATCGGCGCCGGCTTCATTGGCCGCATCGACCGACACGGCACTGTTGGTGCCGCAATCGACGGTGACGATCAGCGTTGCGCCGCGCGAGACCAGTTCGCGCATGGCATCTGGATTGGGGCCGTAACCCTCGAAGATACGGTCCGGAATATAGATTTCCGACGGTATGGAGAAATGCGCCAGGAACCGCTTCAGCAAGGCCGACGAGGCGGCGCCATCGACATCGTAGTCACCGAAGATCGCCACCTTTTCCCTCGCCATCACTGCCGCGGCGATGCGGGTGGCTGCCTTGTCCATGTCGGTCAGCGAGGCCGGATTGGGCAACAGGTCGCGGATCGTCGGATCGAGGAACCGCTCGGTCTCATCGGCGGTAACGCCGCGTCCGGCCAGCACGCGCGCGACGATGTCGGGCACGCCATGGCCTTGCGCGATGGCAAGCGCGACCATGTCCTGGCGTTCGGTCAGCCGGTGCTCCCAGGAGAGACCGGTCGCCGACTGCCTGACATCGAGGAAGAGGCGCCTGTCGCCCATCATGCGCTCTGCCAATCTATGGTTGGCAGCAGGATAGTGCATATCGCCCAAAATGTGTGCAGCGGTTTTGGGATAACGACACGCACAAGCAACAGGCTGAAGCGCCTCGCGAGAACGCGGTCCGCCTCAGGGCCAAAGGCGGGCAAAGCCAAACGGTTCGCGGCGGGTGGCGTCGCAGGAAAATTCAAGAAAAACTACGCTTTCCGCTTTTCAGCCTGGCGCCGGATCCATTCGTCGGCTGCATCCCCCATCGTCTTTTCCAGACCGTCCTTGAGCCAGGCCATGAAAGGCCGGTCGAACCTGAACGTATCGCCGCATTCGCGGGTGAAAAAGCGGCGCACATTCTGGGTGTTGCGATAGGATTTCGTGATGGGCGTGGCACGCGAAATCGGATCCGCGTGCCAGTCGAACGCATTCATCGTCAATCCTTGCGCGGCCAGGGTTCAGATGCAGCCATGGGCTAGCAACTGCGGTGCGGCTTCGCAAGCTGCTCTAGAACTTATCCAGATCCTGGTGCCGGGCCTTGATCTCGCGCACGGTGCGTGACGAGGAGCGCAGCACGATCGTGTGCGTGGTGATGTAGGTGCGGCCGAACTTGACGCCGGCCAGCATGTTGCCGTCGGTGACGCCGGTGGCAGCGAACAGCACGTCGCCGCGCGCCATGTCTTCCGCGTGATAGATCCGCTTCGGATCGGAAATCCCCATCTTCGCCGCGCGGGCCATCTTCTCGGGTGTGTCGAGGATCAGCCGGCCCTGCATCTGGCCGCCGGTGCAGCGCAGCGCAGCCGCAGCCAGCACGCCTTCCGGCGCGCCGCCGGTGCCGAGATAGATATCGATGCCGGTTTCTTCCGGGTCGGTGGTGTGGATGACGCCGGCGACGTCGCCGTCACCGATCAGCCGGATCGCCGCGCCCGTGGCGCGCACGGCATCGATCAGCTTGGCGTGGCGCGGCCGGTCGAGGATGCAAGTGGTGATATCGGACACCGCGACGCCCTTGGCCCGGGCCAGGCTCGCGATGTTCTCGGCCGGCGAGGCATCGATATTGATGACGCCTTCGGCATAGCCCGGCCCAATGGCGATCTTGTCCATGTACACGTCGGGCGCGAACAGCAGGCTGCCCTTCTCGGCGATGGCGATGACGGCAAGCGCGTTGGGCAGGTTCTTCGCGCAGATCGTCGTGCCTTCGAGCGGATCGAGCGCTATGTCGACCGCCGGACCTTTGCCGGTGCCGACCTCCTCGCCAATATAGAGCATCGGCGCCTCGTCGCGCTCGCCCTCGCCGATCACCACCGTGCCCTTGATGGCCAGGCAGTTGAGCTCCTGGCGCATGGCGTCGACCGCGACCTGGTCGGCAGCCTTCTCATCACCGCGGCCGCGCAGCCTGGCGGCCGCGACAGCGGCCCGTTCGGTGACGCGCACCAGTTCCATGGTGAGTATCCGGTCCAGGCCGGCGACAATGTTCTGGGCCACATTCATTTTCGGGAAATCCTCGTTCGCGTAGCGCCTCCCGCCGGAGGCGCGCCTGTTTTGTCAAACGAGCATGACAACGGCAAGACCTGCCGCAAGTTTTATCGAAAGGCCAGCAATATCAATCGATTGAACCGTATTCCCAACAAGATTGCGGCCCGGTCGCAAACGACCGGGCCGCCTTGAAGACGCCCAAACTGTTGGTCTCGCGATCTAGAAAACCGCAAGGTATTTGAGCAGCGAAATGATGCCGATGATGATGACGATAACCTGCACGATCTGTCGCATCCTGGCGTCGAGCGGCAGGCGCTGCACCAGATAGAGAACGAGAATGATGACGAGAAATGTGATCAGAATGCCGATCAACATGGATGAAGCCACGATGCCCTCCTAGAAATGATTTCCTAAAACGGGAGCCGGCAATGCCGACTCAAGACCGACGCTTTCAGTACCAGCGGCGCGATGTGTCGTTGTTCAACGACTGGCCGACGGCGATTCCGGCCAGAAAGCCGAGCAGGCCGATCACGCCGACCACGGCGGTTGTCGTGCCCGGATTTTCTCGCGCGACTTCCGAGACCGCCTGGGCCTGGCTGCGCAGCTGCTGTGCCGTGCGCGATGCGCGCGCCGCGCCGTTTCGTAAAAATCCGAAGCCTGCTCGCTGGCGTCATCGAGCATTTCCGCGCCCCGCGCCGAAATGCTCTTGTTGATCTTGGTGATTTCCTTGCGCAACTCGGCGATCTGCTTTTCCAGGGTTTTCTGGATATCGTCGATGCCTGGCGTGTCGGATTTGTTGGTATCGGCCATGAAGCGGCTCCCTTGGTTGCTGACCAAGAGAACGGTGCTGCAACGATTTCGTTCCGGTCTATTCGCGGCTGATCGCCAATCGGATCGACCGCAAGGCCGGCGGGGATTCTTCCCCGGAGACGGAGCTACCCTGCCCGCTCGATGCGGATGACCTGCGGCTTGTCGGTCAGATGGCCGTCCTTGGTGATGCCGTCGACGGCCTTGCGCACGGCAGCCTCGGTGGTCTCGTGCGTCACCAGGATCACTGTCTTCTGCGCCTCGGCCTCGCCATTGACCGCGTGCTGGACGATCGATTCCAGCGAAATATCGTTGTCGGCCATGCGCTTGGCGATCGCGGCAAAGACGCCGATGCGATCATGCACGGTCAGCCGAATGAAATAGCCTCCGGCATGGCTGCGCATCTGCGCTTTCTTGTAGGGCCTGAGCTCCTTCGCCGGCCGGCCGAAGACCGGGCCGTGCTGGAAACCGGGCCGGCTCTTGGCGATGTCGGCGACGTCGCCGATGACGGCCGAGGCGGTGGCGTTGCCGCCGGCGCCGGGACCGGAGAGCAACAGTTCGCCGAGGATGTCGGTCTCGATCGCCACCGCATTGGTGACGCCGTGCACCTGCGCGATGACGGAGGCCGTCGGCACCATGGTCGGGTGCACGCGCTGCTCGATGCCGCTTTCGGTGCGCTGGGCGACGCCGAGCAGCTTGATCCGGTAGCCGAGATCGCCGGCCGCGCGGATGTCGGCCTGGGTGATGTTGGAAATGCCTTCCATATAGATGTCGTTGGCGGCGATTTTGGTGCCGAAGGCAAGGCTGGTCAGGATCGACAGCTTGTGCGCGGTGTCATGGCCCTCGATATCGAAGGTCGGATCGGCCTCGGCGTAACCCAACCGTTGCGCGTCCTTCAGGCAGGCATCGAACGAGATGCCCTCGGCCTCCATGCGGGTCAGAATGTAGTTGCAGGTGCCGTTGAGGATGCCGAAGACGCGGGTGACCGAGTTGCCGGCCATCGCCTCGCGCATCGTCTTGATGACGGGAATGCCACCCGCCACCGCCGCCTCGTAGTTGAGCAGCACGCCCTTCTTCTCGGCGATCTCGGCCAGCGCCACGCCATGCTTGGCGAGCAGCGCCTTGTTGGCGGTGACGACATGGCGGCCGGCTTCGAGCGCCGCCTTCACCGACAGGCGCGCCGGCCCTTCATCGCCGCCAATCAGCTCGATGAAAACGTCGATATCGGCGGTCTGCGCCATCTTGACCGGATCGTCGAACCATTTCGCCGAACTGACATCGACGCCACGGTCGCGCTTCGGATCGCGCGCCGAAACCGCCGACACGACAATGTCGCGCCCGCATTGCCGGGTCAGTTCCGCTGCCTTGTCGCGCAGCACACGCGCCACCGATGCACCGACCGTGCCAAGTCCGGCAATTCCAACACGCAGAGCTTCAGCCATGGAAGGCGACGTCCCTCAAATCAGATCGAATTTTTGCTTACCGGTGGGCGGACAGCGGCACCACATTGTTGGGCTGCTTGGCGCTGCTCGACAGGAAGCGCTTGATGTTGCGCGCCGCCTGGCGGATCCGGTGCTCGTTTTCCACCAGCGCCACGCGCACGAAATCGTCGCCATGTTCGCCGAAGCCGACACCGGGCGCCACCGCCACATCGGCGTGCTCGATGAGCAGCTTGGAGAATTCGAGCGAGCCGAGATGCTTGAACGGTTCGGGGATCGGCGCCCAGGCGAACATCGAGGCGGCGGGTGCCGGAATGTTCCATCCGGCGCGCCCGAAGGAATCGACCATCACGTCGCGGCGCTTGTGATAGATGTCACGCACCTCGGCGATATCGGCGCCGTCACCGTTCAGCGCATGCGCCGCCGCCACCTGGATCGGGGTGAAGGCGCCGTAGTCGAGATAGGACTTCACCCGAGTCAGCGCCGAGATCAGCCGTTCGTTGCCGACGGCAAAGCCCATGCGCCAGCCGGGCATGGAGAAGGTCTTCGACATCGAGGTGAACTCGACGCAGACATCGATGGCACCCGGCACCTGCAGCACCGAAGGCGGCGGATTGCCGTCGAAATAAATCTCGGAATAGGCAAGGTCGGACAGGATGATGATGTCGTTCTTCTTGGCGAACGCCACCACGTCCTTGTAGAAATCGAGCGAAGCGACCAGCGCCGTCGGGTTCGACGGATAGTTGAGGATCAGCGCCAGCGGCTTCGGGATCGAGTGACGAACACCGCGCTCAAGCGCCGGGATGAAGCCATCATCAGGTTCGACCTGCAGCGAACGGATGACGCCGCCCGACATGATGAAGCCGAAAGCGTGGATCGGATAGGTCGGGTTTGGGCACAGGATGACATCGCCGGGCGCGGTGATCGCCTGCGCCATATTGGCGAAGCCTTCCTTCGAGCCGAGCGTGGCCACCACTTGCGTGTCGGGATTAAGCTTCACGCCGAAGCGGCGCTGGTAATAGGCGGCCTGGGCGCGGCGCAGGCCCGGAATGCCGCGCGACGAGGAATAACGATGCGTGCGCGGATCGCGCACCACTTCGCACAATTTGTCGACGATGGCCTTGGGCGTCGGCAGGTCCGGATTGCCCATGCCGAGGTCGATGATGTCGGCGCCACGCGAACGGGCGCTGGCCTTGAGCCGGTTGACCTGCTCGAACACGTAAGGCGGAAGCCGGCGAACCTTGTGAAACTCTTCCATGGCAGTTCCAGACAGCAAAAGGGGGTATTGGGCGCGCGCTATATACTCATTTGCAGGTAGGGTCGAGGGTGGGATCGCATTTGCCTTCGATCTGCTCCAGCGTCTGCGGGCCATGCTTCTTGGCCAGATCCGTCAGTGCCGCCTGATTGCCGGCAGCGCCACCACCACTTTTGGCGCCCTGCGCGTTCTTGGCGGCCTTGAGTTCGGCGAGCTTGGCCTTGCTCTCGTCCGCGGTGAACTGTTTGTTCGCCACTTGTGGCGGGATGTTGAGGTTCGGGAAGGTGCCGGTATCCTTCGGGCCTGCATTCTCGGCCATGGGCACCGGACCACTGGTATTCGTGCTCGAACACCCGGCAATCGCCAGGAGGACGATCGCCGCGCCGATGCGGAAAAAGCGTGCGGCAGCAAAAAAACAGTCCCGCCAAAATAAATCGTCATATTGTTTCCTTGGCAGCCGAGGTAGAGCGAGATTGGACCCTGTCGGATGTCCCATGTTAATATGTCAAGAAAACGCTTCGGGAGGAACCCCGCGAACCATGTCCAAAACACCCGATTCGGGCAAAGCGGAAGATGACGAGCCTTCGACCGTCGAGCAATATCTGGTGAAGGACCCGGAGCGCTTTGCGTTGAATATGGCGCGTATGATCGAGCAGGCCGGCAAGGCGGCGTCCGCCTGGGCCGAACCGCGCGAACGCGGCGAAGTGCGCGACCACGTCGCCGAGCCGGTCGTCGACATGGTTAAGACCTTCTCCAAGCTCAGCGAATACTGGCTTGCCGACCCGCAGCGCGCGCTCGAAGCGCAGACGCGGCTGTTCGCCGGCTACATGACCGTGTGGGCGAATGCCATCCAGCGCGTCAGTCCCAACGCGGAAGCACCCGACGACGCCGTCAAGCCGGAGCGCGGCGACAAGCGCTTCCAGGATCCGGAATGGGGCCGCAACGCCTTCTTCGATTTCCTCAAGCAGGCCTATCTCGTCACCTCACGCTGGGCGTCCGAACTGGTCGATCACGCCGAAGGTCTGGACGAGCACACTCGCCACAAGGCGAGTTTCTACGTCAAGCAGGTGTCCAACGCCATCTCGCCGTCGAATTTCATCCTGACCAACCCGGAACTGTTTCGCGAAACCGTCGCTTCCAACGGCGAGAACCTGGTGCGCGGCATGAAAATGCTGGCCGAGGACATCGCCGCCGGCAAGGGCGACCTGAAGCTGCGGCAGGCCGACTATTCGCCCTTCGAGATCGGCAGGAACATCGCCACCACGCCCGGCAAGGTGGTCGGCCGTAGCGATGTCG
Source organism: Mesorhizobium huakuii (assembly GCF_014189455.1). Taxonomy (NCBI): domain Bacteria; kingdom Pseudomonadati; phylum Pseudomonadota; class Alphaproteobacteria; order Hyphomicrobiales; family Phyllobacteriaceae; genus Mesorhizobium; species Mesorhizobium huakuii. The sequence continues at coordinate 6,880,161 of NZ_CP050296.1, forward strand.
CCGAGATCATCCAGTATGATCCTGCGACCGAGACGGTACTGAAGCGCCCGCTGCTGATCTGCCCGCCATGGATCAACAAGTTCTACATACTCGACCTCAACCCGCAGAAATCCTTCATCCGCTGGGCGATCGAGCAAGGCCATACCGTCTTCGTCATCTCCTGGATCAATCCAGACGAGCGCCACGGCGCCAAGAGCTGGGAAGCCTATATCAGGGAAGGCCTGCAATACGGCCTCGACACGATCGAGAAGGCCACCGGCGAGCGGGACGTCAATGCCATCGGCTATTGCGTTGGCGGCACGCTGCTGGCGGCGGCCCTGGCCCTGATGGCCGCCGAGGGCGACGACCGCATCAAGTCGGCGACCTTCTTCACCACGCAGGTCGACTTCACCCATGCCGGCGACCTGAAAGTCTTCGTCGACGAGGAACAGGTCGCGGCGGTGGAAAAGTCGATGAACGAAAAGGGCTATCTCGACGGCACGAAGATGGCGACCGCCTTCAACATGCTGCGCTCAGGCGACCTGATCTGGCCCTATGTCGTCAACAACTACATGCGCGGCAAGGATCCCCTGCCCTTCGACCTGCTCTACTGGAACGCCGATTCGACCCGCATGGCGGCGGCCAACCACTCCTTCTACCTCCGCAACTGCTACCTCGATAATACGCTTTCGCAGGGCACGATGGAGCTCGCCGGCCACACCATCTCGCTGGGCGACATCACCATCCCGATCTACAACCTCGCCTCCCGGGAAGATCACATCGCGCCGGCGCTGTCCGTCTTCCTCGGCTCGAAATATTTCGGCGGCAAGGTCGATTATGTCATGGCAGGCTCCGGCCATATCGCCGGCGTCGTCAATCCGCCCGCATCCAACAAATACCAGTACTGGACCGGTGGCGCGCCGATCGGCGATTTTAACCAATGGATCGCCACGGCCACAGACCATCCGGGATCCTGGTGGCCGCACTGGCAAAGCTGGATAGAGGCCAAGGACAACACCCGCGTGCCTGCCCGCAAACCCGGCAAGCATATGAAAACCTTGGGCGATGCGCCCGGCACCTATGTGAAGGTGCGTGTGTAACGGACTGTAATGTGTGGTGAGTTGACGGCCCGGCAAAAGCGGGCGAAATGGTGTCGTCAACCATCAAGCAGCCGCAATTCGGCAATCATTGCAAAAATACTTCCAGGCTTGCGGATTTGACACAGGTCTCGTTTCCGGATCGGAGACAAAGGTCACCTCGACGCAGACATCCTAGGGCTGCGCCAAGGACATACCGACCGGACATCGAGGGGGAATTTGACTTTGAAATCAGCAGGATGGAGCCTCGCAAAGGGAGAACGCCGCGCCATCGTGGCAGCGCTCTGCTCCGTGCTCCTGGCCTCCTGCACATCGGCCGGCGACCCGACAATGTCAGTCGGAATGCCCGGCTACAACGCCTCCGCCTCGGACATCAATGCGGCCGCCACCGGCAAGCCCATCGCCACCGCCGATTCGACATCGCAGACGACAACAACGCAAACGACCGTGATGAGCGAAGGCGATAGGGCGCTGCCCGAAAAGGTCGCCTACGTGCCGATGGCCAAGCCGCAGGCCGCCTTTCCGCTGACAGTGCCGGCCGGCGCTGAAACGATCGTGGGACAAACGCCGCAGACCTTGCAGCAGCCCGCACAGACGGCGCAGCAGACCGACGCGGTCGCCCAGAAGATCGCCGCCGCCGACGCCGCGGTGACAACGCCAAAGCCGGCCGCAGCACCTGTGATGAACAATCCGGTCTATGTGACGGCGGGCGAGGCGCCGCAAGCCGAGGCGCCGAAGAAAAAAGGCTTCCTGGCCTCCATGTTTGGCGCCACGCCCGCTTCGGCCACAGCCGCTCCACTGATCAACACGCGCACAGGCGAACAGCCACCGGTGCAGGCCAAGCCCGCGCCGGCCGCACCGGCAAAGCCGATCATCACGCTGGCCTCGGCCGACGCCACGGCAAAACCGATACAGTTGGCTTCGACCGGTGACGACACCGGTCACATCACGGGCAGCGATGCCTTGCCCGGCGTGCGCCAGACGGCGCTGTTCGAGATCAAGCGCAAATCCGGCCTCGACGATGAAAGCGACGTCGACCTCAATGAGGACGAGGGTCCAATCGGCGGCTCCTATCAGGTCGCGTCCGCCGCCGGCATGGCCAGGCTCGCGCCCAACGGGCTGTTGAGGCAGAACGAAAGCGTCGACGTCGCCTGCCTGAAGCCGTCGCTGGTGCGCGTGCTGAAGACGATCGAAGGCCATTACGGCCGCAAGATGGTGGTCACCTCGGGCTATCGCGACCCGGCCCGCAACCGCCGCGCCAACGGCGCCAAGAATTCGCTGCACATGTACTGCGCCGCCGCCGACATCCAGGTGCCCGGCGTCTCCAAATGGGAGCTGGCGAACTACATCAGGACCATGCCTGGCGCGGCGGTGTCGGCACCTATTGCCACACCGAATCGGTCCACGTCGACGTCGGCCCCGAGCGCGACTGGAACTGGCGCTGCCGCCGGCGCAGCGGCGGTGGCGACGACGGCTAGCGGCACGATTTGACAGGCCGGAGCCTGTTGGCAGCCGAGGCCGTTCAGGCAATGTCGCTCCAGTGGAGCATCCCCAAACATTCGAGATTGGCCTAAGCGTCCCCAACTTCGTCATTCTAGGGCGGAGCAAGGAGCGAAGCGACGCAGCGCTGACCCTAGAATGACGAGGCGATAGGCGTTTCTGCTAATCGCCAAGCCGCGCGGCCGTGATGCCCAACCCCGGCGAAATCGCCAACCTGGCAGGTCCGCAAAAAGTTGTCCAAGGCGGCAACTGACGGGTTGCCGGTTGCGCACAACGTCAGTATAAGCCGCTTCGTCTGAGCGCGCCCATCGTCTAGCGGTTAGGACACCGCCCTTTCACGGCGGTAACAGGGGTTCGATTCCCCTTGGGCGTACCAGCAATTTCAAGCGTTTGAGAAAACCTCCCTGCCCTGTCCAATTTTTGGCCAATATCCCGTCGCGAATCCTGTCACTTGCAATTAGCCACGGCCCTGCGAGTATCGGGCAGATCCGCCCGATATCGGAAAAGCAAGAGGGGATAATGGACGAACCGCCCAAAGCTCCCGAGCCTGTTATCACTCAAGAAGCGTAGCGAATGTGGGCCTCCGTGCCCGCAGACGCGCCGTTGCAAGTGATTTTGCGGCGGTCAGATCTCGACAATCTATTTCTCTCGATACGTGAATGCATCATCGGCCAAAGCGACCTCTCCTCCTGTCTTCAGGCTCTTACCCACGGGGATACTGAAAGCGCTCAGAAGCACTTTGATGCCGCCTTGTTGCACCAGCGGAACGCGATCAGCCAGATCGACAATCTGGTGATGCACGCCATGACAACAGCAAAGCCGGTGCAAAATGGTTGAACCATACGCACGCCTCGTCCCCTCAAACGAGAATCACGAACTTGGCGCCCAAGCCTTTGAATCTGGCGATGGTGGCGGTACATATGATCCTGTGGAGCAGCGCGTTAAAGCCCTCGAAGATGCGATAATCGACATCAAGGTTACGCTCGCCCGCCTGGATGAGCGCGCTAATGCTCTGGCGACGAAAGAGGACGTGTCTGCCTTGGGCAAAGATATTTCCGGCTTGAGGGGCGAGATGAAGGGCACCTTGGGGTTTTGGCAGTTCTTAATAGTTTTTGGAGGTGTCCTGGCGCTCGTGCTTCGCTGGCCAGAACTCTTCCGTCTCGCTGGCATCAGCACTCCGTAGCTGGAAAAATGAAAAAGCCCGCCACCTGAAGGGCAGCGGGCGCTAGTTCGGGAGGCGTCACGAGCAACCCCATTTACTCGTGGATAGTCAAACGGTACGCCTCGCTTGGCTGGATAATAAGCTCGCTCCGGTTGAAGGCTCTGCATATTCAAGCTGCGTGACTTTTCTGCCACAAGATACAGGAAGCCCGCCACCGTGAGGCAGCGGGCTGGCGGTCACGTCTTCTCGCCGTTTGGATTTGGTACCGGTGCCTCTCGCACGTCTCGCGGTGGCGGATCGATATGTTTAGGCTCCGGGGCTGCTTCGTCATCGACAGGCGTCTTATGCGGGTCGGGTGCCGGCCGTGGCTCTTTGGCTTGATTTGGCATCGGTTCCTCCGTCACTTGAAACCAAATAGCCGTTCTCTTTGTTCCGATGTCGCCAACTAAAAAGGCCCGCCACCAGCGGCAGCGGGCCAAATTCCGACCCAGTTGGGATTTCAAATCAAGCCGACGGCTTTGCGTTCATCCATCACCTTGCGGTTGGCAGGCTGCACCGCCTTTCAGCGCATCGCCTGGCCATCCCTCTTTTTCGAAACGCTCCCGCAATGGATGAGTGAGCCGGAAGAGGTCGCATCGGAGGACTTCGGCTGCTGCGATGTTCTCTCCCGCCAGCCGCTTTCACTCCGTCCTGGACTATCGCCTGTTCCATCGCCTCTGCTTCTGCCCTGTCCTTGGTGGTGAGGATAGTGCGCCAATAAGGCTTATCGAACACGCTGACGATGTAGGTTGTTGCAGGCTTGTCGGGCATCGCCAAGGCCTTACGTCCTTCGTTCGCATGTTTCGCATATATTAGCATTAATGCATATACATGCCATGCGGCGCCTAGAGCGGAGTCCCAAATGGGTGGCTTTAAGCCTTGGCATGATGCTATTCACGACCATGAGGTCGAATGTTTCGCTTCGGAGAACGGTTTGACAGCGGACCTGGTCTGGGAGTTGATCCTAAAACACGGCAACAGCCGCAAGGCAGTGATCAAAGCTGCGCAGGGTTTAAAACGTGGTGCCAGGCAACACGGCCGATCAGCACCCTACTCCCCTGTGGAGCCGACGCCCCTGACGATGAGCGTGGGCCGACGAAAGCAATAGCCGGCTTGCCCCGAAGGAACCCCCAAGTCGGCTAGGCTGGGCGTCCTATTCACATCCCGATCTGTGGGTATGCAGGGTTCGCGTAGCGCGGTAGTGATCGCATGTAGGCGATATGAGCGGCTTCACGATGCTCTTGTGGAGCGCTTCCGCTGCCACCAGGAAGCCTCTCGATTTCAGCCTGCGATAACTGCTTGGAAGGTTTGGTCCTGGCCATTTGGCGATCTCCGTTTTTGAGGGGTTCGCCGCAACAGGAAGGATTATATTCCTGCCCCTCCCTCGCCTGCCACCAGCTACAGGTTGTGTGGCGGATTTACGGATTCTTGAGCATGTTAGCGCATCATAATAAGCAGACATGCTGAGTAGCTCGTACATGGCTAAGGCTCCGGCGATTCACCCTGCGCCGGGGCCTTTTTGCAGGCTTATGGCATAGCCCAGCAGCAAGGGTTATTCGGGCAGGCCTGGATCGCAAATTGGCTCATCGCCAACGCCTACTTCCGACGGAAGTGCATATAAGTCACGAACGCTCGGCGCGCACCGTTTCCACCGACAGCGCCCCGGCCGGCAGCGGTCGCACCAGCTCGCCCTCGGGCTTCGACAGGTTGAGCCAGGCCGCCCAGTTCTCTGGCTGCAGGACGACAATCTGCCGGTTGTGAATTGGCGCGACATCCGGCCCTGGCTCCGTCGTCAGCATGGTGAAGGTAGGAGGCTTGTTGCCCGCGCCTTCCCGCCATAGGCCCGCAATCGCCATGAACGGGGCGCCGTTAAGCGCGAAGCGATGTTTGGCCTTCGGATATTTCGTGCCGGTGAATTCGAAGAAGCCCGACGCCGGAATGAGACAGCGGTTGCTATTTGCAAATTGCCGGCCTTCCGAGCGGAAGTTGAACACAGGTCCGCCTTTCGGTCCGGAAGGCGGAAATCCGAAAGTCATCGAGGCCAGCTCGATCTCATCGCCCGCGGTGCGCATGATCGGTGCCGGATCGTTGATGCGGACGTCGTCAGCCTTTGGCAGGTCGAGCTCGGTCTGATGGGTCGGGATTTTCAGCGCCAGTGAAGCCATCATCCGGCAATATTCAGCCCAGAGGACATGCTGTTCGTAGTCGTTGCACATGACCGAGGCTCCGGGGATCAGGAGACTACTTATCCAGCAAGGCTATCAGGTTGCCTGCGCCGAAGGAAACCTTCCGCTGCCCAGACCGTAGGGAGCCCTCCCAGCGCGCGTTCTCGCCGGCCGCTGTTCTACACCGCAGCATCGTCTGGCCCGCTCATGCGCCAGGCCATCCGGAAAGCGTCCCGTTTGGGTCAGCTTAAGCTGGTATCGCAATTGCTATGGCATTATATTAAGATGATCTAATAAGGGGGCAACGAACTTCGTGAGACATTCCGAAACCGTCAGTTTTTAAAGCAGGGGCATGGCCGATAACAGACCGTCTGCCCCAGCAGTAGAAATCAGCCAATCCTTAGGCGAGTGGGTTGTTAGGGTCGTAACAACGGACGGCAACAGCTATTCCAGAGCCTTCGAACGTGAGCCAGATGCCATCGCTTTCGCTGAAGATCAGCGTTTGCGTCTGGGATTGCAACCTCCGACGCACGACTAGTCGTGCGGAACTGGCACCTCGCCTTAGGCCTTTGTCTTCCTGGGCTGGCCAGGAGCCAGGAAGCCATCCCTTATCAGGTCCAACGCGTCGAGCGCGTCTTCATCCAACAAGTTTGTCAAGGGCACTCCGCCCACGCGCACAACCTTGCTGTTGTCTATGTCGTAGACCTCCCAGAGCCCATCCATGACTCTTCGGATTGTGTGCCGTCGCTCCATAAGGGATTTCTAATAAACGAGTCACCGAAGCTCCAGCAAGAAAACTCGATCCAAAGAGTTAACGGTGGAAAACCATGATCGCTTTGGCGACAAGGCTTAACTGGCCGGCTAAGCCGCCTGTGTCAGTCGTCACCGCCGCCGCCACCACCCTCGCCGCCACCGCCACCGCTACCACCACCCTCGCCACCACCACCACCACCGCTGCCACCGCCCTCGCCACCCGCATGCTCACCGCTCTGGTGCTCACCTCTCTGGTGGTCACCGCTGTCATCACCGGATTTCTCACCCTGGTCGTCACCACTCTTTTGCTGGCCGGCGGTGGCGCTATCGTCACCATGGTGGCCATTGCTGGCTTCGGTTTCGACCGCATCATCATCGTTCTGGTCGCCGGCGGTGACACCCTGACCATCATCATTTGGCGCGTTGACGGTCGCTGCACCACCGTGATCGGAGACCTGGCTTGCGAAGGCATTAGCTGCCGTGAAAATGCCCAGCGCACCGACAGAAGTCGCTAACAGCAAGGGGAGCTTTTTCATCGTTTTCTCCAATGTCGGCTTGCCAGCCACAGTGACTGATCCCGGCATTATCGTTTCGGGCACATTACGGCGCGATTAAACGCAAAGGAGAAATTTTAGCAGTTGCTAATTTTATGGCCGAGACTTTAAGAGACCTCTGATGCATGGACTCAGCCTTAAAATGTAAGCATTCTGGCGAGCGCAAAGAACATATTGCGCAACGGCCAACCGCTCGTCCGGTTTCTTCTACTGGGCAGTTTCGCATCCGCGTCGAGCTTGTTGAAACGCGCTGTTAACATCGTTCGCGGGCGACAGGATGTAGGCATCAACCCGAAGGTGTAAGTTCCACCCGCTCTCAGCCGTGGAGGCGGGAATGAACTTGCTGAAGACGTCGCTTTTGTGCACAGCCGTCGTCGGCCTAGTAGAACTATCAGGCGCACGCGCTGAAGATAAGCCTGTTCCGCCAAACAGCGAAATAGCACCACTGCAGCCGCCAGTTCATTGCGAGGGGCAAAATTGCCTGCCTCCGGCCGAAGACCCAGTCCTCGACTGCAAGGGCCAGGATTGCAAGCCGGCTCCGGCGACCGACCAGATGCCAGGCCCGGAGATTGAAAAGGTCAAGTAGACGCATCGGCCGCTGGCGATGAGCAATCGCAACCCTCCCAGGCGTGACCTCGTTGACGATCAAGGGACGTGCGACTCGGGCAACGCCTGTCCACGCAGCCAATCCCAGGTCCCCGCACATCAACGTCCCGAAGCCGGTCCTGCGTGGAGATTGCATACCATCCACGCCCCGCATCAAGCACGTGCTCGAATAGCTGGACGAGGCTCCCTGAAGCGATCGCCTCGCTTGCTAAAGTCAAGCTGCCCAGGGCCACGCCTTGGCCCCGCTCGGCGGCCGCGAGTGCCAGATCGCTGTCGCTGAAATTGGTTCCGTGCCAGGTGCCGTTTGGCTCGAAGCCGACGCCGCGCATCCAGTCCGCCCAGCCGGTCGGGCGCCCGCCCGCTACGGCACCAGGCTTCCGCGATCACACCATAGGCGCTGGCGGCACCGTATATTAGCGTGTGCTTGTGGCGGGCCCGTTTCCGCCTGGCCGGCGCCTCTACCCCAACACCCCCCGCCCAACTGAGCGCCGGCCATTTTCTTAGCACCAGGAAATTCTGGGAAGCTTTGAACCTAACTGAGCGTTTACCGCAGCAGCAGACAGAATGTAGAGGAAGAAGAAGGTGACCCCCGAAAAACTGGCCGCAAAGAGTGATGTCGCTGAGCTGTTATTTTTGATGGGCTCAGAAAAGCGGCTGTTGATTTTGGTTCATTTGGTTGGGGGGAATTGTCAGTTGGCGATCTCGCCAAGCGAGTTGGATTGAGCCAATCCGCTTTGTCGCAGCACCTTTACAAGCTGATGCGCCTGAAACTCGTAACTCCTCGACGTCAGCGGCAGAACATCTTCTACTCGTGCAAATCCGAGGCTGCCCGCGAAATCCTCCATCTGTTGGATAGTCTTGCAGCGGCCGGCAACTTGCCCTCTTCGCGATTTGAGGATCATGCTGGCGAGACGGCGCGTCAATCAAAGGCGGCATGAGGGTTTCCGGCTCAGCGCGCTGTGGGGACGTGTGCGCCATCGGCCTCGACATAACGGTTGGAATGGCGTTGACGATCAGAGGTCGCGCGACACAGCGGATAACGCCTGCCTAACCGCCGACCAGCGGCACGGTGACAGTGGTCGCGTAGTTGATCGGGAAGGTGTCGAGGTAAGGGAAGTCGACGACAAAGGCATAGGTGGCGGTCAGATGCGCCATGCGGAAGCCGCCGCTCGCCGGATCGATGGCGATCGTCACGTTCACATCCTTCAAACCCAAGGCCTGCAATTTCTGCGTGGCGATCGCTTGGATGTCGGCCTGGGTCAGCGTGTTCTGAAGCTGCAGCGAGCGTGACGATGTCTCCAGCGTATAGCGGACGCTGGAGACGGAGTTCATCGACCAGCCCAAGGCGAAGATCCCGAACAGCAATATGATGAGGAAGGGCGCGATCAGCGCGAACTCCAACCCGGCCCCGCCCGATCGGTTCCGCCTGAACGCGCTAGCCCTACCGAACACGGATCACCTCCAGGTGGCCGATGACGCTCGGACCAGAAAAGACGCCGAAGCTGAAGGGCGGCGTCCAGGTGGCGGATGCCTGGATCTGGACATAGACCGATGGCACTTTTGGCCCGCTGCACAGGGTGGAGGCATCGACCACGGTCGTCCCGCACATGTAGATCCGGCTTAGCGTGACCTGGCCGTCCGCCGGCCGCTTCTCCCAGCTCGAAATGGCAACCGCCTGCGTCGCCGTATCATTGCTCGAGCCTTCCATGATCAGATTGGCGGCGGTCTTCACGCCGGCACGCATCGACAGCGAGCTCGTCACATAGGACCAGCCGTCGATTATACCGAGCAGCGCTACGCACAGGAAAGGCAGGACCATCGCGAACTCGACCGCGGCAACGCCTGAAGCGTCGCCAAGGTTCGGCTCTGGTCGGCGTTCCATGGGAAGCTACTCGACCAGTGCCACGGACTGCGTGGCCGGAATGTCTCGCATTCCGAGGCTCGTGCAATCCTGATTGATGGTTGAATTCCCTGACCATTGGATCGTATTGGCGACGACTTGGGTGCAGCCGTTGTTGCCCGAGAAGTTGCCGAGATAGCTGATCTGCTGTTTTGGGAAGTAGATGGCCCCAGTCAGCAGCGAGTCGGCTGTGCCGTTGAAAGTGCTGGATGCGCTGTTGCCGGTTCTGTCGCCATAGAACAGAACGCCTGAATAGGTGCCCGAAGTCGGCGCGCTGAGCTTCACGGACGCGTTGCCGTTTATGCTGACCGTCGAACTGCCCGACATGAAGATCGTCACCCCGCTGCCGGTGATGGCAGCGTTGGCGTTTATCTTGAGATTGCCCTGGACGACGTAGACGCCGGGTGAGAGCGTGACATTGCCCTTTAGCGTCATGCCGCTGCAATAGGTGCCTGGACTCAGTGTGGCTTTGTTATCGTTCTGGCAGGGATTCGAGGCTGCCGGGGCCGGCAGGTCGGCAAATGGATCGGCGGCAGGCAGCGCATGAATTATCGGCGCCGCGCAGACGGTCGTAACGGGATTGCTGAGGGAAACGCCGCCCCCTGATATCAGGCAATCGGCCTGCAGGCCTGCCGAGCCCTGAAGCTTGACGGCGTCCGAGGCAATCGAATTGGCCATGACCGAGCAGCCGATGAGGGTCACGCTGGTGTTGCCGGAAAACAGCGCCGCCTGCGAAGCGGATGGGTCGAGCGCGAGCACGCAGGCTTTCGACGCGTTGGTGATGAGGGCGACCGCCCTCGCCTGTTCGGGAACCTGAGCTTGCGTGAAGATCGAGGTGAACATCCGGTCGAGCTTCTGGCCGACGATGACCTCGACCGCTTTCTTCGCCGTGTTCGGTCCAGACGCAGGCGGCGTGTTGACGACGATCGTGCCCGAGCCCAGCCCGTTCGTCGCTGCCGACTGTGTCGCGGCCGCGACGATCGTCGGCTTGTCGGAACCTGAGATCTGTTCGAGCGCGCCGGCATAGGCCGCGGCATCCGCCGTCGCCTGCAGCTTCAGGCTGTTGTAGTACCAGTAGGAGGTCTCCACACCGAAGCCGGCGGCGCCGACAACGATCGGCAGGCTGAGGGCGAAGATGGTGGCGACATTTGCACTTGTCCCCCGGCGTATACCGGTTGCCATGAGCCGAATTAGGGTGAAGCAATTCAAAGCCATAGCTTAAATTAGAAAGCACGCATATATGAAGGAACGGCTAAAAAGTTCCGTTCATTTTTTGAATTGGCTTCAAAACACCCGCCCGTTGGCTGACCGGTGCACGCAGACATCGCTGATGAACAAAACGCACCTCACATGAGCGCCAGCGAAGGCAAGCCTCGATGCCTCAGAGCTGCCGGCCCACGATAGGTGCGCCATGCACTGACTGGCGAGCGATCCGTGCCCTCGCCTACCAGTTCACCCTGAACCCGACATTGCCGCCATAGGTCTGCACCCGGTCGCCGAACTTGCCGTCGAAGGTGGCGAACACCGACGTGTTGGAGCTCCAGTTCAGCTTGACGCCGGCGTTGACGGTGACCGCGTCCTCGGCCGCCGCTGCCCCCTGGACAACGAAGGCATAGCCGGGGGCCGCCTGGAAGGTTGGCTCCACCGAGCGGTCGGGATTGAACTCATGCAGCCAGGCGGCACGGCCCCAGGCCTGCAGCGTCTTCGTCTCGCCGATGGCAACCGTCGTGTCGAGCTGCAGGCCGAGCGACACCGGCAGCGAGATGACCGTGCGGCTGTCGAAGTCGAGGCCGAGCGCTCCGTCGCTGGTCGACTTTTTCCGAGAAGGCCTGCATCGCCAGTGCCTGGAACTGCAGCCCGGCGAACGGCGTGATGGCGCCGGCGCCGAATGGCTGCCGCCAGCCGGCCTCGAGGCTGGTGCCGAAGCCTGCGCTCATGAAATCGCCGGTCCAGTGTTCTCTGGTGATGGCCGGCACCGGATTGAGCGGATTGGGCGCGCCAGGCACCGAGGTGAAGCGGTCGGTCGTATTGCTGTAGAGATCCATCGCCAGCGAGCCGTTGATGTAGAACTGGCCCCATTTGCGTGCACCATAGGCGCCGGCATGGCCGCCGATGATATTGCCGGACGTTTCGCGATCCGGCACGGCGAAGGATCCCGCGACGCCGCCGAGCGCAAAGCCCATCAGGACGTCGGGATCGCCCTGCGAGTCGAGGCCGACGGCGAAGTTGCCGGACTTGTAGCCAAGGGCCGCGCTGCCGACCACGGGATCGCCGGAAGCCACGCCCGAATTGCCGCCCGCTGTTGCCCAGTAATTCCAGCGCTGCGCATTGGGCGCCTTGGTCAAGGCATCGAACGGATGCGCCTTGCCCGGCGGTTCGGCATAGGCCACCTCCGGCACTTTCAGCGACTGGCTCATCGGATCCGTCGACAGGCCCATGCGCCAGGCATCGGACTGCCGGTTCATCTGGGCCAGGAAGGTGTTGTTGGCGTCGAACTCCGGCTGCTGGAAGCCGCTGATGCCCTCGCCAGAGATGGTGTCGTAGACGGCGCCAAGCTGGTCGAGCGTCGGGATGTAGAAGATCGCATTGGCGATCTTGGTGAAGTTCGGCGACGTCAGATCGGTCTGGATCGCGTTGATCGCCTGACCCACCGCGGTCTGGTTTTCGGTCAGGCCGGTGCGGGCGAAATTGATGTCAACATTGAGGACGATATCCTCAGGATTCGGATATTTCAGCGAATACTGCGCCACCGCGCTCGGGATCGTATCGAGCTTCAGTCCATTGTCGGTGACGCCGCCCTGCGCCTCCAGGATGATGTAGTCCTGGTTGCCTGGCTTTGCCGCGCCGGGATTCATGATGTTGATGCTGACCAGGCCATTGACGTCGGCCGTCCCGCTCACATTGATGCGGTCCGCTTCAGGGTCGAGGTCCAGATCGAGCAGATAGACGCCGCCAAGCGACTGCGACCAGTTGCCGGTGACCTCGGTCGTCATGACGCGGTCGAGACCGCCGGGAGCCGCGTAACCGTCATTGTTGAACTGGCCGGGCAGGTCGAGATAGACCGTGTCGCCCATCAGATAGACCGCGTTGGTCTTGTTGTTGAAGGTGTTGAGACCGGCGCCGAGGTCCATCGATCCGACCGTCAGGTACTTGTTGTCGAACGTTTCGTTGCCGACGCCGCCGCGCATGGCGTAGCCGTCGATCAGCGATATCGAACGGACGATGCCGTTGTTGGTCAGCAGATTGTCCTTGCCGTCCTTGTAGCCGATGCCGGCACCCGCACCTGAACCGCCGGTGATCGTCACGCCGCTGGCGATGGTGACGTTAATGTCGCCATTGTCGGCAATGTCGCCAGTGCCGCCGGCGCTCTGCTCCATCAGCGCGAAGGAATTCTTGCCGGTGACCGCGAGGTCGGCCGTCTGCGTGAAGGTGATGGCACCGCCGGTGCCGCCGCCGCCGGCGCTGCCCATGAAGCCTTGCGGGGCCGCGACCATGGCCATCATCATGCTGCTTGCGGCCGGCGCCTGGTCGAGGCCGAGATAGTTGCCGGAAAAGCCGCCGACGCCGCCACCGCCGCCAATGCTCTGACCGAACACGCCGACCGAATTGTCGCCGGTGATGAGCATGGCGACGTTGCTGTTGATCGTCACCACACCGCCATTGCCGCTGCCGCCGGCGACGGCCTGGACGATGCCGTCGGTGCCCGCGGTCACCACGCCGCCGCCACCACCGACAGACTGCGCGAAGATGCCGACAGAGCCATTGCCGGTAAGCATGATCTGCCCCGTATTGGTGACGGTGACATCGCCGCCCTTGCCGGTCGCGCCGGTGTCGCCGCCGATGAACACCGGCACGCCGATCGCCGCGGCAATCGCCGTGCCGCCTGAGCCGCCGCCGCCGCCGACCGATTGCGCGAAGATCGCGACGGAATTGTCACCGTCGAGCTGCATGGCGCCATTGTTGATGACGGTGACAATGCCGCCGTCGCCGCCGGCGGCACCCTTGCCACCGAGTGCGATGGCGAGTCCGGGCGGACCGCCCGACACGGAATAGGACGCGCCGCCGGCACCGCCGCCGCCACCCACCGACTGCGCCATGATGCCGGTCGAACCAAAGCCCTTTGTGTGGATGATGCCATCGCTGAAATTGGTGACATTGACGTTGCCGCCCTTGCCATTGGCGCCGCCATCGCCGCCGATGCCGAAGGTGAAGGCGCCAGGCGCGGGGCTCGCCGCTACGCTCATGGCGCCCGTGCCGCCGCCGCCACCGATCGATTCAGCGAAGATCGCCACCGACGAGGCTGACACCGTCGTGATGTCGCCATGGTTGTTGACGGTGACCACGCCGCCATCGCCCGAACTGCCGCCGCCGCCACCGACGCCGATCGCAACCGGCACGATGCTGACGCCGAAGGCGCCGCCGCCCGAGCCGCCACCGGCACCGACCGACTGCGCGAAGATGCCGTGTGCGCCAACGCCTTCGACCGTGATCGTGCCATTGGCATTGTTGTTGACGGTGACCGCGCCGCCAGAGCCGGTGCTGCCGGCGGTGGTGCCGTTGCCGACATCGCCACCCTTGCCGCCGACGGCGATGAAGCCGATCGCACGGCCGCCCGGAACCGCCGCCGCCGCCGATCGACTGAGCGTTGATGCCGTCCGCGCCGGCGCCATAAGTGTGCAGGCTGTTGTTGTTGGTGACATTGACGATGCCGCCGATACCGGACGAGCCGCCGGCGCCACCGATCGAGATAAGGGCCGGGATCGAGCCGGTGATGCCGCCATTCTTGCCACCGCCCGAACCACCGCCGCCACCCACCGACTGCGCCTGGATCGCGTAGGAATCGATGCCGTGCGTCTCGATCATCGCGTCGTTGATGACATCCACCTGGCCGCCGGAGCCGCTGGCGCCACCCGAGCCGCCGACCGCGATCGCGCTGATGCCGAGCGAGCCGCCGGCGCCACCGCCGCCGCCGATCGATTGCGCGAAAATGCCAACCGAATCATCGGCATGGGTGAGGATGCCGCCATAATTGTTGACCGTGACATGACCACCGGTGCCGCCCGCCTTGCCCGAGCCGCCGAGCGACAGCAGGCCACCGGCGCCACCGCCCGTGCCACCACCGCCGCCGACCGACTGCGCGAAGATGCCGGCCGAATAGCCCTGTTCCGGGTCGGCGCTCGGCGCGCCCTCTGCCGGCGGCGTCGGCGACGTGCCGAATGTCTGGATGATGGCCGTGCCGGCCTGGCTGAGGTCGGTCTTGCCGTTGGTGACGGTGACCGAGCCGCCATTGCCGGCGGCCTTGCCCTGACCGCCAATGCCGACGGTGCCGAGCGCGCCGGCCTCGCCGTCGCCGCCATCGCCGCCGCCGCCGCCGATCGACTGGGCGTGGATGCCGTCCGACTTGGTGCCGTGGGTGGTGATCACGCCTTCATTGGCAACGATGACGGTACCGCCATTGCCGCCACCGGCGCCGTTGCCGCCAATGGCGACCGTGCCGGACCTGGTCAGGCTGCTGGTGCCGAGCGGCTTCAGGAGCAGCGTCGGATCGACCGGCACGTAAGGTATCGCCAGCAGGCCGCCGGTGCCCACATAGGCGTCGCCGCCAATGCCGCCGCCGCCGCCGATCGACTGCGCTACGATGCCGGACGACTTGTCGCCATGCGTGGTGATGAAATCATAGTTGCCGACATCGACGGTCTGGGCGTCATTGCCGGTTCCGCCGGCGCCACCGACCGTCGCCTGGAGGTTCCAGTTCGGCTTGCCACCGGCCGGTTCACAGACCTTCGGAAGGGTGCATTTCGCACCAAGCTGCAGCGAGATCGAATTGGCGCGACCGCCTGTGCCACCGCCGCCGCCGATCGATTGCGCCAGGATGCCGAAGGCGCCCATGCCGTTGGTTTCGATGCCGCCATACTGCCTGATGGTGACGTTGCCGCCCGTGTTGCCGTTGCCGGCCGAGCCACCAACGGCGACGCTGACGTTAACCTGCGTGCCCGCATTGTTGCCGTTCAGGCCGAGCACGCCGGTGATGGCGTTGCCGCCGGAGCCGCCGCCGCCGCCGACCGATTGCGCGAAGATGCCGTAGGCGCCGTCACCATTGGTCACGGTCTGCCGGCCGCGAGCAAGCCGGTCTGCAACAGGCCGTGATTGGTCACGAAGACGTCGCCTGCAAAGCCTGCGTCGCCACCGAAGCCGCCAACGGTCACACCGGCATTGAAATTGGTTCCGGTGCCGAGCGAGCCGATGACGGCCGAGACGGCCATGCCGCCATTGCCGCCGCCGCCGCCGATCGACTGCGCCTGGATGGCGTGCGATTCGACGCCGTAGGTCGAAATCGCACCGGTGTTGTCGATCGTCACCTTGCCACTGTTGGTGCCGGCGCCGCCGAAGCCGCCGACGCTGGCCGACAGGGTCTTGGCATCGGTGCCGGCAATCACGCCGGAGATCGCCATGCCGCCATTGCCGCCGCTGCCGCCAACCGATTGTGCGAACAGGCCGACGGACTGATCGCCGGTGGTGATGGTCGAGCCGTGGCGCGTCAGCAGAACTTCGCCGCCGGTGCCGCCGCCGCCGCCCTCGCCGCCGACCGCGGCGGTGATCTGGTTGCCGCCCTCACCGAGGTTGAGCGCTGCCGCCACGCTAAGCCCGCCGGTGCCGCCGCCACCGCCGACCGATTGCGCCAGCACGCCGAAGGCCTTGTCGCCGCCGGTCTGGATGATGCCGGTGGAATCGACCGTAACCTTCTCGGCATCGCCACCCGAACCAGCACCGCCACCCAGCGATACCGAGACCGCGCCGTTCTTGCTCGGGTTCTTGCCGAGTGAGCCTTTGATCGTCGCGGCAAAGGAGAACCCACCATTGCCGCCACCGCCGCCGACCGACTGCGCGAGAATCCCGTTCGCGCCATTGCCTTCGGTCAGGATGTTGTCCACCGAGGTGACGTTGACGATCTTGCCATCGCCGGAGCCCGCACCGGAGCCGCCGACAGACACCGCGATCGCGGCCTTGGCATTCTGGCCGGTGACCGAAACAGCACCGGAGAAGCCGCCATCGCCACCGCCGCCGCCGACCGACTGCGCGAAGATGCCATTCGAATCCCCGCCAACGGTGTGAATGGTCGCGTTGTTGTTGGCGAGCGTAGTGCCGACATTGCTGTTGACGATGACGCGGCCGCCATCCTGGCCGGCACCACCATTGCCGCCGACGCTGACGCTGGCGCCACCGGCGCCGTCGACCACCATCTCTCCGGAAATGGCGAAGCCGCCAGTGCCGCCGCCGCCACCGATCGACTGGGCAAGGATACCGTTCGCCTTGTCGCCGGTCGTGTTGATCGTGCCGATGTTGTTGACCGTGACCAGCTGGGAAGTGCCACCCTTGGCGCCGCTGCCGCCAACCGATACCGCCGCGGCCGCTTTCTGGCCGGCGCCGGCGATGGTGACCGCGGCTCCGCCATTGCCGCCGCCGCCGCCGACCGATTGCGCCAATATGCCGTTCGAACCGTTCTTGAGGGTGACGATGTTGCCGGTCGAGGTCACGGTGACCGTGTCGGCATTGCCGCCGCCCTTGCCTGAACCGCCGACACCGACGCCGATCGCGCCGGCCCCCGTGGTGATCGCCAGCGCGCCGGAGAAGCCGCCATTGCCGCCGCCGCCGCCGATCGACTGTGCCAGGATGCCGTCGGCCTTCAAACCTTCGGTCCTGAGATCGCCGGTCGAGGTGACGGTCACCGCTTTGCCGTCGCCGCCATTGTCGCCGGAACCGCCGACACCGACGGCCAGACTGCCGGTGCCCTGGCCGGTCAAAGTGCCGGCCACGGCGCCACCGCCATTGCCGCCACCGCCGCCGACGGACTGTGCGAAGATCGCATGCGAGCCGTCGCCGTCGGTTTCGATGTTGCCGTGGCTGGTTACAGTCACGACCGCGGCGTTGCCGCCGCTCGAGCCGGAGCCGCCAACCGCGACACTCGCCGCCATATCCTTGCTGCCGGCCAGCGCAATGGCAAAGCCGCCATTGCCGCCACCGCCGCCGACCGACTGCGCCATGATGCCGAAGGAATCTTTCCCTCCGGTCAGGATGTTGTTGTAGCTGGTGACGGTGACGGTATCGGCGGTCGAGCCGGATCCGGCGCCGCCGCCGATGCTGACGCCCAGCCCGCCACCGCCGAGTCCGACGCCGAGGCTGCCGGCGAAGCCGCCCGAACCGCCGCCGCCGCCGACCGACTGCGCGAAGATGCCCGATGAATTGTCGCCCTGGGTCCAGATCGAGACGGTGTTTGCGGGCGGCGCCTGCAGCACCGGCTGGCCATTGGAGTCGACGACGCTGTAGCTGTTGACGATCACCTTGCCAGCGGTCGAGCCGGTGGCGCCCGTGCCGCCGACGCCGACGCCGATGCCGGCATTGCCTGTCGTGGCCGAGCCGGCGACCGCGAAGCCGCCATTGCCACCGCCGCCGCCGATCGACTGCGCCAGGATGCCGTTGGAGAATTTGCCTGTCGTCGTGATCGTGCCGGTGCTCGTCACCGTCACGTCCTTGCCGACGCCGCCGACGCCGCCCTTGCCGCCGATCGCGACCGACGCCGTTGCCGCATCGGGATCGCCGAGCGCACCGGTTACGGCAACACTGAAGCCGCCATTGCCACCGCCGCCACCGATCGACTGGGCGATGATACCGGACGAATTGTCAAAATTGGTCGAGATGTTGCCGGTCGAGGTGACCTTGACGATATCGGCGCTGCCGCCGCCGGCGCCGCTGCCGCCAAACGCCACGCCGACAGCGATCGACTTGCCGCCGCCAAGCGTGCCGGCGAAGCCGCCATTGCCGCCGCCGCCGCCAACCGATTGCGCCAGGATGCCGGCAGCACCCGTGCCGCGAACACCGCCTGATATGAAGCCGGCGCCGGTCGAGATGTTGCCGGTCGAGATGACTGTGACATCGAGGCCATTGCCCGCCGCGCCGCCCTTGCCGCCCAGCGCCACGCCGATACCGGCATCCTTGGCAAGCGCCAGCGAAACGGTCGAGCCGCCATTGCCGCCACCGCCGCCGACCGACTGCGCCAGAATGCCGATCGCCTGGTCGCCATAGGTCGTGATATCGCCGGTCGAGGTGACGCGGACGGTTTCCGCGCTGCCGCCGCCGGCGCCATTGCCGCCAAGGCCGACCGCGGCGCTGACGCCCTGCAGCGTGATCGCGCCGGCGCCGGCGAAGCCGCCATTGCCGCCACCGCCACCGACCGACTGCGCCATGATGCCGATCGACTGGTCGCCATGGGTCTGGATGTTGCCGGTCGAGGTCACCGTCACCTCGCCGGCGCTCTGCCCGCTGCCGCCACTGCCGCCGACGGCCACCGAAGCGCCCAGCGCGCCGGTCGTGAACGTGCCGGCGACGCTGAAGCCGCCATTGCCGCCGCCACCGCCGATCGACTGCGCCAGTATGCCGTCGGACTGTTTGCCATAAGTGGCGATGTTGCCGTAGCTGGTGACGAAAACGTCCTTGCCGACGCCACCGGTGGCACCGCTGCCGCCGACCGAGACCGCGGCCGCGCCGCCAGCACCTTCATAGGAACCGGAAACGCTGAGCGTCACGGCAAAGCCGCCATTGCCGCCGCCACCACCGATCGACTGCGCCAGGATGCCGGTCGAGTTGTCGTCTATCGTCAGGATGTTGTTCTGGGTGACGGTGTTGCCGACCTTCTTGCCATTGTTGACGGTCGCCGTACCAGCGTCGCCGCCGCCCCCACCGGAGCCGCCGAGGCTGACGCCGACACCGACAAGGCCGCCCGCCGCGAGGCTGCCGGAGAAGCCGCCATTACCGCCACCACCACCGATGCTTTCGGCCTGGATGCCGACCGCGTTCTTGCCTTCGGTGACAAGGTTCCAGGTGCCGGTATAGCCGGTGGCGACCGCATGGCCGGCGCCGTCGGCATTGACGGTGACGTTGCCCGCATTGCTGCCGTCCGCGCCCGCGCCGCCAAGGCCGACGCTCGCCGCGCCGCCGCCAAGGGCCGCCGAGATGGTGAAGCCGCCATTGCCGCCGCCGCCGCCGACCGACTGCGCCAGGATGCCGGTCGAATTGTTGCCTTTCGTGTGGATCGAACCGGAACTGCCGACAATGACGTCGGCACCATAACCACCGCCGGCACCCTTGCCGCCAATATTGACGGCAATACCGACCGCGCCGCCGATGGCACCGCCGATCGAATAGCCGCCATTGCCGCCGCCACCGCCGACCGATTGGGCAACGATGCCGCCGGCATTGTTGCCGGCCGTCGAGATGTCGCTGAGGCTCGACACGGTCACCAATTTCGATGCACCGCCGGCGCCGCCATCGCCGCCAATACCGATCGCCGCCGCGAATGTCCCGGTGGCGTTGACCGCCACCGCGATCGCGGCGCCGCCATTGCCGCCCGTGCCGCCGATCGATTGCGCGAAGATACCGCGCGATCCTTGGCCATAAGTGGTCAGCGAGCCGGCGGTCTCCACCGTCACGATGTTGCCGTCACTGGCATTGCCGGCAGCCCCGCCCATGGCGAGCGCAAGCACGCCGACCGCGCCCGAAACCGAAAATCCGCCATTGCCGCCGCCGCCGCCAATCGATTGCGCGAAAACGGCATCCGACTGGTCGCCATGGGTGATGATCGAATAGGCGGTATCGTTGGCGTCGCGCAGCACCTCCACCGCGCCGGACGTGCCGCCACTCCCGCCGGCGCCGCCAATCGCCACGCTGAAGCCGATGCCGCCGGAGAAAGCACCACCGCCATTGCCGCCGCCGCCGCCGACCGACTGTGCGAAAATACCGGCGGAATTGACGGAACCGGCACCATTTTTTCCGGTCTCGATATCACCGGCATTGATCACCGTCACCCGCGCGCCATTGCCGCCGGCGCCGCCCTTGCCGCCGGCCGAGAACAGGCCGCCGGAGGTGCCGCCATTGCCGCCGCCGCCACCGACCGACTGTGCGAAGATGCCGGCGGACTGCTTGCCGTCGGTGCTGATCGAACCGGCTGATGTGTTCGTCACTTCGACGATGCCGCCATTGGTGGTCGAGGCGCCGTCGCCGCCAAGCGACACGAGACCGCCTGAATTGCCGCCATTGCCGCCACCGCCACCAATCGACTGCGCCAGGATGCCGTTCGATTCCTGGCCATGGGTGACGATCGCGCCGGAATTGGTGACGCTGACCGTCACGACATTCGCCGGACCGCCATTGCCACCGAGACTGCCGCTGCCGCCCGAGGCGAACAGGCCGAAGTTCGAACCGCCGTCGCCGCCGCCGCCGCCGATCGTCTGGGCCAGGATGCCCTGTGAATTGTTGCCCCAGGTGGTGATATTGGCATTGTTGATCACCTGCACGATGCCGCCATTGCCGCCATTGCCGCCGCCGCCGCCGGAGGACGAAAACAGGCCGAAACCACCGGCACTGCCGCCGCCGCCGCCGCCGATCGACTGCGCGGCTATGCCGTGCGAATAGATGCCGTAGGTGGTGATCGCCGTGCCGACACCGGTGAAGACATTGGCGTTGCCGCCGGCACCTGCCGGGCTGCCGCCGCCCGGATTGAAGACCAGGCCGCCGCCGCCGCCGCCATTGCCGCCATGGCCGCCCTGGCTGATGGCTGCGATGCCCGCCGAATAATTACCCAGCGTTTCGACACTACCGCTGTTGAAATTGACCGTGGCATTGCCACCGCTACCGCCCAGCCCGCCATCGCCGGCATCGCCCGAAATGCCCTTGGCGTCGCCGCCATCGCCGCCATCGCCGCCGACGCTGCTGGCCACGATGCCCGCATTAGGACAAGCTGTTGGCAACACGCAATTGTTGCTCGTCTTGACGGCCCCATCAACGTTGACGGTCACGGTGCCGCCATCCGCGCCATTGGCGCCGTCACCGCCATCGGAGAAGACGTAGCCGTTGCTACCATTGCCGCCGCGGCTGCCGTTGGAAGCGCCGAGAACACCGATGGTGCCGGTCGCGATCACCGCGCCGCTGTTCGGCGTGTTGGTGTTGGCGGTGGGCTGATTGTAGTTGACCACAAGTGTCGGACCGGAATTGCCGGAGGGCCCGCCCGCAGCGACCGGCGGTGGCGCCACGCAGGTCGCGCCGCTCGTAGCGCCGGAATTGACCACGCATTTTTCCGGCTGGGCCGGATTGCTGCCGTTCGCGGGAACCGCCAACGTGATTGTGCAGTCGCTCGCGATGCCGGTGCTGCACGTATAGTGCGCCTCGCCGGGAGCAGATGGCGCCGCACCTGTCCCCGTCAGCGATATCCGGCTGGGATCGATCGTCAGCGTGTTGACGTTGAGCGTCGTGACGCCAGGCGCGGTGTAGCTGATATCGGACTGCGTTCCAGCTCCCGCACAGGTCTCGACGCCACCACTTGGCCCCGTGCAAGTCGCTTCGGCAGGACCCGTCGAGCCGACGAACAGCGTCAGCGCCATGAGAATGGCCGCTACCGCCGCAAGCCCTGAAAGGCCAAGAAATCTCTGTTTCAACCAGCCAGAAACAAAGCGAGACTCGGCTGCGCCCCTCCCAACACGAGTCATCATCACCCCCTGACCCGCACCACCCCCGGCGCGAGATCTGCCCTTGCTAATGCAACCTAACAGATTGCAATGGCAATAAGCGCTCCTAAGAATAGAGGTGATGTAAATTAGGTGCAGTGTTGCCGTTCAAGCACAGATCCCCATAGCTATCGGCAAGCATTTACGCGCTATTGGAGTAAATAGCGTAGCGCAATAGACCAATGTTTGCTTCAGGCGGAAAGAACTGGAGCCGGCTCAGCAGCCAGCTCAGCCGAAAGCTCTCTTTGTACGGCCAGGAAAAACCTGCGCACCTCATCACTGGCTGTGGCTCTGTCCCTGCCCGACCCAACAACGAGGTCAAGCAATTCGGCTGCTTTAGCCCTCCAGAACGAGGCTGCAGGCTCGCCATGCAGATCGTAGAGCTTGGCTGCAACTTCCCTGACCAAGAATAGCTGACGGTCGATCGGGAATGCACGGACTTTTTCTGGGGACATCTTCCAAACCATGAACTGACGCAACGAATCAACCATTGCTGAGCAAGCAATGGCGTAGCCTCTGATGTGGAAACGGAAGCTTAACGCCGCAGTCGATGCGTAGTCATAGGACGAGATGCACGTGATGATCCGCAAACGAGATCCTCACGTTCATTCAAGCAGAATTGGTTGGGAAGCGGAGTGGTTATGGGGCGAACGGCCTCAAGCCTGCAGCGCCCTCGCCTCGCCGCCACGCTTGCGCGGCGCCATCATGTCGCTGGCCATCAGTCCGGTGAGGCGGCAGAACGCCATGAACGCACGGCAGGCATCCTCGGTCTTGACCACGTCAACCGTGGCGCCGAAGCAGGCGTTGAAGGCTTTTTGATACACCGGCCCCTGCCGGCGTGCCGGCCAGTCCTGAAGAAAATCCAGCGCCTGGTCGACGCTGTAAATCTCCTCGACGGGCAAGCCGGAGCCTTGCGCAATGCGCACCGGCACCTCGAATTGCAATCTGTCCATCAGGCGTCTCCCGAACCGGCGTCGCCCAAGCAACGCCGTTCGTCGTCAAAAGTTGCTTTGACCGGCTAGTGCCACGCAAATGTGTCGTCACTGCGGAAACGGCCGTTCTTGTTGCAAACGGGCCAAGGAAAGTTCGCCGGCACCAGCTGGGCCGGCAGAACTTTCCAAGTTGGCGGCGCGATTACTGGTTGGCCGGGTCGGTCTCCGCGTCGAAGGCCATGCGCACCACGGTCAGCAGAACATAGGCCGACGGCAAGGCGAACATCGCGCCAAGGACGAGCCCTCCGGTTCCCGACAGATAGAGCGTCTCGGCGATCGCCCAATAGACGGTTCCGATACAGATGAACGCCTGGACGGACAGAAAGGAAGCAGCCGAGGCCGCACGCGACAGGCTTTTGAATGTCTTGATACGTTGTTGCATTGCAATCATCCGGAAATGACGCGCTGCGCCACCCATGCGCGGCTGAAAAGCCGCCGCACGGGTCGCGGCGCGAATGGCTTGAAACTGGAGGTGAAGTGCGGTCCTGGACCGCTCAGGCCAGCCTGGACGGCGGCGCACGCGGCTGGTTGGTGCTAGAGCTGGGAGCGGAGACCGCGCCAGAGCCGGCAACAGGCGCGGACGGGGAAGCCCGGTCTAGCCAAAGGAAAACAGCTTGCGGAACCGGCAGGGCCGGATGACCGCCGGTGAACTTGGCCAGCACCGGCCGGGCGGTGCGAACCTCCAGTGCCTGCGCCTTGTTGGTGACGCGCAGCAGCGCCGCGACTTCGCCCGACCGTTCGACGCCAACGCTGGCACCGCCCTGTGCGGGGTCCGCGAAGGTGGGCACGTCGGGCCGGCCGAGGCACAGTATCGCCAGCAGCACCAGGCCCATCAGACATGAGCAGGCTGCGGTCAGCGGCGCTTCAAGCGATCTGGCGCGCTTCAGGGCTGGACGCGATCTCCAAAACATCGTCCCGCCCTAGCGCAGGCTGGCCGGAAAGGAAAGCAAACCATGTGAAAACCGACAAGAGACCGCCCTGGCGATACGAATATCCGGGCGGCTCGGGCTGCATCAGGCAGTTCTTCCTTGAACCTTTTGCCTCCAAGTGCCAAATCTGGTGGGATTTTCACGCCAGCACAGCGCCCACCCTTCTATACGGACAAAATGGTCACCTATCTCGACGCCGCCACGGCCCCTCTCCGAAACACCGGCCAGATCCGCCTCTATGGCGAGGACGGTTTTGCCGGCATGCGCAAGGCATGCGACCTCACCGCGCGTTGCCTGGACGCGCTGGTGCCGATGGTCGCGCCCGGCGTCACCACGGACACCATCGACCGTTTCGTCTTCGAGTTCGGCATGGACCACGGCGCGCTGCCGGCGACGCTGAATTATCGCGGCTACACGAAATCGTCCTGCACCTCGATCAACCATGTCGTCTGTCACGGCATTCCAGACAACAAGCCGCTGAAGGATGGCGACATCGTCAACATCGACGTCACCTACATCCTCGACGGCTGGCACGGCGATTCCTCGCGCATGTATCCGGTCGGCACGATCAAGCGCGCCGCCGAGCGGTTGCTCGAGGTCACCCATGAATGCCTGATGCGCGGCATCGCCGCGGTCAGACCGGGTGCGCGCACCGGCGCCATCGGCGCCGCCATCCAGACCTATGCCGAGGCGGAGCGCTGCTCGGTGGTGCGCGACTTCTGCGGCCACGGCGTTGGCCAGCTGTTCCACGACGCCCCGAACATCCTGCACTATGGCAGCGCCAATGAAGGCGTCGAGATGCGGCCCGGCATGATCTTCACCATCGAGCCGATGATCAATCTCGGCCGCCCGCATGTGAAGGTGCTGTCGGATGGCTGGACGGCGGTGACACGCGATCGCTCGCTGTCGGCGCAGTACGAACACACGATCGGCGTGACCGACACGGGCTGCGAGATTTTCACGCTCTCGCCCAACAACCTCGACCGGCCCGGCCTGCCGGCCTGATGTTTTAATACGTCGGGCGACCGCTTTGCCCGACTGATTGGCTGGATGCGGGGGCTGATGGTGACAACGGGCGACGACGACGAGCGGAGTTTCTTTGCCGAGGTGCCGGTTCGGCCCGCGGCGAAGGCCAGGCCGGCTCCAGCCGAAAAACCTGGATATCTCGGCCATCGCGACCGCTTGCGCGAGCGCTTTGCCTCGGCTGGCCCTGATGCCCTGCCCGATTATGAGCTTCTGGAGCTCTTGCTCTTCCGGCTGATCCCGCGCGCCGACACCAAGCCGGCCGCCAAGGCGCTGCTGGCGCGCTTCGGCACGCTGGCCGAAGTGCTCGGCGCGCCCATCAACCTGCTGCAGGAGGTCAAGGGCATCGGCCCGGCGGTGGCGCTCGACCTGAAAATCGTGGCGGCGACAGCGCAGCGCATGGCGCATGGCGAAGTGCATGGCCGCGAGGTCCTTTCGTCCTGGACGCAGCTTCTCGCCTATTGCCGCTCGGCCATGGCCTTCGAAGCGCGCGAGCAGTTCCGCATCCTGTTCCTCGACAAGAAGAACACGCTGATCGCCGACGAGGTGCAGCAGACCGGCACTGTCGACCACACGCCCGTCTATCCCAGGGAAGTCGTCAAGCGGGCGCTCGAACTGTCGGCCACCGCGATCATCCTGGTGCACAACCATCCTTCGGGCGATCCGACGCCGTCGCGCGCGGACATCGAGATGACGAAAGAGATCATCGAAGCAGGCAGACGGCTGGGCATCGCCGTGCACGACCACATCATCATCGGGCGCAAGGGATACGCCAGCATGAAGGGTTTGTTGCTGATCTAGGGCGACAACCAAAAAGGTGGCCCGCTCGTCTTCGCCGACAGGGAAGCAAGAGCGTTTCTCGCATGGCGCATACCGACCAGGTTTTGCTCATCGACTCCTGCATTGACTCCTGCATTCCAGCGCGTTTCTGACCAACCGCTCGACGACATTGGCGGCAGCTAGGACGATGGTCTGGCCGGCATGGGACTTCAGTAGCACAGCGACCTTACGGCGTTTATTTTCATGAAATATCAAATAGTTATGCCACCTGCCATCATCGAGATCGCGCATTGCGACCGCATTTGTCTAAAGTTTACTCCGTACAATTAGGGGTTTCTCATATTACGCTTGCTCTAGCGGTGGGGCGGAGGCGGCGATTCCCCGAGGAGACACCATGACAAACCGAAAAACTCTGTTCGCGGCGCTTGCCGCATTGGCGCTTCTGGCGTCCCCAGCGCTCGCTGGAGCCGGCGGCAACGGGCACGGCAATGGCGGCGGCAACGGGCACGGTAACGGCAACGGCAACGGCAACGGCAACGGCGGGGGGTAACGGCAACGGCAATGCTGGCGGCAATGGCAATGGCAACAGCGGCGCCTCGCATGGCAAGTCGGCATCGGCTCCAGGCCATGTTGGCAAGGTGGACGCGGGCACTACGACCTCCACCACGGTCGACACAACCACTCAGGTCGCATCCGTGCCCAAGGAGAAAAACATCCATGCCAAGCTCGGCCGGCTGAACTCCCTGCAGCGCAACATCAACGCCTATATGAATTCCAAGAGCAAGAAGTTCGCCGGCATCCAGGCCTTTGTGACACAGTCGGCGAAAGCCAAGGTTGCTCAGGCCGCGGCTGAGACGGCAGCCGCCACGGCGGCGGCCGCCCAGGCGCAACTGGATACGCTGAATGCGCAGCTGACCGCGCTGCAGGCGGATCCGACCGCTACGCCTGAACAGATCCAGGCGGTGAAAGACCAGATCACTGCTCAGCAGGCAATTGTCGACGCCGACAACGCGGCGGCCGACGAGGCTGAGGCGGCGGCTGCCACGGCGACCGTCGGTACCGACCAGGCATCACTCGATGCAGCGCTGACGGACATGGCCAACAAGCCGGTCGATGACGAGGTCACGGCCTGGGCCCAGGGTGTCCTTGCCGGCAAGATCGACCAGATGGCTACCAAGATCGAAGCGCAGACCACGCCTTAGGCGTCGACCAGAACGGCAGTATCCTGATTTATCCAAGACAATGCCGCCGGGTCCGCCCGGCGGCATTGCTGTTTCTGGCCGTAGCAGAAAAACGCCCGACGGCCACTCCGCGGCGGCAGCTACTCGCTGAGTTGCTGGAAGGCGCTGCGATGAGCGTTCGATCAGGCGCCACGGATCGAACGAAATTCGGAAATTTGAAAATCATTCAATCATGGAAAGAGCAATCCAATCATCCCCGCCTGATTGGATCAATCTTCCAATGAACAAGTGCGATCTCCATTTTTTTGGAAAACAGTTTCGTTGAGGCGTCGCGCTTCCACTGCTACCGTTTGAAACGCTTCAATCGGAACCAGGCAATTGCAACGCAAGCGCCCTACCATAGCGGATGTCGCACGAACCGCCGGTGTCTCCATCGGCACGGTCTCGAACTTCATCAATGGCACCGCCGGCCTCAGGGAAGACACACGCGAACGCATCGAGAAGGCGGTTGCCGCGCTGATGTACCGGCCGAGTTCCTTTGCCCGTTCCCTGCCCGGCCGCGCGCCCCGCAGGCCAAAAAACCTCGATCATCTGCCAAGGCTGCTGGTCGCCGGTCGCGTCAGCGTCGACTTCCTGTGCCGCGTCGACGTGCTGCCGCATCGCGACGACCGCATCACCGCCAGCCATATCGAAAAGGCGCTGGGCGGCCCGGCCGCCAATCTCGCGGTTGCCGCGGCCGGCGTCGGGGCCCCCTACGCGCTTGACGTGGAACTGGCGACAGCGGTCGGCAGGGACGCCGAGAGCGACTGGGCTTTGGGCGAACTCGCCAAACTGGGTGTCCACGCCCTCCCTATCCGCAGCACGCCCAACAACCGGCTTTCCCAAGCGATCGTCATCATCGAGCGCAACGGCAGCCGCACCATCATCAGCGAACCGTTCGAGCTTGGCGAGGTCGACCTGACCGCCAATCTGGACATCCAGCCCGAGCAGCGCCCGGCCTGCCTGCATATCGAAGGCTTTCACTATGAGACGATGACCGCCTCCATCGCGCGCTTTCATCAGGCCGGCTGGAGGGTCAGTCTGCATTCGGCCGGTTTGCCCAGAAGCGCGCGCACGCCCGAAACCTTTACACAGATGGTCAGGCAGATCGATCTGACCTTCATCAACGACGTGATGATGCGCGAGATTTTCGGTTTTCGCACCGGGATGGCGAGCATGATCGAAGAGGTGCGCTTAATGCTGTCACGCATCAAGCCGCGCGGGACGGTCGTGCTCACCCTTGGCGAGTTCGGCGCGGTCGTCTTCCCGTCGGGTGGCGGCCCACAGATCGAGGTGCCGGCACTGCCGGTCAACCGCGTCGATGCCACCGGCGCCGGCGACAGCTTCGCCGGCATCTTCCTGAGCCTGTGGCTGCATGGCGCGTCGCTGGACGCCGCCGCCCGCTATGCCGCGATCGGCGCAAGCCTGACGACCACGGTCGAAGGCGCGCAGGGCTACATCGCGGATTTCGCGACCCTGAAGGCCACCGCCTCGGCGAACGACACTGTGATGGCAAGTTAAATCAAAGACTTATCGGTTTCTGGGCATCCGCCCATCGGACGAAATCAGGAGAGTATGATCATGGCGAAAGCAAAAGTCCTTCTGGTCGGCGAAAGCTGGATGAGCTCGGCGACTCACTACAAGGGCTTCGACCAGTTCGGCAGCGTCACCTTTCATCTGGGTGCAACACCGCTCGTCACCGCCCTGAAGGACAGCGAATTTGATCTTGAGTACATGCCGGCCCATGAGGCCGTCGAAAAGCTGCCTTTCACCATGGAGGGCCTGGCGCAATACAAGGCGATCATCCTCTCCGACATCGGCGCGAACTCGCTGCTGCTCCATCCCGATGTCTGGCTGCACGGCAAGACGGTCCCCAACCGGCTCAAGCTATTGCGCGACTGGACGCTGGCCGGCGGCGGCCTGATCATGATCGGCGGCTACTTCTCCTTCCAGGGCATCGACGGCAAGGCGCGCTGGCACCGCACGGCTGTCGAGGATGCGCTGCCGGTGACCTGCCTGCCCAACGATGACCGGCTTGAGATCCCCGAGGGCTTTCGGCCTGAGATCATCGGGCCCAGGGATCACCCGCTCTTTGCCGGCATCGACGGTGAATGGCCCATTCTTCTCGGCGCCAATGAGGTCGTTGCCCGCGAGCGGGACGATGTCGAAGTCCTGGCCCGGCTGCCGCAGGACCAGGGCGGTCACCCCCTGCTGGTCACGGGACGCCATGGCGAGGGTCGCACCCTGGTCTGGACGTCAGATATCGGCCCGCACTGGCTGCCGAACAGTTTTGTCGAATGGCCCGGCTATGCGCGCCTTTGGACCAACGTGCTGCGCTGGGTGAGCAAGGCCGTCTAACCAATCCGCAATCGCTGGATAACCGTCATGACAGAACCCTTTCTTGTCGCCAGGAACATCGCCAAGCGCTTCGGTGCGCTGACGGCGCTTTCAAATGTCGACCTGGAAATCCGTTCCGGCGAGGTGCTGGCGCTGCTCGGCGACAACGGTGCGGGTAAATCGACCTTCATCAAGATCCTGGCGGGCGCTCATGCACCGAGCGACGGCGAACTCGTCATCGAGGGCAATCCGGTTGCCTTTCATTCGCCCAAGGATGCAGCCTCATCGGGGATCGCAACAATCTTCCAGGAACTGGCGCTTTCCGAGAACCTGTCGATCGCCGAAAACGTCTTTCTCGGCCGCGAATTGAAACGCTCCATTTTGGGCATTCCGTTTCTGAAGCGCCAGGAAATGCGCCAGCGCGTCGATGGCCTGCTGAAGGAACTCGATGCCCATATTTCCGATCCGGAAGCGCCTGTCGGCAGCCTGTCCGGCGGCCAGCGCCAGGCCGTCGCCATCTGCCGCGCGCTCAATCTGAACGCCAAACTGGTCATCATGGACGAGCCGACGGCGGCGCTTGCCGTCGCCGAGACCCGCAAGGTCCTGGCGCTGACGCGGCGGCTTGCCGCGCGCGGCTGTGCCGTCGTCCTCATCAGCCACAACATTTCCGAAGTCTTCGAGGTTGCCGACCGCATCGTCGTGTTCCGGCGCGGCCGCAAGGTGGCCGAACGGCTGGCCACCGAAACCAATCACGAAGAAGTCGTTTCGCTCATAACGGGCGCTCATCCCGACGTGCGGGCGCTCGAAAAAACAAACTGAAACGCACGTCATTTCCAGAGAGGATCAAACCAAAATGCTTTCACAGCTCAAGAAAGTGCTCGCCGCCTCCGCGCTCTCCCTCATTGTTGCAACGGCAGCCCATACCGCCGACAAGCATAAGGTCGCCTTTGTCCCGCAGCTGATCGGCATCCCCTATTTCAACGCCATGGAAGCCGGCGGCAATCGCGCCGCCAAGGACCTTGGTGTCGATTTCATCTATTCCGGTCCGGTCGACACCAATCCGGTCGACCAGCTGCAGATCGTCCAGAACCTGATCGACCAAGGCGTCGAGGCGGTTTCGGTCAGTGTGCTCGATGCCTCCAGCATCGCCCCCGTGGTCGAGAGCGCCAAGGCGAAGGGCATCAAACTATTCACCAGCGACAGCGATGCACCCGACAGCGGCCGCGCGGTCTATGTGGCGCAAGCAACCGACGAGGGCCTCGGCACCACGATCATCGACGAACTCGTCAAGCGCGTCGGCGAGGACGCGACGATCGGCATCGTCTCCGGCGAGGCGACGGCGTCCAATCTCAACGCCTGGATCGGCTTCATGCAGAAGCAAGCAACCGCCAAATATCCGAAGCTGAAGCTGCTCGCGCCGCAATTCGCCGGCGGCACAGCGGAACGTGCCGCGCAAATCTCCGGCGATCTCATGGCCGCCAATCCCGACATCAAGGCCATCATCGCCGTCGCGTCCTCGACCTGCCCGGGTGTCGCCCAGGCGATCGAAACCGCCGGCAAGATCGGCTCGGTCATCGGCGCCGGCTATTGCAGCCCGAACACGGCGCGCTCCTACCTGAAGAGCGGCGCCTTCGGCTTTACCGTGCTGTGGGATCCCGAGCAGCTCGGCTATCTCACCGTCTGGGCCGGCAAGCAGTTGATCGACGGCAAGACCTTCGAGGCCGAGAACAAGATCGCCGGCCTCGACAAGCCCGTCACCTACGATGCCGCCAAGGGCATCCTGCTGCTCGGGCCGCCGGCTGTCTTCACCAATACAATGTCGACAAGTTCAACTTCTGAGCCTGACATGAGCGCGGTGCGGCAGTCTGCAAACGGTGTCTTCTCCATGAACGGACGAGAGTGGTCTCTGCTTGTCGCCTGTTTGCTGGCGATCGTCATCTTTTCTGTCGCATCGCCCCACTACGCCACCTCGGGCAATGCAGCGACGGTGCTGCGCAACAGCGTCGAACTGCTGCTGATCGGCCTTGGCATGACCTTGCTTCTGGCTATGGGCGGCATCGATGTGTCGATCGGCATCGTCATGGGGCTCGCGGCCATCGCCATCGGCCGCGTGCTCGGTGCCGATGGCAATCCGGCGCTGGCGATCATTGCCGGCCCGCTGGTCGGGGCATTGCTGGGATGCGTGACGGCCACCGTCGTCGTCCTCGGTCGCGTTCCGGCCATCGTCGGAACGCTTGGCCTGCTCGGCGTCTATCGCACCGCCGTCTTCGTCCTGCTCGGCGGGCAATGGCTTTCCGGCCTGCCCTCGAGCCTCACCAATCTTCTTGCAACGACCGTACTCGGTGTCCCCGTTCCCGCCCTGGTGATCGCCATTGCCTATCTCATCGTCTGGCTGGCGTTGCGGCGAACGCCCTATGGGCTGCATCTGCTGGCGATCGGCAATTCGGAGGAAAAGGCGCGGCTGTCGGGCATCCCGGTCATCAAGACCCGCTTCATGACCTTCCTCATCAGCGGTCTCCTGACCGGTATTGCCGCCACTTTCTATGTCGCCACCTACCGCAATGTCGAAATGACGATCGGCAGCACGTTGGCGCTCGATGCCATAGCCGCGGTCATTCTCGGCGGCACCAGCATATTGGGCGGCAAATGCAGCCTGATCGGCACCGTGCTCGGCGTGCTGCTTCTCAGAATCCTCCAGAACGGGCTGCTGCTGATCGGTGTCCCCTCGCTCTGGCAGCCCGTCGTCACCGGCGTTCTTATCATCGGCGTGCTCGGCTTCGATTCCGTCTCCAACCGGTTGCCGCTTGGCCTGATACAGCGGGCCCGCGCATGAAAACGCTCCGCAACCTGCAGGGCCCAGCCCTCACCTTGGCCTTGCTCTGCGCGCTCTGGCTGATCGTGACTGTCGGCCTGCTGGCGCTCAGGCCTTCGGTTTTCAATCTTGGCACCGTCACCACCGTCCTTCAGTTTTCGACGATCCTGGCGCTGGTCGGTCTTGGCCAGGCGCTGATCATCCTTGCCGGTGGCGCCGGCATCGACCTGTCGGTCGGCGGCGCGGTCTCATTGTCCGCCATCGCCGCAATGCTTTGCGTCAAGCTCGGCCTGCCACCTGTCCTACTGCCGGTCGTCTGCATCCTGGCCGGGGCGCTGCTCGGTGCGTTGAACGGATGGCTGGTCAACGGCCTCGCCCTGCTTCCCTTTATTGCGACGCTGGGCACATTCTTCGTCTATTCCGGCGCGGCACTTGCTGTCACCGGCGGGGCCGCCCAGGCCGGTGTGCCGTCCTGGCTGCTTGTCTGGGGGCGTGGCGTCGTCATGGGCATTCCCATGCCCTTCCTCACGCTTGCCATCCCCTGCTTCGTCCTGGCCGGCCTGGTGCTGATCTCGACGGCCTGGGGGCGCTGGATCTACGCCATGGGCTTCAATGAACGCTCGGCCAAGCTGGTCGGCATTCCAGTCGATCGCGTGCGCTTCATTCTCTATTGCTTGAGCGGCGCGCTCGCCGGCGCCGCCGGTCTGGTTTCGCTGGCCTGGCTCGGCAGCGGCAGGCCGAATATCGGCCAGAACCTCGAACTCGAGATCGCTGACCGCCGCCATGTTGGGGGCATCGTCATCACCGGCGGGCGCGGTGGCGTCGGCGGCGTCTTCGCGGCCGTCCTGCTTCTGGTCACGCTGAAGACCGGCCTTCTGCAATTGAACATCAACACGGTTTGGCAGGTGGGGATTGTCGGCGCCCTTCTGGTTTTCGTCCTTCTCGCCGACCGACTTTCCCAACGTTGGAGATCATGATGCCGTCCAAAGAAGAGATCATCGCCGCGCGCGTCGAGGCAGCCGCCGACCGCATCGTCGAAACGCTGAGCGATCTCGTCGCCTTCCCCTCGATCGTGAAATCCAATCCCAAGGAGGCCGGGCCGGGCGAGCGTGACTGCCAGCTCTATCTGCAAAAACGCATCGAAGCGCTCGGCTTCTCCACCGATCTCTGGGATCCGGACGGGCCGGCGCTCTATGAAAAATACAAGGGCCGTGCCGGCGCCAACAAGGGCCGAACCTTCGACGGCCGCCCCAATCTCGGTGGCGTCCTGAAGGGTGCAGGCGGCGGACGCTCCATCATGCTCACCGGCCATATCGACGTCGTCCCACCCGGCGCCGCCAGCCATTGGACGACCGACCCGTTCCAGCCCGTCCTCAAGGATGGATTTCTGCACGGCCGCGGCACGGTCGACATGAAAGGCGGCGTCGCCTGCATGCTGATGGCCGTCGAAATCCTGAAGGAGCTCGACATTCCCCTGTCCGGCGATATCGTGTTCACCACGGTTGTCGACGAGGAGATCGGCGGCATGGGCTCGCTCGCCATGGTCGATCGCGGCTTTCACGCCGATGCCGGCATCATGACCGAACCGACGGCCAACAAAATAGCGCCGCTCTGCCACGGCATATTGTGGGGCAAGATCATCATCGACGGCATAGGCGGCCATGCCGAACTCACGCCGAATGCCTGGTATTCCAGCGGCCCGGTCGATGCCATCCAGCTTTGCCGGCAAATCCTCGACGGCATCGACATTCTCAACCGGCGCTGGATGTTCGATCCCCGGAAAAACCATCCGCTGATGGACCTGCCTAACCAGATCATCGTCACCCAGATCAATGCCGGCGAACACCCCTCCTCCATGGCAGGACGCGGCGAGATCATCATTGACGCGCAATACCTGCCGAGCGAGCATGACGAGTTCAGGCTGGGCGGCAACGTCAAGCGCGAAATCGAAGAGCACATCGCCAATGTCTGCCAGGCAGACCCCTATCTGCGAAAGCACCCGGCGCGCATCGAGTGGATTCTCGACGCCGATTGCGCCGAGATCCCGTCGGACAATCCGTTCGTCGGCATCTTTCAACAGGCGGTCGAGGAAGCCAATCTGTCACCGATCCTCAGCGGTTTCGGCGCGCACAGCGACATCGGCCTGCCGACCGGGCTTGGCAACACGCCGACCGTCAATTTCGGTCCCGGCGATCCGGCGCAGGCGCATCAGCCCAATGAACGCGTCTCGGTGCGCGATCTCGTCGATTGCACAAAGGCGATTGCGATTGCCGTCGAGAAATGGTGCCGCTAACCCTCAGCCGCCAAATCGCGGCTCCGGAACGCCGGTCACGCCGAGGCCTGATATGGCGAACAGGCTGCCGCGCAGGACGCCGTCGCCGGGAAAGCGCGGCAGCGGTGGTTTGGCCATCGAGGTGACATAGAGCGTGTCGAGCTTCGGCCCGCCGAACATCACGCTGGTGATCTTCTTCACCGGCATGTCGATGATGCGATCGACGGTACCATCCGGCGCATAGCGCACCAGACGGCCGTCATAGACCAGCGCATTCCACAGATAGCCCTCTGCATCGACAGTCGAGCCGTCGGCCGCGCCGCCCTTGCTTGTGTCGACGCGCACGAAGGTGCGGCGGTTGGTGGCGGCACCCGTGGCGATGTCGTAATCATAGGCCCAGATCTCGCCGGTCCAGGTGTCGGCGAAATAGAAGATGCGGTCGTCGGGGCTCCAGCATGGACCGTTGGAGCAGATGATGCCGGAATCGATCCTGGTGACGGATAAATCCGGATCGAGCCGGTAGAGCCCGCCGGAAGGCCCCTCCTCCATCGTATCCATCGAGCCGGCGAAGAAGCGGCCGCGCCGGTCGACCTTGCCGTCGTTCAGCCGGTTCATCGGCCTGTCGGGCTCCGGATCATGGATCAGCGTCACCTCGCCAGAGGCGAAATCGAGCAGGTGGAAGCCGCGCTGCAGTGACACCACGGCGCCGCTGCCATCCTTGCGCAGCGCCATCGAGCCGATCTTCATCGGCACGTCCCAGGAGCGGATCTCGCGCCCGTCAGCGGTGGCGCGGAAGACGCGCCCGTCGAAACTGTCGATCCAGTAAAGGCGCTCCTGTTCGACGTCCCACAGCGGGCCCTCGCCCAGTGTCGTCTTCACGTCCACCACGACTTCGATCTTCATGCCATCCTCCTGTGTATTGGCGTGCGCGCAGCGATTGGTTAGGCCCGCGTCAGAAGGCGACCTTGTCGCCGCCTTTCAGCGACAGGATCTCGCGCGCCTCGTCCGGCGTCGCCACCTCCATACCAAGCCCCTCGATGATCTTGCGTGCCAGGAGGACCTGCTCGGCGTTCGACTTGGCGAGCTTGCCCTTGCCGGCCCACAGGCTGTCCTCCAGCCCGACGCGGATGTTGCCGCCAAGCGCTGCCGATTGCGCGGCGATGCGCAACTGGCTGGCGCCGGCGCCGAGCACCGACCAGCGGAACTGGTCGCCGAACAGCCGGTCGGCGGTGCGCTTCATATGGGCGACGTCTTCCGGATGGGTGCCGATGCCGCCGAGCAGGCCGAACACCGACTGCACGAAGACAGGCGGCTTCACCAGCCCGCGATCGGCGAAATGGGCGAGATTGTAGAGATGGGCGATGTCGTAGCACTCGAACTCGAAGCGCGTGCCATTGTCATAGCAAGTCGCAAGGATGTACTCGATGTCCTTGAACGAATTGCGGAAAACCAGGTCGCGCGTCGCCTCCAGATGCGGCTTTTCCCAGTCGAACTTGAAGGTCTCGTATTTGTCGGCGAGGTGATAGAGCCCGAAATTGATCGAACCCATATTGAGCGAGGCCACTTCCGGCTTGAACTGGGCGGCCGGGCGCACGCGCTCCTCGACCTTCATGTAGGGGCTGCCGCCTGTGGTGATGTTGATGGCGGCATTGGTGCCTTGCTTGACGCGCGGCAGGAAGCGGGCGAAGGCCTCCGGCGTCTGGTCGGGCTTGCCGGTTTCGGGGTCTCGCGCATGCAGGTGCAGGATCGCGGCGCCGGCCTCCGCCGCCGCGATCGCCTCCGAGGCGATCTGATCCGGCGTGATCGGCAGATAGGGCGACATGGTCGGCGTGTGGATCGCGCCGGTTACCGCGCAGGTGATGATGACCTTGCCCTTGGCCGCCGTTGCGCCTGATTTGCGGCTGGTTTCTTTCATTGTCCGAACTCCTGATCCGATTTCTTCTTGTGCGCCGCCAGCGCCATCAGCCGGCGATCCCGCCAGACCTGCCGCTCACCCAGGCTTTCCCTGGGCAAGCGCTTGCTGCGTTCGGCCTCGACGGTTGCCATGACCTCGCCCGCCCAGTCGACCCGGCGCAGCATCTGCGGAAAAATGTTGGAATAGATGCCCTGGTAGCGATCGACATAATCGCGCACGCCGCCGGGCGCGTTGAGGTCGATGGTCTCGAACGGTCCCATGAACGACCAGCGCAGCGCCAAGCCGTCGCGGATGCCGATATCGACATCCTCGACACTGGCGTAGCCGTCCGCGACAAGCCGGAAAGCTTCCTCCAGCAAGGCGCCTTGCAGGCGGTTCATGATGAATCCGTCAAGCTCGCGCTTCATCACCAACGGCGCATGGCCGGCATCGATGAGGAAGGCGCGAGTCCTTTCCAGCGTCTCGGCGGACGTCCACGGCGCCGGCACAACCTCGGCAGCCGGAATGAGATAGGGTGGGTTGATCGGATGCACGACAAGGCAGCGGTGCCGCCCTTGCAGATGGTCGGTGAATTTCGACGGCAACAGCGCCGATGTGGAACTGGCGATGACCGTTTGCGGCCCGGCAAGCCTGTCGATCAGCGAGAACACCTCCCGCTTCACATCGAGGTTTTCAGGTGTGTTCTCCTGGACATGCGCTGCATCGGCCAGCGCTTCCGCCAGCTCGGCAACGATGGTGATACGGCCAAGCACGGTGTCGACCGACTGCCCGCGCAGCAGGTCGTTCGCGGCAAGGTCGCCGAGCACACCTTCTATGTAGTCGCGCGCGCCCCCGTCGCAGCAGGCGACTGGTCCCACATGCGCACAGCATGGCCGGCGCGGGCGAAGCTGATCGCCCAGGCCCGACCGATGAACCCGCTTCCGACAATCGCGACATTGGCCATGGATTGGTCCTCACAGTGTTTCGACGTTGCCGTCGACGCCGAGCGACTGGCCCGAAATGTTGATGCCCGCGTCGGACAGCAGGAACGCGACCATCGAGGCGACATCATAAGGACTGGTCATGCGGCGCAGCGAGATGTTCTGCAGGTAGCGCCCGGTCATCTCCTCGTGGCTGATGCCGACCTGCTTGGCGCGAGCCGCGATGACGCCCTCGATGCGCGGTCCCTCGATGATGCCGGGCAGGATGGCGTTGACCCTGATGCCGTGCGGCCCAAGTTCCTTGGCGAGGCTCTGGGTGAAACCGATGACGCCGAACTTGGCCGCCGAATAGGGCGTGCGGAACGCGTAGCCATGGCGGCCGGCGGCCGACGACATCGATACGATCGAGCCCCCCACCCGCCGCCTTGATCAGCGGCACGGCGCGGCGCGCGCACAGGAACTGGCCGGTCAGACAGATGTCGATGCAGCGGCGCCAGTCGTCCGGCTCGATCTCGTCGACACCGCCGGTCGGCCCGGCAATGCCGGCATTGTTGATCAGCGCGTCCAGCCCGCCGAGTTTTTCCTTGACCGTCTCGAACAGCCGATCGACGTCCTCATCGCGCGAGACGTCCGCCTTGACCGCCGCGACCAGGTCGATCTTGCCCGGAGCCGCGGCCAGCGCCTCGTCGGAGATGTCGCAGACGACGATGCGCGCGCCGAGTCGCGACAGCGTATCGGCAACGGCGAAACCGATACCGCCGGCGCCTGCCGTCACCAGCACGCGCTGTCCCTTCAGCCCGGCCAGAAATTCGTCCGCCGATGCGGGTGCCTTGGTGCTCATCGTCCTGTCCTTTTCATTGCAGCCGCCGTTCGCGCAGCGCCATGACGGCGCCGAGAACGACCAGCCCGTAAAGAATTGCCCTGGTGGCGTAGGGCAGCGTGGTGCCGGCCAGCAGCATCTGCAGCGCCGTCAAGAGCAGCACGCCGCCGAGCATGCCGAGATAATGGCCGCGCCCACCGGTGATCAGCGCGCCGCCGACCACCACGACCG
The DNA here is from genome assembly GCF_014189455.1 of Mesorhizobium huakuii. Classification (NCBI taxonomy): domain Bacteria; kingdom Pseudomonadati; phylum Pseudomonadota; class Alphaproteobacteria; order Hyphomicrobiales; family Phyllobacteriaceae; genus Mesorhizobium; species Mesorhizobium huakuii. Next base: position 6,918,721 of record NZ_CP050296.1, read on the forward strand.
CAATCGACGGCAAGAGATAATCGTCGCCCATGCCAAGACTGGCCTGGCCGGAGAAGCCAGTCAGCATGATGCCGACAACGGCGGCACAGACGGCTGATAGCATGTAGACCAGGATCAGCGTGCGCTCGACGCCGACGCCCGACAGCCGCGCCACGCGCAGCCCGTTGCCGATACCGTAGACCCGGCGCCCGAACGGCGTGCGTCCAAGCAGCAGCACCGCGCCGACGACAAAGATGATCATCAACAGGACGATCGGCGTCGCGAAACCGAGCTTGGCCGTCATGAACCAGCGCAGCATCGGCGAGGAAAACCCGGCCGGCGTTCCCTGCGAATAGATCAGCGCGAAACCCTGCAGGATACCGTTGGTGGCGAGCGTCATGACGATCGGCGAGATGCCGAGATAAGCGATGCCGAAGCCATTGGCGAAGCCGATGGCGCAGGCCATCATCAGCACGACCGGCAAGGCGTAGAGCAGCGCAGCATCGGAGCCATTGACCATGCCGGCCAGGATGATGCCGGAAATACCGATCGTCCACGGCACGGAAAGATCGAGGCCGCCGGTCAGGATGACCGTCCCCTGCCCCAGCGCCAGCACGGCGAGGAAGGACGACAGCACGAGCAATGAATTCCAGTACCCCGGATTGAGGATGGCGCGGCCGAGCCAGACCTGGGTTACGATGACGATGACGAGCAGGCAGACATAGGCGGGCAGCGCATAGCGCAGCGTCTCGGCATTGCGCAGGCGGAAAGCCGGGCGCGGCGATGCCGGACCGCGTGGGCCATTCGACGGTCCGGCGATCTTCAGCCGCCGGTCGATCGGCTCGAGCTGCGAGGGCAAGATTCCGGCGCGCCGGGCGGCGATCCGGGCGCGGGCCGCACGCAACTGCACGGCAAGCACCGATGCATGAGACAAGGATCCGGCAAGGGCCGCCAGCACCAGAATGGTGCCTTCCGCGATGGTCGAATAGTAGGCCGACACATTGAGCACCAGCAGGATGTTCACCACCATCATCAGGATATAGGCGCCGAAGACGGTGCCCACCGGACCGCCCTGCCCGCCGCCAAGCCGCGTGCCGCCGACCACGACCGCCGCGAACATCGACAGAAGCAGCGGATTGCCGACCAGCGGGTCGCCGCTGCCGGTCTGTGCGCTGATGAACACGCCGGCAAGGCCGTAGCAGCCGCCGGCGATGACATAGACGGCAAAGCGCACCAGAACGACATTGATGCCGACGGCAGCAGCCGAATCCGGGTCGCTGCCGACAGCATAGAGCGCTGTGCCGAAGCGGGTTCCCTTCAGCCAGAACCAGGCGAGCAAGACGACGCCGATCACCACCAGCGGCATTGGCAGCCAGCCGGTGATTGCGTCGCCCAAATAGAAGGTGCCGAGATCGGGCGATACGAAGCCGCCGGGCTTGTCCATCACCAGCAGCGTCACGCCTTGCAGGATGAACATGGTGGACAGCGTCACCACGATCGGCTGCATGCGCAGCACCGCGATGAAGAAGCCGTTGAAGGCGCCCACCGCCATGCCGACGCCGATGCCGACGGCCGTCCACAAAAGGATGCTGGCGCCTGGCGCCATCGGGTCCACGCTCGATGCCAGCACGACATTGACCAGCGAGATCACCGCGCCGGCGGACAGGTCGAAGCCGCCCGACAGGATGACGATCGTCTGGCCGATCGCCGCCAGCGCCGAGGTCGCGCCGCCGCTCGACAGGAACGACACATCGAAATAGGTCAGCGGCCCGGCACTGATCCAGTCGACGATGGAAAGTAGGATGGCGAGCACGGCCGCGGCGATCAGCGCGCCGCGATGGCGTGTCAGCGCGCGGCGCAGCCCGAAGCCAGTGGAAACAGGAGAGGAAATTGCTGCGCTGCTCATGCGGCTTCGTCCCCGGCATGGCCAAGCGCCGGCCGCATGATGGCGGGTTCGGTGATGGCGTCACCTTCGAGCTCGGCCGCGATGCGCCCGTCATAGAGCACCAGGACCCGGTCGCATTGGTGGACCAGTTCGGGAATCTCGGTCGAGTGCAGCAGGATCGAGCCGCCGGCGGCGACGTAGTTTCGCATCATCACATAGAGCTCATGCTTGGTGCCGACATCGATGCCGCGCGTGGGATCGAACAGAAGCAGGATGCGGCTCTGCGCCACCAGCCATTTGGCGATGGCGATCTTCTGCTGATTGCCGCCGGAAAACGCCCCGGCCCGCGTCCACAGCGCGCGGCGGTCGACCTCTACAGTGGCAAACGCCTCCTCGACGGAGCGGATCTCGGCCGCGGCATCGACAAGGCCGAAGCGTGTGAAGCGCGACACCACGGGCAAAGTGGCGTTCTGGCTGCCCGACAGTTTCAGGAACAGGCCTTCGGATTTGCGGTCTTCCGGCACGAGGCCGATGGCCATATTCGGCCGCAACGCATCCGCAGGCGAGCCAAGCCAGACCTTGCGGCCGTCGACAAGCACGTCGCCACGGGTGATTTCAGCCATGCCGAAGCAGGCCAGGAACAGGTCCTGCTGGCCCATGCCTTGCAGTCCGGCAATGCCGAGTATCTCGCCCTGGCGCAGGTCGAAGCGCGCGCCGTCAAGCTTGCGCCCGACCTTGAGATCGCGCACGCCAAGAACCGGCGGGCCGAAAGCCTGGGCGCCGTCGGGCTTGGGCGGGAAGGTCTGTTCGATGCTGCGGCCGATGATCTTTTCGATGACGTCGGCATCCGAAACATCGGCGACCGGCGCGGTGACGATGTGGCGGCCGTTCCTCAGGATCGTCAGCGTGTCGCAAAAAGGCGCGCACCTCGCGCATGCGATGAGTGATGAAGACGATAGTGGTGCCCGCCGCCTTCAGCCTGGCGATGATGTCGCCCAGCCAGTCGACATCGCGACCGGCGAGCGTCGAGGTCGGCTCGTCGAGCAGCAGGATGCGCGGCTTGCGGTAGACGGCGCGCGCGATCTCGATCTTCTGCCGCACGGAAAGCTCGAGTTCGCTGACCTCCGCGTCGAGATCGACGGAAAAACCGAGCTCGTCGATGTGGCGGCGGACAGCTTTGCGCGCGGCATTGCGCCTGATCAGGCCGGAGACGCCGACCGGGGCGTAGGGTAGCAGCATATTGTCGAGGACGGAGAGATCGCGCACCAGGGTCATCTCCTGGAACGCCGTTTGCACGCCCAGCGCATGTGCCGCGCGCGGCGCGCCGTAGCCGATCTCCTTGCCGAAGACCCTGATATGGCCGGCACTTGGCCGCACCAGCCCCGATAGCAGTTTCACCAGCGTCGACTTGCCGGCGCCATTCTCACCCAGCAGCGCGTGGACGCTGCCGGGCGCGATGCGGAACGACACGCCGTCCAGCGCGACAGTCGCGCCGAACGCCTTGCCGATGCCGTCGATCTCGATGGCGGGGAGCGCGGAATGTTCTGTCATATCCTCGATCGCAGGCTTAGCACTTTCGGGACGCCACGCATTGGCGCGGGTCGACGATGCGCGGACAAGGTCCGCACATCGTCGCGACTTGCCGGGGAGGCTCAGTTCTCCGGTTGCCCGACGAGGGCGGCGTTGAGGCCGATCTCCGGCGTCTGGTCCGAAAAGATCGAAGCGAACCAGCCGGGGTTGGAGACCAGCGACGGCTTGAAGACATTGCAGCCGGCCTTCATCTCCGCCCAGGTGCCTTCATCGCACAGCTTGATCGTCTCATTGGTGACGACAGGCAGTGGCAGGATCGTGGTCTTCGGCACGTCCTTGCCTTCGATCGCCTCGACGGCAAGTTTTAGCGCCAGCGCCCCGGAATAAGGTGGCGAGGCATAGGAAATACGTTGCGCGCCCGCCGGTGCATAGGGCGGAGCCGAACCTTCGACGTCGGTGCCCTCCGGCAGCATCTGGATGCGGCCGCCATTGGAGCCCTCCCCGGCACAAGGCAGGAGTTCGCCCGCCTTCTTGCCGGCTTCGAGTTGCATCGAGTTTGCGGTGAAGCAGCCGACCTGCATCCACAGCCCGTTGATGTCGTTCCAGCTGCGCGTTGCGAGGATCTTGGAAAGCTCGGTGCGGGCGACCGCCTGGCTCCACATGCCGACGGCCTCGCCGACGATCTTGATGTCGGGATATTTGGCGAAAACTTCCTTGGCGGCCTTGGTGCGCTGATCGTCGACCGATGTTCCGGGAACGCCCGTAATGGCGATGATGTTGCCCTTGCCATTGAGCTTTTTCACCAGCCATTCGGCGGTCACCCTGCCCGCTTCCAGCTGGTCAATGTGGACGTTGTACGCACAAGGCTCGGTGATCTCTGCGTCATAGGCAAAGACCTTCACGCCCTTGTCGCAGGCGTTCTTGACGACCTGATTGAGCGCGGTCGGCGAGATCGGATAGACGACGATCGCCTCGGCGCCGCTCTGCACCATGGCGTTGATCTGCTGGATCTGGCGTTGTGCGTTGGGTCCGGCGACCTGGACCTGCAGGTCGACCTTGTCGGCAAGGCTCTTGTGAGCGGCCATGGCCTTGACCATGTTTGCCGCCTCAGCCTGCCAGTCATTGCCGATGTAGCTCATGCTGAGAAAGATCTTGTGCTTTTCGGCTGCCTCGGCGGCCGACATGCCAAAGGCGCATACGGCCATGCCGGCCAGCAGCGCGAGCCGCCGGACTTTCAATCCGATACCCATGTGAATTCCTCCCGAAACGAACGACCGAATGCCTCCCAAGGGCACGAGACGTGGCCCTTGTCATTCGATGTCGGCGACCGTATCAGCATTTGATCAAAGATCAATGATAAAATAACTTGACGGCAAAGCGACAGGCGCGGACGCTTGACGCGACAGCCGGAACCCTGCATTCCGGGAACGGGTCGTGGCGCGGCCTTTGCGCGGAAAGATTGGGAAATGGCCGGAGCGGCGTTCAGGAAGCCTGGTGTCGAGATCGTGCCCCTGTCCAGGGAGACCCTGCAGGACAGGGTCTATCGCCATGTCACCGAATTGATCCTCGACGGCAGCATCGTGCCTGGCGAGATGGTGACGGTGCAAAGTCTCGCCGACGCCTTCGGAGTCAGCCCGATGCCGGTCCGGGAGGCGTTGCGGCGGCTGACGGCGGCCAACGCCTTGATGGTTGTTTCAGGCCGCTCGATCGGCATCCCGGCACTCAGCCGCGCGCGCCTGGTCGATCTCCGGAATGTCCGCTTCGAAATCGAGGCGATCGCTGCCGCCTGGGCGGCCGAACGCATCGACGACCAAGGCATCGCGCAGCTTGGCCAGCACCTGGCTGCCCTAGAACAGGCCAATGCGGCGGGAGACGTCAAATCCTATCTCAGAGCCAACTACGCCTTTCACTTCTCCATCTACCGGGCGGCAGGCTCGGAAAACATCCTCAACATCATCGAGAATTTGTGGCTGCAGATCAGCCCCTATTTCAACATGCTGCACGACTCCGGAAACTATTCGACCGCCAACGAGCACCATCAGGCGATGTATGCGGCGCTACGCAACCGCGACGCCGAAGCCGTCCGCCAGGCGATTCGTGCCGATATCGACGCTGCCTTCGACGTCCTGGTCGACCTGCTGAAATAGGATTTGGAAGCCGGCTAGAATAAGCGTGCGCCTCCGCTAACATTCTCCTCGAGTGCGGTTCGGAATTCCCGCTCGAACGCCTGTTGCAGCATGGACGAGACCTGAGCCCTGTTTCTGACCATGTAGATGTCGCAGAGAAGACCGGGACTGAAGGGACGTATCGTCAACTTGCCGGCCCATCGAGTCGCCGAGAACGGGTCGACGATCGACACGCCGAGGCCCTGCGCGACCAGCGCGCATGCGGTATCGGCGAAAGGTGTTTCGAAACGATGGTCGACGGCAACGCCGGCATGATCCAGGATACGCTCTATGTCCTGTCGCGTGCGGTCCTCGCGGCCGAGCGCAATGAATTCCTGCCTTTCCAGCTGGGGCGCGAAAATCACGCTGTCATTGGCGAATGCATGGTCGAGCGGCGCCACACACACGCATTCCGTCTGGAAAATCAGATCGCAGGCGATGGCGGGATCGACCACCGGCATCTGAATGAGACCGAGGTCGATCTCCTTGTTTGCCGTCAATTCCGTGATCCGCAGCGAAGCCGCCGGAAAGATGCCCATGCGCGCCTTCGGGTGGAGACCAGCAAACGACTTCAGGAAACGCGGCAAGACGATGCTGGCAAGCGCCGGATAGACACCGATCATAAGCCGCCCGGCTTCCAACTGCCCGATGTCTCCAGCCAGGCGCCGTATCCTCGCCATTCCCTTGACGATCCGCCCGACCTCTTCATTGAGAAGCATGGCTTCCGCCGTCGGAACCAGACGTCCCGCCCGACGAATGAAGAGCGGGATTTTCAACGCATGTTCCAGGTTCGAGATATGCGCGCTGACCGAAGGCTGGGCGATATGCAGAACCTCGCTCGCGCCGGTGACCGTTCCTGCCTCCATGACGGCTCGAAATGCTTCAAGCTGCTTGTACTTCATCAGCGATCTCCGGCTCGAGTGAGGCAAAATCTATAGGAAAAAGCTATATTCCGCACAACATTTCATATTGGAATACGTCGGAACTTTCCTTTCTAGTCGAGCGACTAACCCGCTCCAGTGAGTCCTGGATAGGCACTCGCCAACAGCGGAAAAGATCGATGCCTCGCCTGCCCCGTGTGAGGATATCGGTTTTTCCTATCGTCGGCGGCGAGGCTGCGGGCGTTTCAAAAACAAGAGTGGGAGCTTCGCATGATCAGAAATATCATCCTGGCAGCGGCTGTATCGCTGGCTGGCCTTTACTCAAATGGTGAGGCGTCGGCGCAGGACGCGCTCCACATCCGCATCGCAACCGAAGGCGCCTATGCGCCGTGGAACTATACGCTCCCGGACGGCACGCTTGCCGGTTATGAGATCGATCTTGCCAAGGAATTGTGCAAGCGCATGCAGGCGCAATGCGAAGTCGTCGCGCAGAACTGGGATGGGATGCTACCGGCGCTGAACGCCGGAAAATTCGATGCGATCATCGCCTCCATGGGCGTAACGCCCGAAAGGGAGAAAGTGGCCGCGTTTTCGGATCCATACTCGACCGCGCCCAACGCTTTCCTGGCATTGAAGGGCAGCGGCTTGGCGCAGGCCCTGCCCTGGCATGACAAATTCGATCTCCGCGACAAGGCCTCCGGATCAAAGGACATTGTCGAAAAGCTCGACGCAGCACTCAAGGGAAAAGTCCTCGGCATCCAGGGATCGACGACGGCAGGCAAATTTGTCGACGAGTATCTGAAGGACGCGGTCACGGTCAGATCCTACAAGACGCAGGATGAGGCCAATCTCGATCTTCTGGCGGGTCGCATAGATCTCACAATGGCCAACATCACGGTTCTCGCCGAGGCGCTGAAAAAGCCTGACATGGCTGAGGCGGAACTCGTGGGACCAACTTTTCTCCTGGCCAGCGGGACAAGCGTGGCCTTGCGCAAGAGCGACACCGCTTTGAAGGACAAGTTCAATACCGCCATCCATGCGGTCAACGCCGACGGTTTCAACAAGGCGCTGACGGAAAAAATGGTTCGGCGTCGATATCTCTGTGAAGAATTGAAACGAACGAGCGCGAGCGCTTCGCGTCTTTTCGCGATCGTCGCCTCTTGACGCGATGAGTGACCCGGCGCGCCGGGTCGCCTTCGCATTCCCCATGACACTCGTCTCAGGGATGCCAACCGCCAATGACCCCTGCCCCACGCTGCTGCGCCCTGCGCGACGAGCCACCGCAATGACAGCCTCCGATTTCGTTCTGGGATTTGGCGAAGCCGGCTGGGGAGCGGCACTGCTTCAAGCCGCGATGATGACGCTTGCCGTGGCATCGACCGGCTACGCCTTCGGCCTCCTGGTGGGAAGCTTCGGCGCGTGGGCAAAGATCAAAGGCGGCGTTCTTCCACGCTTGATCGCCGATGCCTACACCACCGTGCTTCGCGGCATACCCGACATTCTCGTCATCTATCTCTTCTACTTCGGTTCAAGCGCGGTCCTGACACCGCTGGCCGGCCTGTTCGGCATTTCGGGTTTCGTCAGCCTGCCGGGCTTCATGGCCGGTGCGCTGGCGATTGGGCTGGTGTCCGGCGCCTATCAGGCCGAGATCATGCGCGGCGCCTATCGCGCGGTTTCGCCTGGAGAGATCGAGGCGGCGATCGCCGCCGGCATGTCCCGCCTGACGATGTTTCGCCGCATCATCGCGCCGCTGGTGCTGCGGCACGCCCTGCCAGGTCTCGGCAATGTGTGGCAGCTGGTGCTCAAGGAATCCGCACTCGTCTCGGTCACCGGGCTCGTGGAAATCCTGCGGCAGGCGCAGATCGGCGCCGGATCGACTGGCCAGCCCTTCACCTTCTTCTTCGCCGCCGCGGTCCTGTATCTGGCCATTTCGTCGTTCTCGACATGGCTTCTGCGGCGGACCGAGGCGCGGCTGACAATCGGCGCGAGGCGGGCCTGATGGATCTTCCGTTCCTGTACGAGACATTGCTGAAGCTGCTGACCGGGGTGCCACTGACATTGCAGCTCGCAATGTCCTCCGTCGGGCTGGGCGCCGTTCTGGCCGTCATGCTCGCTTTGGCGCGGTTGTCAGGTCTGCGGCTCCTGGCTTGGCCCGCGTCATTCTACGTCTTCATCTTCCGCTCCACGCCGCTGCTGGTGCAGATTTTCCTGATCTATCATGGTTTTGGCCAGTTCCATGCCGTGCGGACCAGTTTTCTCTGGCCTCTCCTGCGCGAACCCTATTGGTGCGCGCTCATCGCCCTGACCTTGAACACCGCCGCCTATTCCAGCGAGATCGTTCGCGGTGCGTTGCTGTCGGTTCCATCCGGCCAGATCGAGGCCGCGCGGGCCTGCGGCATGTCGAGCTTCACGCTCCAACGCCGCATCGTCTTCCCGCTTGCCTTGCGCCACGCTCTGCCGGGCTACGGCAACGAATTCATCCTGATGATCAAATCGACGGCACTGGCCTCCATCATCACGCTGATGGAGGTGACCGGCCTGGCGGCGCAGCTCATTTCCGAATCCTTCCGCGCCATCGAAATCCTGATCGTGGCGGCCGCGATCTATCTGTCCATGAATTTCGTCGTCACGCGCCTCGTCCAGTGGGCCGAATATACGCTGAGCGCCGAGTTGAGACCGCCTCCGGCGGCGGCATCCGGGCAAGGAGCAACCTTATGACTGACCAGCTCAAACCAGCCGTGCGCCTGACGGCGCTTCGCAAGAGTTTCGGCGCTTTCGAGGTGCTGAAAGGCATCTCACTCGAGGCGATGGAAGGCGATGTCGTCTCCATCCTCGGCTCCTCCGGTTCCGGCAAGTCGACCATGCTGCGCTGTATCAACATGCTTGAAACGCCCGATAGCGGGCGGATCGAGGTCGGCGGAGAGAGCATCCAGTTGATACAGGCGGGTGGCAGGACGCGGCCTGCCGATAGGCATCAGTTGCAGCGCATGCGCGCAAGCATCGGCATGGTGTTTCAGAACTTTAATCTCTGGTCTCATATGACGATCCTGGAAAACCTGATCGAGGCCCCGATCCACGTCCAGAAGCGTTCGCGCGCCGATTGTGTGGAGGAGGCTGAAGCGTTGCTGGAAAAGGTCGGCATTGCCGAGAAGCGCAATCATTATCCCGCCCATCTGTCCGGCGGCCAGCAGCAGCGCGCGGCCATCGCCCGTGCGCTGGCCCAGCACCCGAAGGTCATGCTTTTCGACGAGCCTACCTCCCGCACTCGACCCCGAGCTTGTCGGCGAGGTGCTGCGTGTCATGCGCGCGCTCGCCGAGGAAGGCAGGACGATGCTGGTCGTCACCCATGAAATGGGCTTCGCCAGGGACGTCTCCAGCAAGGTCGTGTTCCTGCACAAGGGCGCGGTCGAGGCGGAAGGCTCTCCGCACGACATGTTCACCGCCGGCCGATCCGACTGCTTCCGGCAATTTTTGTCCGGCGGCGGCGGCTTGAAGTAAGCCAACTTTCCCACGCATGCGATACACACGAAAATATCCGAGAAGGAACTGACAGCATGACCACACAGGCCACCGCGTCTGAAATCGTGATCGTCGGAGGCGGCATCTACGGTGCGAGCCTCGCCTATGAACTGGCGCAGGCCGGCAGGACCGTCACGCTGCTCGAGGCCAACGACATCGCGGCCGGCGCATCGGGCGGCTCCGGCGAACGGGGCGTGCGGGCAAACGGCCGCGACTTGCGCGAACTGCCGATGGCGACTGTCAGCTTCCCGCTCTGGGCCAGATATCAGGAACAGTTCGAAGGCGGCGTCGGCTACCGCCGGATCGGCGGCCTTCATCTCTTCAACATCCCGCATGGCGCTCACGAGCATGAAGTGCGCGGCACCATGGAAGCCATGGCCATGACACAGAACGCGCTTGGCGTTCCTTCCCAACTCCTCAGCCGGGACGAAACGCTGGAACGTGAGCCGGAATTGTCGGGGGATCTGATCGGTTCGGTCTACTGCCAGAATGACGGCGTGTGCGATCACGCCTTCGCCACGCGGGCCTTCGCCGAACAGGCGCGCAAGGCTGGGGTGAGCTTGCGCACAGGCACGCGCGTCACCGAAATCCTCCACGACAAAGGCAGGGCAACGGGTGTGAGGCTGGCGAGTGGGGAGGTTGTGCCGGTTGGCGAGAAACTCGTTCTCCTTGCCAACAATGGCGTGCTGCCGCTGCTAAAACCGGTTCTCCAGCCGCAGGAAATCATGCCTGTCATCAGCTTGATGCCGCAGATGATGTTCGTCACCAACCCGCACGGCAAGAAGATCAATCACCTTCTCGGTCACGCTCACCGCAAGCTGTCGGTGAAGCAGCTTCAGGATGGCACGTTGATGCTTTCAGGCGGCCAGAGCGTTGCCCATACGCCGGAGGGCCATTGGAAGGGATCGCTCAGTTCCGTAGCTCTCGGCCTGACCGATGCCATCGCAACTTTGCCCTTCATCGATGAGTCCGCCTTCCTGAAGGTCGATGCTTCCCGCGTCGAGAGTTGTGTGATTGACGGTATCCCGATCGTCGACACGCCTGCTGCCTTGCACAACACCATCTATGGGTTCGCCTGGACCGGCCATGGCTTCGCCATCGCCCTTGGCTTCGCCAAATACCTTACCGAGTGGATCGTCAGCGGTGAAAAGCCGCAAGCGCTCGAGGTCTTTTCGGGAAAACGATTTCAGGCGCCGCGTTCCAACTAGGGCGTCTCTTCCAATTGTCCTATTGGACGCCACCCTGTTCGAGACCCGTCGACCTCGAAGTACCGTCGTGCCAAAATCGACGTCAGGGCTCCGGCCGGCGAAAAGCAACGTTTTGCACATCAAATAGTGGGCTCTGGAATTTCAACCGAAAATCGAGCATGATGCGGCTTGGTATTTCGCAGGCCTGCTTCGCGCGCCGCGAAATATCCGGAGGAACGGGACATGGCCATTGCGCTTGTACTCGTTTTGATCGTCGTGGGCTCGGTGCTGTTCCACTTCCTGAGCCCATGGTGGTGGACGCCGATTGCCTCGAACTGGGACTATATCGACCACACCATCATCATCACGTTCTGGATCACCGGCGTCGTCTTCGCCGCCGTCGTTCTCTTCATGGCCTATTGTGTGTTCCGCTTCCGGCACAAGGAAGGCAACCGCGCCGCCTACGAACCGGAGAACAAGCGGCTGGAATCGTGGCTGACGATCGTCACCGCGGTCGGCGTAACCTCCTTGCTGGTTCCTGGCCTCTTCGTCTGGAGCCGCTTCGTCAACGTTCCGAGCGACGCCACCGAGATCGAGGTCATCGGCCAGCAATGGCAGTGGAGCTTCCGCTTGCCTGGCAAGGACGGCAAGCTCGGCACGTCGGACACCCGCGACGTATCAGCTGACAACCCGCTCGGCGTCATCCCCGGCGATCCCAACGGCCAGGACGATGTCGTGGTCGAAGCGGCGGACCTGCATCTGCCGGTCGGCAAGCCGGTCAAGGTGCTGCTGCGCTCGATCGACGTGCTGCACGATTTCTACATACCGGAATTCCGCGCCAAGATGGACATGATCCCGGGTTCGGTCACCTATTTCTGGTTCACCCCGACCAGGACCGGAAGCTTCCAGGTCCTGTGCGCCGAACTATGTGGCCAGGGCCATCCCCTGATGCACGGCGTGGTCATGGTCGACACCGAACAGGACTACCTGGCCTGGCTCGGCCAGCAGCAGACTTTCGCGCAACTGTCGGCGCCCCAGAAAACAGGCTCGGCAGACCAGACGCCGGGCAGGACGATGCCGTCGGGTTTGAAGGTTGCAGCACAGCTCGAAACGGTCGGGTCTCGCTGAAAAGAACACGGAGGTGTTCCTATGGTCGACGTAACACCCGCAGATGCCGTTCCGCCCGCCGAAGTCGGCGAGATGGAGCTTTACCATCCGCACAGTTGGTGGACGAAATACGTCTTCTCGCAGGACGCCAAGGTCATCGCCATCCAGTATTCGGCGACGGCAACGTCGATCGGCCTTGTGGCGCTGGTGCTGTCCTGGCTGATGCGGCTGCAGCTCGGCTTTCCCGGCACGTTCGACTTCATCACCCCGGAGGCCTACTACCAGTTCATCACCATGCACGGCATGATCATGGTGATCTACCTGCTTACCGCGCTCTTCCTCGGCGGCTTCGGCAACTATCTCATCCCACTGATGGTCGGCGCGCGCGACATGGTCTTTCCCTATGTCAACATGCTGAGCTACTGGATCTACCTGCTCGCCGTCCTGGTTCTGGTGTCGAGCTTCTTCGCGCCGGGCGGACCGACAGGTGCCGGCTGGACGCTCTACCCGCCGCAAGCCATCATGACCGGTACGCCGGGCGGCCAGGACTGGGGCATCATCCTGATGCTCTCCTCGCTGATCTTGTTCATCATCGGCTTCACCATGGGCGGCCTGAACTATGTCGTGACGGTGCTGCAGGGCCGCACGCGCGGCATGACGATGATGCGCCTGCCACTGACGGTCTGGGGCATCTTCACCGCGACCGTCATGGCGCTGCTCGCCTTTCCCGCACTGTTCGTCGCCTGCGTGATGATGCTGCTTGACCGCACGCTCGGCACCTCGTTCTTCATGCCGGCGATCTCCGAGATGGGCGAGCAACTGCCGCACAATGGCGGCAGCCCGATCCTGTTCCAGCATCTGTTCTGGTTCTTCGGCCATCCCGAAGTCTACATCGTGGCGCTGCCAGCCTTCGGCATCGTATCCGACCTGATCAGCACCCATGCGCGCAAGAACATCTTCGGCTACCGGATGATGGTCTGGGCCATCGTCGGCATTGGCGCGCTGAGCTTCGTGGTCTGGGCGCACCACATGTATGTCAGCGGCATGAACCCTTATTTCGGCTTCTTCTTCGCCACCACGACATTGATCATCGCCGTTCCGACCGCCATCAAGGTATACAATTGGGTGCTGACCCTATGGCGCGGCGACATCCATCTTACCATCCCGATGCTGTTCGCGCTGGCCTTCATCGTCACCTTCGTCAATGGCGGGCTGACCGGGTTGTTTCTCGGCAACGTCGTCGTCGATGTTCCGCTGTCCGACACAATGTTCGTCGTCGCCCATTTCCATATGGTCATGGGTGTCGCCCCGATTATCGTGGTGTTCGGCGCGATATACCATTGGTACCCGAAGGTCACCGGCCGCATGCTCGACGAGACGCTCGGCCGGTTCCATTTCTGGGTCACGTTCCTCGGCGCCTACCTGATTTTCTTCCCCATGCATTATCTCGGCCTGATGGGCGTGCCGCGGCGTTATGCCGAACTGACCGACATGACCATAATGACGGAGTCGGCCCATCACCTGAACTCGTTCATCAGCATCATGGCCTTCATCGTCGGCTTCGCCCAGATGGTCTTCCTGTTCAACCTGATCTGGAGCATCCGCCATGGCCGCGAGGCCGGCGGCAACCCGTGGCGGGCCACGACGCTGGAATGGCAGACGCCGCAAACACCACCGGCGCATGGCAATTTCGGCAAGGACCTGCCGATCGTCTACCGCTGGGCCTACGACTACAGCGTGCCGGGTGCCAAGGAGGACTTCATCCCGCAGAACGTGCCGGGCGCCTTCGCCCCCTCCAGGGAGCCGGCATGAGTGTCATCCTGGTCTTCTTGCTCGTGATCGCCGGCTTTGCCGGCTGGTGGCTTTCGCACCAGCGGCTGACAGCGAAGCCATGGCTCGAACAAGGTCTGGCCAGCGACATTGTCGGCTTCGACCGGTCGGCGCTGCCCACCGCCAAGATCGGCCTCGGCGTTTTCCTCGCCGTCGTCGGCTGCCTGTTCGCGCTCTTCACCAGCGCTTATTTCATGCGGATGGCGGTGTCGGACTGGCAGCCGCTGCCGTTGCCGCGCCTGCTCTGGCTGAACACCGGCGTGCTGGTGCTGAGCAGCGTCGCGTTGCAATGCGCCGTATTTGCCGCGCGCAAAGGCCAGATCGACAACGTCCGGCTCGGCCTTGCCACGGCCGGTTTGACCGCGATCGCCTTCCTGGTCGGACAACTTGTGGCGTGGCAGCAACTGACCGAAGACGGCTACCTGCTCAGCGCCAATCCCGCCAACAGCTTTTTCTACCTGATCACCGGCATGCATGGCCTGCACATACTGGGCGGTCTGATCGGTCTTGGCAGGACGACCGCCGGCGCCTGGAACGGAGTGCGGCCGCAGCGGCTGCGCCTAAGCGTCGAACTCTGCGCCATGTACTGGCATTTCCTGCTCTTCGTCTGGCTGGCCATCTTCGCCCTTTTGGCCGGCTGGGCTGCGACGTTCATCGATATTTGCCGGCAACTGCTGACCTAGGAGATAGGGATGGCTGAGACAGTGACGCACACCGGCCAAATGAGGCCAAGACCAGCTGGCTGGCATGGCATTGCCGCCGACTGGGCCTCCGACCAGCGCGCGTTCAAGAACGTGTCCTGGGGCAAGGCCATGATGTGGATTTTCCTGCTCAGCGACACCTTCATCTTCGGCTGCTTCCTACTCTCCTATATGACCGCGCGCATCTCCACGCGCGTGCCGTGGCCAAACCCGAGCGAGGTCTTCGCGCTGCGCATCGGCGGCCAGGAAATCCCCCTGATCCTGATCGCCATCATGACCTTCGTGCTGATCTCGAGCAGCGGAACCATGGCGATGGCGGTGAATTTCGGCTATCGCCGCGACCGCCGCAAAACCGCGATCCTGATGCTTCTGACGGCTGCGTTGGGCGCGACCTTCGTCGGCATGCAAGCCTTCGAATGGACCAAGCTGATCACCGAAGGGGTACGGCCCTGGGGCAACCCCTGGGGCGCGGCGCAGTTCGGTTCATGCTTCTTCATGATCACCGGCTTCCACGGCACGCATGTGACGATCGGGGTGATCTTCCTGATCATCGTGGCGCGCAAAGTCTGGCGCGGAGATTATGACACCGGGCGGGCCGGCTTCTTCACCAGCCGCAAGGGCCGTTACGAGAACGTCGAGATCATGGGGCTCTACTGGCATTTCGTCGATCTGGTCTGGGTGTTCATCTTCGCTTTCTTCTATCTTTGGTGAGAGGCAGATATGGCTGAAGCAACCGCAAACGGCCTCGGGCAACACGCACTTCACGCACATGATGCGCCGGTGGCGGCCGCCCATGCCGAAGTTCACCAGGAACACCCGATCAAGCTCTACCTGGTGGTCTGGGCGTGGCTGTTCATCCTCAGCACCTGCTCCTATCTGGTCGATTATTTCGGCCTGCACGGCTATCTCAGATGGTCGCTGATCCTGATCTTCATGATCCTCAAGGCTGGGCTGATTGTCGCTGTCTTCATGCATATGGCCTGGGAACGGCTGGCGCTCGCCTATGCGATCATCCTGCCGCCGATCCTGGTGCTTGTGTTCGTGGCGATGATGCTCTTCGAGGCCGATTACACGCTTTTGACCCGGATGACGTTTTTCGGCGCTGGCCCCTGACCCGCACTCCGGGTCGGCCGGCGACAACCGCAGCCGGAAAGCCCGCGCCGCTGCCAGTCGGCGGCCTTGAAACAAGCGGCCGCTGGTGCATTTCTCCTGGTACCGGAAACGACAGGAGGAACGAATTGCCCTCGTTTCCGCATGCGTCGCAAACTCAAGCAAGAGGGACGCCAAAAATGACCATCGCAAACAGACTTAGGGAATTTATCGACGGCAAGGGAATTTCCTACGACACCGTCCCGCACCATCGCACATCCACCAGCAGGCAGTCGGCAATAGCCGCACATGTGCCCGGCAGCATCATGGCTAAGTCAGTGGTCGTTCACCACGAACTCGGCTATGCGCTGGCCGTGGTTCCAAGCACGCACAGGATCGAGCTCGGCAGGTTGCAGGACCTCATGGACAGACGCCTCGGCCTCGCCTCCGAAGATGAGGTGGTTTCCCTCTTCGGCGATTGCGACATCGGCGCCGTCCCACCGATCGGCGCGGCCTACGATGTGCCGGTGATCCTCGATGAAAGCCTCGGCAACGCCGCCGACATCTATTTCGAGGGCGGCGACCACCGGACGCTGGTGCATGTAAGCGGCAAGGACTTCCGCAACCTGACCAGGGATGCACGCCAGGCCCGCTTCAGCCACGCTGCCTACTGAACCTGATCCTGTCGCGCCGGCGCGCCCTCGCCGACGCGACAAAAGCTGGAACGGCTCAGTTTGCCGGTCTGGCGGAGGCCGGCGGCTCTACGACCTTGCGGTAGACATGCCAGGTGGCGTGACCGAGGATCGGCAGCACGACCGCCAGTCCCGCGAACACCGGCACGGAGCCGATGATCAGCGCGACAGCGACGATCAATCCCCAGACAGCCATGGTGATCGGGTTCGCCATAACCGCCCGCACCGAGGTGTGGATGGCCTCGTAGGCGCCCACATCGCGGTCGAGCAGCAGCGGGAAAGCAACCACCGTCGTGCACAACACCACGACGGCGAAGACGAAGCCGATGGCGTGCCCGATAATGATCAGCGTCCAGCCGCGCCCGGTGGCGAATATCTGATTGATGAAACCGGATATCGATTCCGGCGGGGCTGGGCCAAACAGATATTGGTAGAACATCTGCGCAGTCAGGAGCCACGCGATGAAGATTGAAAACAGCATGATCCCGACAGCCGCGATCGCCGGCAAAGCCGGGGAATTCCTGACCTCGAAAGCATGCCGCCAGGACGTATCGAGCCCGGCCTCCCGCCTGCGGCTGATCTCATAGAGGCCGATCGCCGCGAACGGGCCGATCAACGCAAAGCCGGACACCAGCGGAAACAGCAAGGGCAGCGCATTGGCGCCCGATGTCCAGGCGGCGAGCACGACGCCGACGAGCGGGTAGATCAGGCAGAGAAAGACAATATGCGAGGGCTTGACCATGAAATCATCGACGCCGCGCCTGAGTGCGTCGAAAAGGTCGGAAACACCGATCTTTCGAATTCTCGTATGCTCCAGCGTCTCGCTGGCACCTGCAATCACGTGAAAGCTCGCCATAACCGTTCCTCCAGATCAGGTCCGGCAAGGTCGGGGGTTCACGGTGCCACCGATGTGCATGGCTGGCCACGCAAACGCGACCTGCACTGTCCCCAGCATACTCTCTTGTGCCGGACTTGTCGCCTTGTTGGTAGGGAGTTGGTGGCGGCGGGCGGGACGCTGGCCCCGGAAGTCTTTCTTCGATATTCTCATACAGTGCCGCGCGCCCCTTTTGGCGCGCCCGGGACGCTGCAGGCACTTTGATTGGCGCATGATCTCCCGGCCGGAGGTCAGCCAAGCGAAAATCGGTCCCGGTTTTCGCAGCCATGCGCCAGATCGAAGGTGAAGGTCATGGACGCAAGGACGGTTCTCATACTTGGCCTCGGCATAGTCATTCTGCTGCTGCTTGGATTTTGCGCGCTGCCATCGTGACGGATCAGCGTGCGGTCTTCAGCATGGCACTTGCCAACCGTTCAAGCGCCGGCTGAAACCAGCGCGCGCATAATGACGGTGTCGGCAAGCAGCGCGGCGAAGATCGCGAAAAGATAGATGATCGAGTAGGCAAACAGCGCCTTGGCGGGCTTCAGTTCCTTTTCGGCAGCGGCCAGGACCTTCCAGGCGTGCCAGATAAAACCGGCGCCCAATACGGCCGAGACAATTCCGTAGTAACCGCTGGCGAATCCGAAGGCCCAAGGCAGCACGCCGGCCGGCGCCAGAAGCAGCGCATAGGCGAGGATCTGCTTCTTCGTCGAAGCCGGGCCGGCCACATTCGGCATCATTGGAATCCCGGCGGCGGCGTAGTCGCCGACCTTAAACAGCGCCAGCGCCCAGAAATGTGGTGGCGTCCACAGAAAGATGATCAGAAACAGGATGAGGCTTTCAACGCCGACAGCGCCAGTTGCGGCCGCCCAGCCAATGACAGGAGGAAGAGCGCCGGCGGCACCGCCAATGACTATGTTCTGCGGCGTCGAGCGTTTCAGCCACATCGTGTAGATGACGACGTAGAAGAAGATGGTGAAGGCCAGCAGCGATGCGGCGAGCCATCCAACCAACAAGCCGAGCGTCATGACCGAAAGACCGGCAAGCACGAGGCCGAAGCCGAGCGCCTCGCCTGGCATGACACGGCCGGACGGAACCGGCCGCTTTGACGTCCGCGACATCAGCGCGTCGATGTCAGCGTCATACCACATGTTGAGAGCCCCGGCCGCCCCTGCCCCGATCGCAATCGCACCGATGGCGATCACGGCGATGATCGGATTCATCGCAACGGGAGCCACCATCAGGCCGACGAAAGCGGTGAAGATGGCGAGCGCCATGACGCGCGGCTTCAGCAGCGCGAAGAAATCGGCGGCCATCGCTTCCGAGAGACGGACGCCGGTGTTGTCCCCGAGGTGGCTTTCCTTAGTCGACATTGCAGGCGACCACCGATGGAAGCAGGCAAGCTAGGCCATGGTCCCGAACTGAACGCCCACGCGGGCGAAAACCGAACCCTGTTTTTGCTTACGCTGTCCCTTTGATTCCAATAAGATCACGGTAAAACAAGGTGTTAGACGAATGGCGGAGGAGCCAGGTCACTTGGAGAACGTTTTCAGATAGGCAATGACGTTGGCCACGTCTGCATCGTTCTTGAGGCCGGGAAACGTCATCTTGGTGCCTTTGACCATGGCCCTGGGATCGTGAAGGTAGGTCGTCAGCGTTGGCTCGTCCCATTTGACGCCGGATTTGCCTGCCGCAATCATGGCATCGGAATATTTAAAATCCGGATGCGTACCGGCCGTGCGGCCGATGACGCCGTGCAGCGATGGACCGATCTTGTTCTTGTCCTCGTTTGCAATGTGGCAGACTTGGCATTTGGTGAAGACCTTCTCACCAGCCGCGGCATCCTGTGCCCGCGACGGATGCGCGATGAAGATCGTAACGGAGACCGCAGCGAAAAACGCTATAGCGCGCATGGCATTCCCTCCCTGATCGCCATTTATGCCTCGGACGATCGAATATCTCTCCCCGGTGGAATTGCAGTACTTACATACCATGGAATCCAGGCGGCGGGTAGAAAAAGCCAAACATTGCGGAGGTTTAGTAACCAGACGCGCTCATGGAGGAGCGGTCCGGCAGGTTCCGGCGATCTGCTCGACCGCCTCTTCGAGCCCGGCAAGGTCGAAATCCGCCTGGCCACGGCCTGACAACAATCCGAACCGCCAGGAAAGCGACAGCCGGCTTGCGGGAACAAGGCGCTTGATGCCGTCGGCGCCGTCGCGCACCAGCATTCGGCCGCGAGACCCGACCGACCAACTCTCGTCGAACTTGCCGCCGCCGTCGACGGAGACCGACATGGTGATCTTGCGGCTGGCCGAAACCTTGTCATTCAATTGCAGCCATTCGGTCCAGCGCGGTTCGCCGTCTGCCCGGCAGGCGATGGTCAGCACCGGGCTATAACTCAAGGCACCGCCGCCCGTGATCAGCTTGTTGGTGCCGTGAAGCGAAGCGGTGACAAGGCCATCGTCGTCCGTGCCGAAGCGCCAGTCGCCCGCAAGCGCGTCGGCTTGCGTGAGATCACAGGCGAAGGCCAGAACAAGCGCCAAGGCGACGGTACGCCCCGTTTCGAAGAATAGGCTCAACGCCCCCTCCAGGAACCACACGGTTTGCAGCAACAGCGCAGATAGTGATTAGCGCTTGGTTTAGCCAAGTGCCACCTACCGCGAAGCGAATCGGCTGTTGCAGTTTCGCAACGAAAAGGCCGCCCCGAGGGCGGCCTTCGTCGATTCCATCAAGTACGAGAAACTTATTCAGCGTCCTTGGCAGCCTTTTTCTTCGGCGCCGCCTTCTTCTTCGGCTCTTCTGCCTCGTCGCCGGCCTCGCTCGCCTTGGCCTCAGCCTTCTTGGCCGCGGCCTTCTTGGCGGGCTTCGCCTTGGTCGTGGTTTCCGCTTCCTCGTCGTCGGCCATCAGCTCTTCCTTGCTGACCTTGACGTCGGTGACCGAGATCTGGCCGAGCAGGTGATCGACCACCTTCTCCTCGAACATCGGCGCTCGCAGCGCGTTCAGCGCCTCGGGATTGTTGCGGTAGAACTCGAATGCTTCCTGCTGCTGGTTGGCCGGGAAGCGGCGAACCTGCTCGAACAGGCCGCGCTGCAATTCCTCGTCCGATACCGTGACACCGGCCTTCTCGCCGATCTCGGCCAGCACCAGGCCGAGGCGCACGCGGCGCTCGGCAAGACGCAGATATTCGGCGCGGGCTTCTTCTTCGGTCGTCTCTTCGTCGGCGAAGGTACGGCCGGCGGCTTCCAGGTCACGGTTGACCTGCGCCCAGATGTTGTTGAACTCGGCGTCGATGAGCTTCGACGGCGCCTCGAACGAATAGGCCGCATCCAGCTGGTCGAGCAGCTGGCGCTTGACCTTCTGGCGCGTCATCGAGCCGAACTGGTTCTCGATCTGGCCGCGCACGATCTCACGCAGGCGCTCCAGCGATTCCAGGCCAAGGTTCTTGGCGGTCTCGTCGTTGATTTCCAGGTCGCCGGGCTTCGACACTTCCTTGACGGTGACGTCGAAGGTGGCTTCCTTGCCGGCCAGATGCGCCGCCTGGTAGTTTTCCGGGAAGGTCACGGTGACCTGCTTCTCGTCGCCGGCCTTGGAGCCGATAAGCTGGTCCTCGAAGCCCGGAATGAACTCCTTGGAGCCCAGCACCAGCGGCTGATCGGTGCCAGCGCCGCCGGCAAAGGCCTCGCCGTCGATCTTGCCGACATAGTCGATGCTGACGCGGTCGCCTTCGGCGGCCTTGCCGGTCTTCGGCTCATAGCTGCGCGCCGATTCGGCGACACGCTTGACCTGGTCGTCGATCTCGGCGTCCGGCACGTCGAACACCTGGCGCGTCACCTTGATGTCGGAGAAATCCTTGATCTCGATCGCCGGAATGATCTCGTAGTTGAGGCGGAATTCGAAATCGGTGCCGCCGGCCAGGATCTTCTCGGCTTCCTTCTCGTCCTCGGTCATGATGACTTCGGGCTGCATGGCGGCCTTTTCGCCGCGGCCGGTGATGATCGAACGGGTCGAATCGTTGAGGATCTCGTTGACCACTTCGGCCATGAACGACTTGCCATAGACCTTGCGCAGGTGCTGCACCGGCACCTTGCCCGGCCGGAAGCCGTTGATGCGAACCTTGTTGCGGGCGTCCGACAGCCGCGCCATCAGCTTGGCTTCCATGTCACCGGCCGGCACGGTGATCTTGATCTCGCGCTTGAGACCGGAGTTGAGCGTTTCGGTGACCTGCATCGTAAAACCTTTGTTTTCACCAATGAGACTGCCACGGCCTCTGCCGTTTACAGCCTGCCGGTATAATCTTGCCGGGAATGGCTTTTGGTACGGAACCTGGCGATTTGACCGAAATTACGGCTCAAACTCTCCCAAACTGCGTTCCAAAATGTGAATAAGTTCTTGTTTTTCCTACTTCTTATCACATTTTGTAGAAGCGGATCGTCGCGTCCCGTCACATTTGACACGCCTTTTGTCACAGGCGAGGCTAATTTTCAACAGTCTTCGCGCTTAGGCGAATAACCAACGTTTCGGCCCTGACCCGACACTTTGGCCCTCACCGGCATTTTGGACCTGACCCAACATCTTGAACCTGACATTGACAGAATGATGGCTACATGGGATTGCCGGGCAACGCGGGTATGGCGGAACTGGTAGACGCACCAGATTTAGGTTCTGGCGAGAGATCGTGGGGGTTCGAGTCCCTCTACCCGCACCACCCTTCGCTCTGCGAGCTTCGGGTGGCAGGCCACCCGAAATCGTTAGATGTAAAGGGCGTCCTCCGACGCTAGCTTCTGATGGCCTCGTCGATGACCGCTATCGCGTCGACCTCTATGAGGTAGCCTGGGGACATTATCGCTACGCCGACCACCACATTGGCTGGTTTGTGATCTCCAAAAAGCGAGATTTGCGCTTCTTCGATGATCGGAACGTGTTCGTCGCGCCTGTAATCGACAATGTAGATCGTGATCTTGCAAACGTGCTCAGGCCGTGCGCCTGCCGCATTGAGCGCTCGACCGAGATTGCCGAATGCCAGGCGCGCTTGCGCCGCAAAATCACCATGTCCAACCAGCTTGCCATGTATGTCCTCGGGCTGCTGACCTGAGACGAACAACAGCTTGGTTCCCGTCGCGACGACAACCTGGGTGTACATCTCTGGAACTGGCAGATCATCGGGGTTGATGAGTTCGAGCGGCACTGAACAATCTCCTGCTTCGTTCGACTGAAATCGACTTTGGTGATCACCGCGTCTCTGGCACACAGCGAGAGCGGCGGTGCGCGTGGCGATCTGCGGCATGGCCCCGTGCGAAATCTTCCAGGGCGACACGCCAGCGCCGGCGCGTCGATCATGAGTATGCAGCCTAATACAGCGGCTCCTCGAACAGCGTCTTGTCGCCATCGACCAGCGCCTTGATCTGCGCGGTGCCGTCGCTGGCGAGCGCAAGCCTTATCCCGAACGGACGCACCCGCATGTCGTCCTGGATCGCCATCCCCTTGCCCTCCGGCAGGTAAAAGCGTTCGATGCCGTAGTCCGGCGCGATCGTCATCCCCTCGCTGCGCAGATCCCAGCCCGCCGCGACATGGCCGGCAATATCGGCCTCATCCGCGGCGGCCGGCGTCGGCGCCTTGCCGAACCAGGCGGTGGTCGGCGTCCAATAGCCATCGGCGCCCTTCTTCAGCCGGACGACAATCGAGGTGTCGTCACTGGAGAATTTGCCGGCGGGAATGTTGGCGATCATCTTCACCGGTATGCGGGAAATATCGTAGCGGAGGATGATGTAGTCGCCGCGCAGCAGGTCGCGCGGATCGACGGGTTCGATCTTCAACAGCACTTCCTTGCCGCTGCGCAGGATCGCCGCCCGGCCGGCGATGATCCAGCTCAGGAACCCTATCTGGACCAGCGCCAACACCAGCGCCGAGATAACAAGCCTTTTTCCGGTCATCATGCCGTGGCTCCTCCCGTTGCCGGACCCTTCATACGTTTTTCGACGCGGATGATGATGATGGCAAGGATGCCGAGCAGCACCGCGGCGGCAAGGAAGAAGCCGGCCGTGTCGAGCATCGACTGCAAGGTCACGACATAGATCATGGCGAGTTCGAAGGCGAAGCCGAGATAGGCAAGCCAGCGCAACCCGCGGCTTTCACGCCCAGCCAGCACGATTGCGGCGACGATGCCGGCGAGTGCTGCGACCGAGGCGATGGTGAAACCGCTGTTGTAGGTGCTTTCGTCGGCCAGTTCGAACTGGATGATGGCCAGGCCAGTGAGGAAGCCGAGCAGCGCGTGCAGGGGCAAGCGGCCGCCAAGCTGCACGATCCTGTCGACCGGTTCCGGTGCGAAGACAGAAGCCGCGAAGAGCACGACAGAGACAACTACCAGGGGGATCGCCACCGGCAGCGTCCCGTGATTTCCGGCCAGCAGCACGAGATAGAAGAGCAGTGAGAGAATGATCAGGTGCCGCGCGGCCTGGCTGCGGGTCCAGAACGAGACGGCGAACAGCACGATCGCCATGACGACGAAGGCATGCGGAAACGCGCTGCGGCTGTAATAATCGAACCCTTTCAGGAACAGCCAGGCGTCGGCGATACCGACCGCTGCGACGTTCAGCGGGTTCGACCGCAGCGCGACCGCCGCCAACGCCGTGCCGGCGCCCCAGGTGACCAGCGCGGACGCCTCGTCGCCGGACAAATGGTACATCTGGCCGATCAGCGCGATCGAACCGCCGAAAGCAGCGGCAGCCACGATCCACAGCGCTTCGCCGATCGCCGCATGGTCGCGCGTCTTCAGCACCGCGCCGCCGACATAGCCGCCAAGGATGATGGCAAACAGAGCAGCCACCCGCGCCAGCCGCGGGATCGCTTCCCAGTTGGCGGCGACGAAGATCAGGATGGCCGCGCCAAACAGCAGGGCCGCCATCATCGCCAGGATCGAACCGAAGCTCAGTGATTTGCGCGCATTGGCCTCGACATCACGCGTTAGGGCATCGGCTGTCGCGGCATCGATCAGGCCTGCCTGAAGCCACCGCGCGATATCGGACCTGACCCGTGTCGAGTAGCCCGCCATGTCCTGCCTCCCCCGCTAGGTCGTTTTTTCAGCCGAACCAGCCAAACCGTTGACGTCACGGCACTTTCCGATTCTGGCTTCTTTGTGTCAGGTCCGTGAAGGCGCGTTAATGTTGCATTGCACAATTTGCATTGCTGCCATGCAGCCATAGCGCTTTTAAATCGATATGAGCCCGCCTATTTATGGTTCGTACACAAACGGAATGATCCGCAAGAAAGACGAAACGAGAACTACCATGAACCTGATCCGCAACTACCGCAACTGGCGCCGCTACAGGGACACCGTGTCCGAGCTGAGCCGCCTGAGCAACCGTGAACTGACCGACCTCGGCATCAGCCGCAGCGACATTCCTTACGTCGCTCGCAAGGCGGTCTAATTCTTCGGACCGCGAATGGTCCGAACAAGTTTCTGAAAAGAGAACGACAATGAACCTGATCCGCAACTATCGTAACTGGCGCGTTTATCGCGAGACGGTTACCGAGCTGGGTCGCCTTTCGAACCGCCAGCTGCATGATCTCGGTATCGTCCGCGACGAAATCAAGATCATCGCCCGCCGGGCGATCTAACGGAATTTCGCTGGGGTCGACCTCCTCCCCGACCTCCAGCGAACGGTCAGCCCTTATCCTCCTCCCGAGGGTTGACCACCAAAACGGCGCCCGCCGCACCTCCTCCCGCGGCGGGCGCTGTTCCCCGGAGCAGAACGAATTTTGCTCCAAAGGGTTTCGCCCCTTTTCAAAACGCGAAAGAGATTTCGTCAAAGCCGACCTCCTCCCCGGCGATGACGAATAGGCCCGACCTTCACCTCCTCCCGAGGGTTGGCCAACCAAACGGCGCCCGCCGCACCTCCTCCCGCGGCGGGCGTTGTTTCCCCGGAGCAAAACGAATTTTGCTCCAAAGGGTTTCGCCCCTTTTCAAAACGCGAAAGAGATTTCGTCAAAGCCGACCTCCTCCCCGGCGATGACGAATACGGTCGATCTTCACCTCCTCCCGAGGATCGACCCCCAAAACGACACCCGCCGGACCTCCTCCCCCGGCGGGTGTTGTTGTATTCAGCGCCTGGTTTCGCCATCTGCGGTTTGCCCGCACCAAGCACGGCAATTGCAATCGCCGCCCCAAGCGATTATTCCGGCGCTCATGAGCAAAAATCCCATCCATATCATCGGCGGCGGTCTCGCCGGTTCCGAAGCCGCATGGCAGGCCGCGCAAGCCGGCGTTCCCGTGGTGCTGCATGAAATGCGCCCGGTTCGCGGCACGGACGCGCACAAGACCGATGGCCTGGCCGAGCTGGTCTGTTCCAACTCCTTCCGCTCCGACGACGCCGAGAACAACGCGGTCGGCCTGCTGCACGCCGAAATGCGGCTGGCCGGCTCGCTGATCATGAGCGCCGGCGACGCCAACCAGGTGCCGGCCGGCGGCGCGTTGGCCGTCGACCGCGACGGTTTCTCCGACGCCGTCACGAAAAAGCTCGAAGCGCACCCGCTGATCACCATCCGGCGCGAGGAAGTTCCCGGCCTGCCGCCGGCGGACTGGGACCAGGCAATCATCGCCACGGGTCCGCTGACCGCGCCATCCCTTGCCCAGTCGATCGCCGAAGCGACCGGCGCCGATGCGCTGGCCTTCTTCGACGCCATTGCACCGATCATCCATTTCGACACGATCGACATGGACACCTGCTGGTTCCAGTCGCGCTACGACAAGGTCGGGCCCGGTGGCACCGGCAAGGACTACATCAACTGTCCGATGGACAAGGAGCAGTACGTTGCCTTCGTGCAGGCGCTGATCGACGGCCAGAAGACCGAATTCAAGCAGTGGGAAGGCACGCCCTATTTCGACGGCTGCCTGCCGATCGAGATCATGGCCGAACGCGGCGTCGAGACGCTGCGCTATGGTCCGATGAAGCCGATGGGGCTGACCAATGCCCACAATCCGACCGTCAAGGCCTATGCGGTCGTCCAGCTGCGGCAGGACAATGCGCTGGGCACGCTCTACAACATGGTCGGCTTCCAGACCAAGCTGAAGCATGCCGAGCAGGTGCGGGTTTTCCGCACGATTCCGGGCCTGGAAAACGCCGACTTCGCCCGCCTCGGCGGCCTGCACCGCAACACCTACATCAACTCGCCGACCTTGCTTGATGCCTCGCTGCAGCTGAAGTCGCGCCCCGGTCTGCGTTTCGCCGGCCAGATCACCGGCTGCGAAGGCTATGTCGAAAGTGCTGCCATCGGCCTGCTCGCCGGCCGCTTCGCCGCCGCCGAGCGGCTCGGCCACGCGCCGTCGCTGCCGCCACTGACCACGGCCTTCGGCGCGCTGCTCAACCACATCACCGGCGGCCACATTGTCTCGGAGGACGAACCCGGAAAACGCTCCTTCCAGCCGATGAACGTCAATTTCGGCCTGTTCCCGCCGCTGGAGGCTGGCACGAAATTGCGTCCTGACGGTTTCGAGGGCCGCTTCCGCGGCAAGGACAAATCGGTTGCCAAGAAGAAGGCGACGACGGCACGGGCGTTGGCCGACTGCCGTGCATGGCTCGGCTTGCCGGCGCAGACCCTGGCAGCGGAATAAACGGATTTACGTTTAAGCGGCGGCGGGCTAGCTTGCGGCCCTCATCGTCGGGGGCCATCCATGTTTGCGGGTAGATTTGTGCTGGCCTTCGTTATTTTGTCTGCTTGCGCGGGCTGTACCACAGCGCCGGAGGCGCTGCAGTCGCTCGGCGACCGCAACTACATGCGGTATGCGACAGGCAAGCCCTACACGCAGATTGCATCGCAAAGCCAGATGTCTGTCGAAGGCCTGGCAGGCGCGACCATCTACGGGCCGATGATCGGCGCGTATCGCCTGGCGGACGGCGATACGGTCTATCGACATATCGACAACGTGGAATCCACGCGAACGAATGTGGATGCCG
This sequence comes from Mesorhizobium huakuii, assembly GCF_014189455.1. NCBI lineage: Bacteria > Pseudomonadati > Pseudomonadota > Alphaproteobacteria > Hyphomicrobiales > Phyllobacteriaceae > Mesorhizobium > Mesorhizobium huakuii. The sequence goes on from NZ_CP050296.1 coordinate 6,946,111, forward strand.
GGGTCCTGATGCAGCGCGAAAGCGTTGGCACGCGCTACCGGCTTGCCTATTTTCGTGTTGGTCCCGACGGTATCGTCAAGGATTGGGCGACTGGTGCCTTGCCGGGCGAACGGCTCGGTTGCACATGGTATGCGGGTGGCTTCGTCCAGCAGTGCAGCAGTGAAACGCAGCGCCTGCAGAGCCTTGCCGTCTATGACTCGCTGGTGCGAACATCGAACGATAGACTCCTGCCTTCATGGGGTGTTCCCGTCACTAACGCGCAACAGCCCAAAGCCAGCTGACCGGGCTGGTCGGGCCGTCACGACGGCCATGGCGCACATGACCCGCGAGAGGCCCGATGTTTTGCTCGACGAAGCAGTAGACCGGGTGAAGAGCCGAATTTCGCAAGTGGCGGCACGAGACAATGGTGATGTGGTGGCTTGAAGTCCAATGAACATCACTTGGCGAGAGATCGCTTTTCAACTTGAACCGGATGTCGCGCAGAAGGCAGCGAAGGCCTGGTCGTGGCTTTTGCCAGAGCCTTGGACGCCGCTTGTCTGCTCAATGGTGGGAGGCTTGTTTGTCGAACGACCGAACAGTGGGGTTCATTGGTTGGACACCGGGACGGGCCTGGTCGAGCAGGTAGCTCACAGCAGGACGGACTTTGAGGAGATGATCAGGACTGCTGCCAATCGCGTTGACGAATGGTTCCTGCCACCGCTTGTCGAACGTCTTCACGCCGCCGGGCAAGAAGCCGAAGGCGGGAGAATGCTACGACTTCACCATCCTGCCCGTCTTCGCCGAGGGCAAATTTGACGTCGAGAACATGTTCGTAATTCCGGTCACAGAGCAGTTCATCGGTATGGCCGATCTTCATCGCCAATTAAACGAATTGCCTGACACCTCAAAGGTGCGGATCAAGGTCGTCGACTAGGCTCGTACGCTACTCCGCCGGCTCCGCGCTCGCTCCCGGCAGGCCCGGCTTGCCCGCCTCTGACGGATTTCTCCGCACATAAGCCGCCTTCAGTGTCTCCGAGGTCTCGCGCGAACCGTCATGGCTCCAGCCGGGCGGCTTGATCAGGTAGTTCAGACGCTCGCCCAAAGTCAGTCCAGGCGCGAAGGCATCCCTGAACATGCCGATCCATTCGTGGAACGCCACTTTCAGCGGGTTGAAGGTGCCGAGATTCCTAACGATGCCGTAGCGCGGCCGGTCCTCTTCCAGCTCTTCGACGAAGGTGCCGAACATGCGGTCCCAGATGATCAGCGTGCCGGCATAATTGGCGTCGAGATAGCGCGGATTGGTGGCGTGGTGGACGCGGTGGTGCGAGGGCGTGTTGAAGATGAATTCGAACCAGCCCCACATCTTGCCGATCGTCTCGGTGTGGATCCAGAACTGCCAGACCAGATTGAAGCCGAAGGTGAAGGCAATCACCGCCGGATGGAAGCCGAGCAGCACCAAAGGCGCCTGCAGCACGAACATGAAGGTGAACAGGCCGGTCCAGCTTTGCCTGAGCGCCGTCGATAGATTGTAGTGCTGGCTTGAATGATGGTTGACATGCTCGGCCCACACCCAACGCACCCGGTGCGCGATGCGGTGATAAACATAGTAGCGCAAATCATCGAGCAGGAAGGCGGCCAGGAAGACCCAGACCGACAGGCCGAGATTGAAGAAACGGAACTGCCAAAGCCACAGCAGCGCCCAGTAGGAGACGACGCCAAGCAGCAGCCCGGCGACGACATTGCCGGTGCCCATCATCAGGCTGGTCAGCGTGTCGCGTGTCTCGAACGAGCCCTTGGCGCGGCCGGTGCGCACCAGCCAGAGCTCGATCAGGATGGCGGCGACGAAGAACGGAATGGCGAGCTGGGTGACCTGCGGAAAATCATAGCTGTCCATCACGCGGCCTCGCTGGCGGCATCTGATTGGCGTGCTTCAAGAGCGTTAAGCAAGGCCTGTAGATCGCCGGCATTGGCGAAGCGGAAGCGGCCGCCCTTCCAGGTGAAGTCCTTCAGCCGCATCAGAATTGTGTTCGTCTCTTCGGAACTGGACACCGAGACGTCCGCAGCCGTGACGATACGCGTCAAGAAGCAGTCGCCGATGCTGTGAACGATGCCGGTGCGCCCTCGCCCAAGGTCCAGGAATGCCGTCTTGGCGTCCGCCGTCAGGCGGACTGTTTGCGCCACTTCATCCGAAAATCCTCGGCGAAACGGTGCAACGCCTGATCCGGATTGGCCAGTGTGGCCGCCTTGCTGCCGCCGGTGAAATGCACCGCGGCAACCGACAGCGCAATGCCAAGGACGACGATCGCGACCAGAACGGGCAAGCTCATGGATTTCCTCCGGGCCGGCCTGTCGTCTTCGGCGACAGTTCCCAGCTCGGCCGAATCCTTAGCATGATTGACGTTTACGTCAAAGTGCCAGCCAGCCCTTGCTCGCGCGCCGCAACAGCAGCCAGTGCCGGCGCAAGGCGGACAGCCTCGCGACGCCGTCGAGCGGTGATTGGCGCGAGCCTTCCATCTTGTCGAGATAGGCGCGCGACAGCGCCAGCGGCAGGAATGCCGGTCGCAACGATGCCGGCAGCCCTGCGGCGCCCTGCTCGAAAGCGAAAAGATGTTCGCGCGCCAGCGCGATCATCGCCGCCACGGCGCGCCGCGCTCCAGGCCTGCCATCGCCGGCAACAAACTCTTCGGGCGACGACCCCGCCGCCGCCAGTATCTCGGCCGGGACAAAACACTGCCCGCGCTTACGGTGCAGCGGCAGCAGAAGCAGGAGGCCGGTCATGGCCTGCGCGCAGCCGGCCCTGCCGGCGAGTTCGGCGAAGCGAGGCGCCTCGGAGGGATCGAGCATCATTGCCGCAAGCTGGATGAGCGCGGCCGCCGTCTCGCCGCAATAGCCTTCCAGATCGGTGCGCGAGGGCATCGGATCGTCATAGAGATCGAAGATGCGCGCTTCGAGCATGTTATCGAAGGCCAATTTCGGCAGGCGATGGGCGGAAATTGTCGCCTTCAGCGCGTCGGCAACGGGATGGCCGATGCCTGTGCCATCATAGTCGGCGGCGATGAGGTCACGCCACCATTGCAGCCGCACCTCGCCCGGCAAAGCTTCGTGAATGCGGTCGCGGATGCCGGCAATTTCGGCATTGAAAGCGTAGAGCGAAAACAGCGCATCGCGCTTCTCGGCCGGCGCGTAGAGCACCGTCAGATACCGATCATGGTCGGCGGCGCGCACCGCGTCCATGACGATTTTGGCATTTTCATACATATCAATCGACGGCGATGAGCGCGGCAGCCACGGCGCGGTCTTCCGCCAGAAGCACATTGTAGGTCCGCACCGCGGCGCCCGTCGACATCGGGTCGGAGGCGATGCCTGCCTCCTTCAACGCCAGCCGCAGCGCCGCCGGCAACGGCCGCAAATCCTTGCCCATGCCGACCAGCAGGATCTCGACCTTGTCGGCTTCGGCCAGAAGTTTTTCGAAATCCGCCACCGTCAACGCTGAAGTATCCGCCGGCTCCCAGCCATGAATTCCGGATGGCAGGCACAGCAGCGAGCCGCGATGCGACATGTCGGCAAAGCGGAAACCGCCATTGCCATAGGCCTCGATCGGCGCGCGGCCGGGGAAATGCGCCTCGCGGATGACGATGCCTTTGCCGGTCACCACTTTGTCACCCCTTCGGGGCCGCGCGTCAGGTCGCGACCGCCTTGCCGCCGTTGACCGGCTTCTCCTCATCGGCCGAAGCCTGTGGCCGCAGCTTGAACAGGATCAGCAGCGGTGCCGCGATGAAGATCGACGAATAGGTGCCGAACACGACACCGAACAGCATCGCCATGGTGAAGGAGCGGATGACTTCGCCGCCGAACAGCACCAGCGCCAACAGCGCCAGGATCGTCGTCACCGAGGTGAGCGTCGTTCGCGACAGCGTCTCGTTGATGGCGTTGTTCAACAGCTGCGGCAGCGGCATTCGCTTGTATTTTCGCAAATCCTCTCGAACGCGGTCATAGACCACGATCGTATCGTTCAGCGAGTAACCGATAATGGTCAGGATCGCCGCCAGCGACGACTGGTTAAATTCAAGCCCGGTAATGACGAAGAAACCGAGCGTCATGACCACATCGTGCACCGTCGCCACGATGGCGCCGACAGCGAACTGCCACTCGAAACGGAACCAGACATAGACGAGGATGCCGATCAGCGCGACCAGCATGGCGATGGTGCCTTGCTTGGCGAGTTCTCCGGAAACCGTTGGTCCCACGACCTCGACGCGGCGGAAATCATACTGGTCCTGCAGCTCGCCGCGCACCTTGTCGATGACCGTCTGCTCGGCATTCTCGCCGCCATCCTGCGTGCCGACGCGGATCAACACGTCGTTCGGCGCGCCGAACTGCTGCACCTGCACTTCGCCGATATTGAGTTCCATCAGCCTGGCGCGAATATCGCCGAGATTGGCGTCGCCGCTCTTGGCCTTCACCTCGATCATCGAGCCGCCCTTGAAGTCGATGCCGTAATTGATGTCGACCGTCATGAACAGCACCACAGACAGCACCGACAGGAAGCTCGACAGCGCGAACGTCCAGCGGCGGATGCCCATGAAGGGGATCTTGGTACCCGGCGGAATGAAGGTCACCGGCGCCTTCGGCAATTCCTTCGGACGGGCGCGGCGCAGCCAGATCGACACCAGCAGGCGCGTGAAGGTGAAAGCGGTGAAGACCGTGGTCAGGATGCCGATGGCGTAGGTGATGGCAAAGCCCTTCACCGGGCCGGTGCCGAGATAGAACAGCACCACGGTGGCGATCAGCGACGTGACGTTGGAATCGACGATGGTCGCCAGCGCCTTCGAGAAGCCAGTGTCGATCGCCTGGATCACCGAGCGGCCGGCACGCCGTTCCTCACGGATACGCTCGTAGATCAGCACGTTGGAATCGACCGCCATGCCGATGGTCAGCACGATACCGGCAATACCCGGCAAGGTCAGCGTCGCCCCGAGCAGCGACAACAATCCGACGATCATCGCCACGTGCACCGCCAGCGCGATGTTGGCGAGGAAACCGAGGAAGCCATAGGCGACGAACATGAAGGCAACGACGAGGATCGAACCGATAATGCCGGCGACCTTGCCGGCATGGATCGAATCCTGGCCAAGGCCCGGACCGACGGTTCGTTCCTCGATCACGGTCAGCTTCGCCGGCAACGCGCCGGCGCGCAACAGCACGGCCAGATCGTTGGCGCTTTCAGCGGTGAAACTGCCGGAAATCTGACCGGAGCCGCCAAGGATAGGTTCGCGAATTTGTGGCGCTGAAATCACCTGATTGTCGAGGATGATGGCGAAGCGCTTACCGACATTCGCCGCCGTCGCCTGACCGAAGCGTGTTGCTCCGCGCGAGTTGAAGGTAAACGACACCACCGGTTCGTTGGTTCGCGAATCAAAAGTTGCCGTCGCCTTGGCGAGATCCTCGCCCGAAACAAGCACGCGGTTCTCGATCAGGTAGGGAACCGGTGGATCGTCCTGCGAATAAAGGATCGATGAACCGCTTGGGGGGCGATTTTTCAACGCATCCTGCACCGGCATCGAATCGTCGACCATCTGGAAGGTCAACTTGGCGGTTTGGCCGATGATCTCCTTCAGCCGCTGCGGATCCTGCAGGCCGGGAACCTGAACCAGGACGCGATCGTCGCCCTGCCGCTGCACGATCGGCTCGGTGGTGCCGAGTTCATTGACGCGGCGCTCGACGACTTCGATCGATTGCGCCAATGCGGACGAGGTACGGTATTTAACGCCGGCGTCGGTGGCTGTGAATTTGAGCACGCCCGGTTCGGAATCGTCGAGCGACATTTCCTGGATGGAGCCGCCGGTGAACAGGCCTGCAGCCACCGGATCGGTCAAAGTCTTCAACGCCTTCTTTGCGGCATCAATCTGAGCTGGGTCCGTTATGCGCACCTGCACGGTCCGGCCCGTGCCGGCAAGGCCGGTGTAGCCTACCTTTGCATCACGCAACAACGTCCGAATCTCGTCGCGTGTCGTCTCCAACTGCGCCTTGATCAGGTCGTTCTGGTCCATCTGGAGCAGGATGTGCGAGCCACCCTGCAGGTCGAGGCCAAGCGTCATCTGCCGCTTCGGCACCCAACTGGGCAACTGTGCCAATGTGCTTGCAGGGATGAGATTGGGCGCGGCGAGGACCACTGTGGCGGCCACAGCCAGCCAGATCAGGATCATCTTGAAGCGCGAAAAATACAGCATATGGCGTCGTCCGTCAGAGCGTGTCCGCGGATCGCTCCGCCTGGAATTGGGTTATTTCTTGGCGTTCTGGTTGGCTACCGGTTCGCCCTTGACGCGCACATCGGCGATCGTCGAGCGCAGCGCCGTCACCTTGGTGCCACCGCCAAGGTCGATCTCGAGCTCGTTGTCGTCGATCACTTTCGTCACCTTGCCGACGAAACCGCCGCCGGTGACGACCGTGTCGCCGCGACGGACCGCCGCCAGCATCTCGCCGCGCTTCTTCAGCTGCGTGCGCTGCGGGCGGATGATCAGAAAATACATGATCACGAAAATCAGGACAAACGGCAAAATGCTGATGAACATATCAGGAGAGGCGCCGCCGATGCCTTGGGCGTATGCCGGTGTCACGAACATCGAGGTACTCCTGAATTTTGAAAACAGCAGCCAACCGTCCTGCGGAGTTTGGCGGCCCCTTGAAATTTGGCCGGAATATAGTCGGTAAAGTTGTCAATGCAACTGCGCGGCCGGGCAAATCGGCTGCTTTTCCGGCTTGTCGGGCCGTGTTAGAGCATGACCGCGAAAAGCGCGAGCCGGTTTTCGGAAAAGATCACGCTCGAACAAAAGGTTGGAACCGGTTTCGAACGCGACGGATCTCGAACGCCCCCACCTGCCCGCCCCAGGAAACGAACCAAAAAGACCTGAAATGACCGACAGCAGCATCGACGCCCTCAACAAGAAACTCGACCGCCTGATCGAGGCTGTCGGCCGCCTCGCCCCACCGCCGGTGCCTGAAACGGACCTCGGCGAGGCCGACTGCTTCGTCTGGCAGGCGGATCCCGGCTATCTGGAGCCGGTGCGCAAGGTCAACCGCGTCGACATCGGCCTGATCCGCGGCGTCGACCGTGTCCGCGACATCCTCGTCGACAACACCGAACGCTTCGCCGCCGGCTTTGCCGCCAACAACGTGCTGTTGTGGGGCGCGCGCGGCATGGGCAAATCGTCGCTGGTCAAAGCCGTGCATGCCGAGATCAACGCCAGGGCCAAATCCGACCTGCCGCTCAAGCTGATCGAGATTCACCGCGAAGACATCGACACGCTGCCCAAACTGATGGGTCTGCTGAAGGCGGCGCCCTTCCGCGTCATCCTGTTTTGCGACGACCTGTCCTTCGATCATGACGACACCTCCTACAAGTCGCTGAAGGCGGCACTCGAAGGCGGCGTCGAAGGCCGCCCGGCCAACGTCATCTTCTACGCCACCTCGAACCGCCGCCATCTGTTGCCGCGCGACATGATCGACAATGAGCGCTCGACCGCCATCAACCCGTCCGAAGCGGTCGAAGAAAAGGTCTCGCTGTCCGATCGTTTCGGGCTTTGGCTCGGCTTCCACAAATGTTCGCAGGACGAATATCTCGAGATGATCAATGGCTATGTGAGCCATCATGGCCTTGACATCGACCCCGAGCAGTTGCGCGCGGAAGCGCTGGAATGGGCGACGACGCGCGGCAGCCGCTCGGGCCGCGTCGCCTGGCAGTTCACGCAGGACCTGGCCGGCCGGCTTGGCAAGCCGCTCAAGGATTGAGGCGTGTCACCTGGGCGGCCGCGCCCGTCGCACGTCGCGCGGCGTTTGGCCAATCTCGCGGCGCATCCAATGCGCCAGATGTGACTGGTGCGCGAAGCCCGTCAATTCCGCGACCTCGCTTGTGCTGAGATCGCCTTGCTGCAGCAGGAGGCGCGCGCGTTCGACGCGACGTCGCAACACATAGCGATGCAAGGTGACGCCCGTCGCCACCTTGAACCATGTCCGCAAATGCGAGCTGCTGGCGCCGGCAACCCGGGCTAGAGCGGGATGAATTGAGGCTGAATCGAAGGGATTCCCCTAGGGTGGCAAATCTGATTCAACCTTCTTGCTAGGCAAGGAGGTTGGTAAGGATGGGCAAGCCTTATTCGATGGATCTTCGCGAACGGGTTGTTGCGTCGGTTGAGCGGGGAGGGGCTGTCGCGACGGCAGGCCTCGGTGCGCTATGGAGTTGGTATCAGCACCGTCATCAGGTGGGTGCGCCGCTTGCGCGAAACGAGCAGCCTTGCACCCGGCAAGATGGGTGGGCACCGGCCGAAGAAGATTGCCGGTGAGCATCGGGACTGGCTTCTGGTGCGCTGCCGGGCCACGGATTTTACGCTGCGCGGTCTTGTGATCGAGCTGGCCGAGCGCGGCCTTGCGGTCGACTACCGCTCGGTGTGGGAGTTCGTCCACGCCGAGAAGCTCAGTCACAAAAAAGACGCTGATCGCGGCTGAGCAGGATCGCCCGGATGTGGCGCGCAGGCGGACACAGTGGGCAAAGTATCAGGACCGCATCGATCCTTCCCGTCTGGTGTTCATCGACGAGACATGGACCAAAACCAACATGGCACCGCTCAGGGGATGGGCGCCGCGCGGCGAGAGGATCAAGGCCAAGGTGCCGCACGGCCATTGGAAGACAATGACCTTCCTGGCGGCGCTGCGTCATGACTGCGTCGATGCACCATGGCTCATCGACGGACCGATCAACGGCGAGCGTTTTCAGCTCTATGTCGACAAGGTTCTCGTCCCAGTCCTCAAGCCCGGCGACATCGTCATCATGGACAATCTCGGCTCACATAAAGGCAAGGCCGTGCGCCGCGCCATCCGCGCGGCCGGCGCCAGGTTGTTCTTGCTGCCCAAATACTCGCCCGATCTGAACCCCATCGAGAAGCTCTTCGCCAAGCTCAAGCATTGGCTGCGCAAGGCTGCCAGACGAACAGTCGAGACCGTCTGCGAAGCCATCGGTCAGATCCTCGGCACCGTCACTTCAACCGAATGCAGAAATTACTTCACCGAGGCCGGGTATGTACCAACCTAAATTCATCCCGCTCTAGTCGATCGATCGAGAGCGGCTCATGCAGAGCGGCCTCAATGTACTCTAGGACGCGCTTGAGCTGGGTGTCCGACAAGCGGTTCGTTCGGTCGATGTCTATATCATCGAGGCCGAGCAGCCTGACCGCGAGCGCGGCGCCAATGCTGTCGGCAAACAGAGAGCCGCTCGGCGCATCGAGATCGCTCTGCAGTGCGCGAGCAAGATGCTCGATGCGCTGGTCACGAAGCAGATGGCGCGTGTCGAGTCGCGTTGCCAGCGCCCTGCCGCCAAGTTCCACCGCTACCCTTTCCATCAGCGCTGGCTGCAAGACAATCTCAATCGTGTCGAACGCGGTTTCAGCCTCGAAACCGCCCTCCTCGCCAGCCGGCACCAGGTCGATATCGCCGGCGCGCCTGACGAAATAGCGCCCGACCTGATTGCAGTAGGAGCGCGTCGCCGCGCTTGCATGCACCATGACACGGTGGTGTGGCGCCCGCGGCAGGCGATGGACGCCCGCCTCAATATGCCGGGAAACCATTGTTACGTCGGACGGGGATCGGGCCGGAGCGGATTGCGGACGCATGCTCTCTCGATTCATGGCGAAACCTGTTCAAGATTTGGCAATTCCCGCGCGATTTTCAATGCCGCGAACCTGTACGCACGCCTCTCCGTCAAGCTTGGAAGAGAGGTTGCCATGAGTTTCTATGTTGTTGTCGGCGCGGGCCCGGTTGGACGCGAGACCGCGCGCCTTCTTGGTGAGGAAGGACATGATGTCGTTCTCACCAGCCGAAGCGTCGGTTCGAACGCGTTGCCGAACGTGCGGACCATACAGGCCGATGCCACGGATGCCTCGGAACTGTCGCGTATCTGCCGAGGCGCCGATGCCATCTTCATGTGTGCCATGGCCACCTATCATCGCTGGCCGACCGACTTTTTCCCCATCATCGACGGCACCGTGCGCGCGGCGGAAGCGGTCGGCGCGAAGCTCATCGTGCTCGGAAACCTCTATGGCTACGGGGAAAATGCCGGCAGCCCGCTTCGCTCCGACCTGTCCCTGGATCCGACGTCGAGGAAAGGAACAACCAGGACGATCATGTGGCAGCGAGCGGTCCGTGCCGATGTGCCGGCGATCGAAATACGCTCCAGCGACTATCTCGGACAGGGCGCGATCAGCTACTTCTCCCTGGTCGCGCTGCCCTCCATCATCGAGGGCAAGCCCACCGCCTTCATTGGAGATCTCGACGCAAACCATGCCTGGACCTTCACCAGGGATGTCGCGAGCACACTTGTCGCGGCCGCCCGCTACACGGGTGAATGGGATCGGGCGTTTCACGTTCCCTCGCAATACGCCTCGCCGCGCGAGCTCATCCAGAAAACCGCGGCGCTGCTCGGACGAGAGGTTTCAGCGATACGCTCCTATTCCGTCGCCGAGATGGAAGCCTTGGGCATGCATGAGGTCATTGAGATGAGCTATCTTTTCGAGAGCCCCTTGCTGGTTGATGCCTCCGACACCGAGGCGCTTCTGGGCGTCAAGGCCAGCAGCCTTGAGGAGATGATCGCCGACACGCTGCGCGATCATCTGTGAGTCTTGCTGGCGGGCTTTTGCACAAAACTGAAAAAGCCCGCTCCTTGCGGAACGGGCTGAGCCGGCGGGCCGGACTGGAGGTCAGACGGCCCGCAAATTGCGTTTTTTATTCTATTCGAGATAGGTCGAAGGATCGACCGGCGCCGAGTTCTTGCGCACTTCGAAGTGCAGCTTCGGCGAGTCCGTCGTGCCGCTCATGCCCGACAACGCGATTTCCTGACCGCGCTTGACCTTCTGGCCGCGCTGCACCTCGATCGAGCTGGCATGGCCGTAGACGGTGACCAGACCGTTCTCGTGGCGCACCAGCACCGTGTTGCCGAATTCCTTGAGCCCGTCGCCGGCATAGATCACGACGCCGTTCTCGGCCGCCTTGATCGGCGTGCCCGTCGGCACGGCGATGTCGACGCCGTCCTTGCCGGATCCGAAACCGGAGATCACCCGGCCGCGCACCGGCCAGCGCATCTTGCCGATACCCGTGGCATCGGGCGCCACCGCTTCGTCGTCCTCAGCCTGCTGGATGACCTTCGCGTCTTTCTTCGGCGGCGTGTAGGATGCCAGCGTCTCCGACGGCGTGGTCTTTGCCGGGGGCTGGGTGGTTGCCGTGGTCACCGGATCGACCTTAGCCGGCTTGGCGCTGGCAACCGTCGCGGTTCCGCCGGCCGGCACTTTCAGGGTCTGGCCGATCTTGAGCAGGCCATCCTTCATGCCATTGGCTTGCTTCAGCGCAACGACGCCGACGCCGGTCTTCCTGGCGATCGAGGACATCGTGTCACCCGACTGGACCGTATAGGTGCCGGCGGCACCGGTTGCCTTGGCGACCTGCGCGGGCTTGGGCTCCTTGGGCTGGCTTGCAGCCGCCGAAGCATCGACCTGCGCGGCAGCCTTGCCCTCCTTGAGCTTCGGCTGCTGCGGCAGGACGGCGACCTTGTCCGGCGCGGTGGCCGGCAAATCGTGCTTGCCGTCCTTCGCCGGCTTCGCGTCAGCGACCTTCGGCTCGGCCTTGCTCGAATAGGCATAGGCCGGAATGACGATCTTCTGCCCGGTCTTCAGTCCCTTGGTCGCGCTAAGCCCGTTGACCTTCATGATGACGTCGGCCGGCACTTTGTAATGCTGCGCCAAGCCGTTGATCGTTTCGCCGTCGCGAACGACGATCTCGGTCGCGTGCGGCCTGCCCGCTTCTGCCATCTTCGGCGCGTCGGGCTGGGCATTCTTGAACGGCTTGGCCGCCGGCTCGACGGTGCCGGTTGTCACCCTGTCGACATGCGGCGCCGGGCGCACCATGGCTGGCGCCGATGCGACACGCACCGGATTGGCGGCAGGCGCGAGTGCCGGCGCGGCCTGAGCTGAAGCTGGCGGCGGCAACGGCCGGCTCGAAACCGGTTCGAGGCTGGAGCGGCTGACCGACTGCGTGTGGCTGCCGTCAAGCGGAGCAGCCGATACATCGCCCGGATAGGGCTGCGCGGCATCCTGCTTGTTGATGATGGCGCGCTGATTGTTGGTCGAGGAAGTGAAGACATCGTCGACGCTGTTGAACCGCGAAGCCTGGGAACTGCACCCGGCGGCGGCACCCGCAATCATGAGAACAGCGCAGCCCCGCGCCAGATTGCGACTGTTTGTCTTCAAAACACTGAGTTGCATCGCACTAACCCGCACAAACGCTGCACCAACTGAGACAGGATTAAAGCGCGTTAATGTTACTGGGCGGTTAACCCATTAGAATCCGACGAAAATTTTCTTAAAACATTTTGGGGATAGCTGGAGGCATGGATCATGAGGCCGAACAGGTGTTCGACCGCGGACCAGTGCTCTGCCGGAAACTAGATCACTGCGGCGACGCTGCGCAGGATCGGCTGCAGCCGCACCATGCCGATGTCCTCGCGCTCGAAACGGCTGCCGACCTTGGTCAGCTTGGCCAGCACCTGCTCGCCCTCCTCCGGCCCGATCGGTGCGATGACGATGCCGCCGCTCGACAGTTGGTCGAGCAGGAAGCGCGGCAAGCTGTCGAAAGCCGCCCAGGCGACGATGCGGTCGAACGGCCCTTCGGCAGGCAGCCCACCGGAGCCATCCGCCTGGCGCACGATGACATTGCCGATACCAAGTGCCTCGAAACGCTGCCTGGCCTGTTCGACCAGCGTCTTGTAGCGATCGACGGTTACGATGCGCGCCGCCAGCCGCGACATCACCGCCGCAGTATAGCCGGAGCCGGTGCCAATCTCGAGCACGCGGTTTCCCGCTTCGATGGCAAGGGCCGCGATCACCGCCGCTTGCATGTCGGCGCCTTCGATCGCCTCGCCGCATTCGATCGGCAGCATGCGGTCGGACCAGGCGATCTGGTAGAAGTGGGGCGCCAGGAAACCGCGCCGCGGCGTCGCCTCGAAAGCCGCGATCAGCGCCTTCGGCACGGTTCCCCTGCCGCGCAGGCGTAAAAGGAAAGCGGCAAATCCTTCGCGGTCATCGATAGGCAGGTTCATGCAAGCGCCTTGCTCAGCTGATCACGGATCTCATGCGCGGTGAGGTCGAGCTGCAACGGCGTCACCGACACCAGACGATTGCGCAGCGCATGGAGGTCGGTGCCTTGCTTGCCTTCGACCGGCTCGCGGCCGAAGCGCAGCCAATAGTAAGGCAGGCCGCGCCCGTCACGGCGCTCGTCCACCCACAGGCTGTGCACGAGTTTTCCTTGCGTGGTGACGACCGTGCCGACGACCTCTTCGGGAAGGCAGTTGGGAAAATTGACGTTGAGCAGCACACCGTCCGGCAGCGGCGTCGCGACGAGCTTCTTCAGCAGCGCCGGCGCCAGTGCCTCGGTCGTCTCGTAAGGAACGATGCGGTCCTCGCCGACATAGGAGTAGCCCTGGCTGAGCGCGATCGAGCGGATGCCGAGCAGCGCGCCTTCCATGGCGCCGGCGACGGTGCCGGAATAAGTCACGTCGTCGGCGATGTTGGCGCCCGAATTGATGCCGGACAGGATCAGGTCGGGCGCGCCGGGCAGGATCTTCTTCACACCCATGATGACACAATCGGTCGGCGTGCCACGGACGGCAAAATGCTTTTCGCCGATCTTGCGCAGCCGCAACGGTTCCGAGATCGACAGCGAATGCGCATAGCCGGACTGGTCCTGCTCCGGCGCCACCACCCAGACATCGTCGGACAGGGTGCGGGCGACGCGTTCGAGCGACGCCAGCCCCTCGGCATGAATGCCGTCGTCATTGGTCAGAAGAATGCGCATTATTTCGCTTCGATCTTTGCCAGCCCGCCCATGTAAGGCCGCAGCACTTCAGGAATGGTTACGCTGCCATCCTCATTCTGGTAGTTTTCGATGACGGCAATGAGTGCGCGGCCGACAGCGGTGCCCGAACCGTTGAGCGTGTGGACAAAACGGTTGCCGTTGCCATCCCGATCCTTGTAGCGGGCATCCATGCGGCGTGCCTGGAAATCGCCGCAGACCGAGCAGGACGAGATTTCGCGATAGGCGTTCTGGCCGGGCAGCCAGACCTCGATGTCGTAGGTCTTGCGCGCGCCAAAACCCATGTCGCCGGTGCACAGCACCATGGTGCGGAACGGCAGTTCGAGCCGCTTCAGCACTTCCTCGGCACACTCAGTCATCCGCTCGTGCTCGGCCAGCGAGGATTCCTGGTCGGTGATCGACACCAGCTCGACCTTGTAGAACTGGTGCTGGCGCAGCATGCCGCGCGTGTCACGCCCGCCCGAGCCTGCTTCCGAACGGAAGCACGGCGTCAGCGCCGTATAGCGCAGCGGCAGTTTTTCATGGGCAGTTATCTCCTCGCGCACCAGATTGGTGAGCGGCACCTCGGCGGTCGGGATCAGGCCAAGCCTGCCCTCCCCGTGCGGCGTGAAGAACAGGTCCTCCTCGAACTTCGGCAACTGGTTGGTGCCGAACAGCACCTCGTCGCGCACCATCAGCGGCGGGATCACTTCCTCATAGCCATGCTCGGTCGTGTGCAGGTCAAGCATGAACTGGCCGATGGCGCGCTCCATCCGCGCCAGGCCGCTCTTCAGCACGGTGAAGCGCGAGCCCGACAGCTTTGCCGCCCGCTCGAAATCCATCATGCCGAGCGCTTCGCCGATCTCGAAATGCTCCTTCACCCAGTTCGGCCGCGTCGGCGCCTTGCCGACGATGTGTTTGACGACATTGTCGTGCTCGTCCTTCCCGACCGGCACATCGTCGAGCGGCACATTGGGCAGCACCGCCAGCGCGTCGCTCAGCGCCTTGTCGAGTTCGCGCTCACGCGCCTCGCCATTCTGGATGAAGGTTTTGATCTCGCCGACTTCGGCCTTCAGCTTTTCGGCAAGGGCGGCATCGCCCGAACGCATGGCGTTGCCGATCTCCTTGGAGGCGGCGTTGCGGCGTTCCTGCTTGGTCTGCAGTTCGGTGACGTGCTCGCGCCGCGCCTCGTCCCTGGCGATCAAATCATCGACCGTGGACTGCCCCTCCGCCGCCGACCACGAGCGCTTCACCAGCGCCTCGACAAGGGCCTTCGGGTTGTCGCGAATCCATTTGATGTCAAGCATGGTTTATCCGTCCTCAGCTATGCGAGAGGGCGTAAACCGCATCCTTGATTGATGCAAGATAGACCGGGCAGCGACTGTCTCTTTCCAGCGCTGCCTGTTTTTTACGAAGCAGCCGGCGCTGGAGGCTCGTCCGGCGTTTTGTCGGCCACGGTCTCCCCGGCCTCCTGCTTCTCACGTGCCAGCCGCTGCCTTTCCTGGTCCCGCTCGATCCATCGCGCGGCCCAGATCGAGACCTCGTAGAGAAGGATGGTCGGAATGGCCAGACCGATCTGGCTCATCGGATCCGGCGGTGTCAGCACGGCAGCAACGATGAAGGCGATGACGATCGCCCATTTGCGCTTTTCCGCCAGCGCCTTGGACGACAGCATGCCGACGCGCGTCATCAGGCTGGTCACCACCGGCAGCTGGAACACCAGGCCGAAGGAGAAGATCAGCGTCATGATCAGGCTGAGATATTCCGACACTTTCGGCAGCAGCGAAATCTGCACCTGATCGTCGGTGCCGACCTGCTGCATGGCGAGGAAGAACCACATCACCATCGGCGTGAAGAAGAAATAGACCAGCGAGGCGCCCATCAGGAACAGGATCGGCGACGCGATCAGGAACGGCAGGAAGGCGTTGCGCTCGTTCTTGTACAGGCCGGGCGCAATGAACTTGTAGATCTGCGTGGCGATCAGCGGAAAGGCGATGACCATGCCGCCGAACATGGCGAGCTTGACCTGCGTGAAGAAGAATTCCTGCGGCGCGGTATAGATCAGCTCGACCTTATGCGGATCGAGACCCGCCCATTTCGTCGCCCATTTGAAAGGGACGACCAACAGATTGAACAGCCTCTTGGCGAAGAAGAAGCAAACCAGGAAGGCAACGAAGAAGCCACCGAGCGACCAGATCAGCCGCCTGCGCAACTCGATCAGATGCTCCATCAATGGCGCCGACGACTTTTCGATCTCGTCCTTTTCCTTGTCCGAAACGCTCACTTGGCGGCTCCCGCCGTCTTTTTGGCCACCGGCTTTTTCGCCGCGGCAGGCTTCGGTTCGGCCTTCGCCCCGGTCTTTGCGGCAGTCGCCTTGGCGGCGGCGGACTTCGTCGAAGCGGCGGTTGCAGGCTTTGCCGCTGTCGCGGCCTTTGTCGACGCCTTGGGTGCGGGTGCGGCTTTTGCCGTCACCACCTTCGCGGAAGTCGCGGCCTTGGACGGCGCTTTCGCTGCCGGCGCTGCCTTGACGGCATTCTTGGCCGCGGATGCCTTCGGCGCCACGGCAGATTCCGTGGATGCCGCTACCACCGATTCATCGGTCATCGCCGGGAAAATCGGCGTTGGCGGCGCGGCCTCTGGCCCGCTGACGCCAGGCATTTCCGTCGCGCCATTCTTCAGCGGCTCGGCTGCCTGCGGCGTCGAAGCGGCGGGTGCTGCCGGATCAGCCGCCGGCTTCGGCTTCATCGCCGCGTCCACACCTGCGCGCACATCGGCTGCCGCTTGCTCAAACGGATTAAGCTGCTTCTTGATCTCGGCAACGGGACTCAGGCCCCTGAGCTCGTCGACCGACTTCTTGACGTCGTCGAGCTCGGCTTCCTTCAGCGCTTCGTTGAACTGTTTCTGGAAGTCGGCGGCCATGGCGCGCAGCTTCGCCGTCGTGCGCCCGAAGGTGCGCAGCATGTTGGGCAGATCCTTCGGCCCGACGACCACGATCATAACGATCGCGATCACCAGCATTTCGGTCCAGCCGACTTCAAACATGGCAATCTGTTCCGACTAGAACTCTTGGCTCAGCTCTTGCTGGCCTTTTCCTTCACGGCCGAAACGGTCTCATCGGCACGGTGTTCGACGGTGCGCTTGTCCTCGGCGACGTCGTCGTCCGCCATGCCCTTCTTGAAGCTCTTGATGCCCTTGGCCATGTCGCCCATCAGCTCCGGAATCTTGCCGCGGCCGAACACCAGAAGCACGATGACCAGCACGATCATCCAGTGCCAAATCGAAAATGAACCCATAGCAAATCTCTCTCGAATGTTTTCCCTGGCGATGATCTATGCGTTTTCGCGTTGGGATTCAAACACAACCGCGACAGAGTTTATGAAAGGCTGGCGGATGTCACGCATTTTCGGCAAGGCGGCCCGCTACCAAACGGCGCATGTAAAGGCGTAAAGCCGCTTTTGATAGACGCCCGCGGTCAATCTTCCGTGACGCGCGGCGTCAAAAGGCCGAGTTCCTCGAGATCGATATCGGTCAGCGGATCCTCGTCATCGGTCAGCGCGTCGGGGTCGGCCGGCGGCTGCGGAATGGAGAAGTTCGACGGCATGCGGCCCGATAGCAGGCCGGCCCCCTTCAGTTCCTCCATGCCGGGAAGATCGCGGATTTCCTCGAGCGCGAAATGGTCAAGGAAGGTTTCGGTCGTGCCGTAGGTGACGGGACGGCCGGGCGTTTTGCGGCGGCCGCGCATGCGCACCCATTCGGTCTCGAGCAGCGTGTCCAGCGTGCCCTTCGACGTCTCGACACCGCGGATGTCCTCGATCTCGGCGCGCGTCACCGGCTGGTGATAGGCGATGATCGCCAGCACTTCGAGCGCCGCGCGCGACAGCTTGCGCTGCTGCACCGTATCACGGCTCATCAGGAAGGCGAGGTCGCCTGCCGTGCGGAAAGCCCAGGCGTCGCCGACCCGCACCAGATTGACGCCGCGCCGGGCGTAGACCTGCTGCAACTCGGCCATTGCCAGGGCGATGTTGATGCCGTCGGGAAGGCGTGCCGCAAGCTGCTTTTCGCTGACGGGTTCGGCGCTGGCGAAGACAATCGCCTCGGCCATGCGCACCGCCTCCGCCATATGCAGGCGCTCGGCGGGATTCTGTGCCGAATTCTGGACGGACGCCTGGTCGAGATCGCCCTCTTCCGGCCCATCATCCACCTTGAAGGGGATAACCGAAGCGTTGGCGCGTTCGCTCATGATGCCACCTCGACTGCCTTGATTGCCGGTGCGCGGCCGCGCAGATAGATCGGCGCGAACGTCTGATCCTGGCGCACATCCATCGTGCCGTCGCGCACCAGTTCCAATGTTGCCGCGAAGGAACTGGCGATCGCCGTGCGCCTCTCCTCGGGACTGGTCATGTACACGATCAGGAAACTTTCCAGCGTCGTCCAGTCGCTCACAGCCCCGACCAGGCGGGTCAGGATGTCGCGCGCGTCCTTGAGCGACCAGACACCACGCCTGGCGATCGTCACATTGTTGATCGCCTGCTTCTGCCGTTGCTGGGCATAGGCGGTCAGCAGATCATAGAGCGACGCCGAATAGGCGTTGCGCTTCTCGATGATGACCATTTCCGGCATGCCGCGCGCGAACACGTCGCGGCCGAGCCGGTTGCGGTTGACCAGACGCGCCGCCGCGTCGCGCATGGCTTCCAGCCGCTTCAGCCGGAATTGCAGCACCGCTGCCAGTTCCTCGCCGCTCTCGCCCTCTTCGCCCGGCTGCTTGGGGATCAACAGCTTCGACTTGAGGAACGCCAGCCACGCCGCCATCACCAGATAGTCGGCCGCAAGCTCGAGCCGCAGCGCCCTCGCCGTCTCGACAAAGGTCAGATATTGCTCGACCAGCGCCAGAATCGAAATCCGCGCCAGGTCGACCTTCTGGGTGCGGGCAAGATGCAAGAGGAGATCGAGCGGGCCTTCGAAGCCGGCCACGTCGACGACCAGCGACGGATCGCCGGTGACGCGTGAATCGTCGTTCTCGGCCCACAGACGGTCCATCGGTGCGGCCTTCGCGGCCTTGCTTTCCAATGTTTCCGCCACTGTCCCTGTCACTTCCTTTTGCTAGGCCACCGCATCGAAATAGGTGGCGAATTCCGCGCGTATCTCGGTTTCCTCGACCGCGTCGTGTTTCTTTATATAGGTCAGTGCCCGCTTTGCACGCTCCAGCGACTTGCCCTCAAGCCCCTTGGTGCGCGATGCGATGCCCGCCATCTCCTCGAAAACGCCATTGCAGTGAAGGACCAGATCGCAGCCCGCCGCAAGGATCGAGGCCGCCTTTGTCGGGAAATCCCCAGAAAGTGCCTTCATCGAGGTGTCGTCACTCATCAGCAACCCATCGAAGCCGATCTCGCGGCGGATGATCTCGTCGATGACCTTGCCGGAGGTGGTCGCCGGGTTGTTGGGGTCGATGGCGCTGTACACGACATGCGCTGTCATCGCCATCGGCAGGTCGTTGAGCTCCCGGAACGGGGCAAAATCATGTCGCTGCAGATCGCTCAGCGAGGCGTTGACTATTGGCAGCTCGAAATGTGTGTCGGCAAAGGCCCGGCCATGGCCGGGAATGTGTTTCATCACCGGCAGCACGCCGCCGGACATTAGGCCTTCGGCGGCAGCACGGCCGAGTTCTATGACCGGGCGCGGCTCCTTGCCATAGGCGCGCGCGCCGATGACGTCGCTGGCGCCTTCGATCGGCACGTCGAGCACCGGCAGGCAATCCGCCGTGATGCCGTAGCGCAAGAGGTCGAAGGCATGCAGGCGCGCCATCAGCCAGGCAGCACGGGCGCCGGCGTCGTGATCGTCGCGCCACAGCGCGCCAAGCGCTCCGCCGGCCGGATAGTTCGGCGCCAGCGGCGGCCGCAGGCGTTGCACCCTGCCGCCTTCCTGGTCGATAAACACCAGCGCATCCGGCCGTCCGATACAGTCGCGCATCTCGGCGACGAGATCGCGGATCTGCTCGGTCTCGCCAATATTGCGGGCAAACAGGATGAAGGCCCATGGGCATTCATTGCGATAGAAATTGATTTCTTCGCGGGTGAGCGATTTCCGGCACAGCCGAGGATCATGGATTTTGATTCGGTCATATCAGGAGTCTAGGGCTTCGCGCGGTTAAAGGGAATCGTCGGGGAGTACATGCGGTCCAACGGCAGAAATGCTTCCACATGAAAAACGCCGGGCACATGAAAAAGCCGGCGCGACCTGGGGCCGCGCCGGCTTTGAACGGTTGAACGTCGTCTAACGCGACACGAAGCAATTGCCGCCAGCAGCCTTGTAGCTGGTGCACAGATTGATGGCATCGTTGCGCGACTGGGCCACGACGCGGACGCGGTAGAACGTGCCCTTGCCGGCGATCTCGGCCTTGACGATGTTGGCGGTGCGCCCGGCAAGCACGCTGCCGTAGCGGCGCTGCAGGTCCTGGTAGGTCGACTGGGCGCTTTCCACGGTCGGCTGCGAAGCAACCTGCATCGACCACGAACCACCACCGGTCGCCGTCGTTGCCGGATCGATGGACGCAACCTGATCGGGCTTGACCTCGCCGACGACGTCGACCGGCTGGTCGGACGGACGCTGCGGCGCGATCGCGACCTTTGCCGGAGTGTTAGCCGATTGCGCCTTGGCCTCGGGCTTGGCCGGTTTGGCTGCCGGCTTGAGGGCTGACTCCTCGTCCGACTGGGCAGCGGCGGGCGCCACCGTGCCGGTCTGGTCGGCATCGGCGGAAGGCGCGACATGCTGCGGCGCCGGATCGGTCGGCTCGGCCGCCGCTACCTGCGGCACGGCCGGTGCCGGATCCTCGCGCGGCACCAGCGAGCCGTCCGATTTCACCACCATGGTCCTCACCTTGCGCGGCGCGACGGCGACGACATCGGTGTTGGTGCCCTTGTCGGCATCCTGCAGCACCTGCGCGATGCGATCCTCGGACTTGGGCGCGGGCGCCGCATTGCCGCTCGGCGCGGCGTTGTCAGTCGGCGCAGCACTTGCGGTCGGCGCGGCATTGCCGCCATCGGCGCCGCCGGCGGCGGCGCTCTGATCAGCAGAAAGATCGATGGCACGGGCCGGATCCTTCGCCTGCACATCCACAGGGACCTCGGTGTTGGTGACAAGCTTCTGCTGCACCGGCTCGGCGGGCTTCGCGCCCTTGACCACCGCGTCGTAGACCTTGTTGTCCTGGTTCGGCACCACGGTGCCGCCCGGATTTTCCGGCTTGACCTTGATCGGCGAATTGTCGGCCTTGACGATCACCGGAGCTTCGCTGCCGCCCTTGCCGCCGAAAGACAGGGCAAAGGCACCAAGGCCGCCCGCGACCGCCACGGCGCCGACGATGGCGGCAATGAACAGCCCACGACGGCCCGACGGCTTGGCCGCTTGCCGCTCGCCGAGACCCGGAACGGACATCGCCTCGTCCAACTCAGGATCATAGTCGAGTTCATCGACGGTGAAATCGTCCGCCTGCGAGACTGGCTGGTTGCCGGGCAAATTGTCGAGATCGAAGCCGTCGGCGGCATCGGCATAGCCTGTGTTCGCCGCCGCGCGCGCAGGCATTTCCGCCGGCCGCGCCGCATAGGTCCGTGCTTCCGGCTGGAAGGCTGGCTTGGGCGCTTCATATGCCGGCGCCTGATAGCCCGAAGTGAATCCGGCATTGTAGGATTCGTCGGCATAGGCAGCGCTGCTTGCGGGAGCAGTTGGAGCCGGCGCAACCTCCACCGAATTCATTTCCGTCAGAAGGCTGGCGAACTCGGCGTCGAGATCGTCATAACCAGCCGTGGCCGGCTCGTCTTCCTCGAAATGCAGTTCCGGAATGTCGAGATCGTCCGCCAGCGCCACGACGCGCTCCGGCACATCGACCGTTTCGACATCGGGCATCTCTTCGTAGCGCGAGGACTGTCGCGGCTGTGGCGCCGATACGGGGGCTGCATAAGGAGCAGCCGCAACCGGCTCGGGCGCACGGTATGTCGGCACAACAGCCACTGCCGGGGCCACCGAAGCGGCCGGCTGCGCGGCAAATGCCGGCTGCTGGGGAACCGGCGTCACGCGGCTCCACGAACGGGTCGGCTCCGTCGGAGCGGAGCGCTCGGCCAGCCAATCGAGGGAATCGGCCGGATCCTGCCGGGAGGCAGGCTCGTCGCGCGGATCTAGGCTCCTGGCCAAGGCTGCGTCGAACGCATCATTGTCGAAATCGACATCGAGATCAGCGGCATCCGAACCAGGATCCTGGCCCTGAAGCTCGTCGAGCAGCAGATTGTCGAGATCGGTATCGTGAGCGGCACTGGAGGCATGCAGATCCTCGGGCGCTTGCTCATCGAGATCCCAGTCGAGATCGCCGACAAGATCGGCCGGTTCCTCGGCGGCCTTTGCAGGCGCGGCAGCATATGGAGCAGCATACGGCTGAACGGGAGCGGCAACCGGCTGAGCCACAACGGGCTGAGCGGCGACAGGCTGAGCCACGACAGGCTCCTTGGCCGACGGCAGCGTGCGCGCCGTCATGGCGCCCAGAAGCGCGTTCAACTCGTCTTCGAGGCTGCGTTCGTCCGCCACTGGGGCCGGCGCCGGCTCGGCCATGACGGCCGCTGGCGTTGCTGGAGCTATCGGCTGGACCGCGGCAGCCGCAACCTCGGCGACCGGCTCTTCGGCAGGCTCGGCGAACGCGTCATCCAGGTTCAGATCGAAATCATCTTCCGAAGCGGCTTCGGAGCTCGAGAGTTCGTCCCTCGCATCCTCGGCATGGGCGGACACGTCGTGCGCATCAGCCACGTCAAAGGCCACCGGCTCATCCGCCTGAACGTCAAAATCCACATCGACATCCGCCATCGCGGCCTCGAAGCGACCGTCGAAATCCTCGTCGGAAATCGCCTCAGCCTCGTGCGCGGCGGCTGGCACCAGGTCCGGATAGTCGGCCGTGGCCGCAGCCACAGGGCGCTGATCAGCCGAATGGCCGTCCAGCGTCAGTTCATCTTCGAGCGAAAGCGCGACCGCATCATCGAATTCATGCTCAGGGGCCGGCTCGACAGCCATCGGCACTTCGGCAATGGCATGCTGGGCCTCTACGGCCTCGTCCTCGATCTCGACGGCATGGTCCTCGATGTGAAAATCCTGATCGAGCGACGCGGCGAGTTCTTCCTCGATCGGCAGATCGTCCTCGAAGGGCGAAACGTCATCGAGCGAACTCGCGACGGCGTTGTCGAAATCGGCGTCGAAGGCAGGTTCGACGGATGACACGGCTTCGGCTGCGCCGAGATCGGCATGGCTGGCGACGACCGCCTGATCATCGGCACCCGTGAAGTCCAGATGGAAATCGTCGTCGAGCGACAGCGCAAGATCGTCGTCAGCCGCATGCACGGCCGCCGTTTCGAATGCCGGCTCATGAGTCTCGACAACCGGAGCAGCATCGCTGTC
Organism: Mesorhizobium huakuii; assembly: GCF_014189455.1. NCBI lineage: Bacteria > Pseudomonadati > Pseudomonadota > Alphaproteobacteria > Hyphomicrobiales > Phyllobacteriaceae > Mesorhizobium > Mesorhizobium huakuii. The sequence continues at coordinate 6,969,403 of NZ_CP050296.1, forward strand.
GCCAGCGTCGAACTCGCCCATCAGTTCCTTTTCGAGGTCGATGTCGAAATCGTCCTCTTGCACGGGCTGACTGGCGGCAGCGACCTGCGGCTCGACCCGCGCCTGCTGCTTGACCGGCTGGCGTGGGTCGAATCCCATGATCCTGGTCAGTTCCGCGAACGGATCATCGTCAGCGATGTCGTTGTTGTCGGCTACTCTCAGCTGGGTTCTGTCTGCCATTATTGTTCCCGAACTCGCACTCATTCGGACGCCATGGACGTCGCGCAGGGTTGGCCCTTACCAGCGCAATGTGGGCAAAAGGTGACAGGTTTTTTAGTCAAACCTAACGCATTTCGGTGGGCGCGGCGGCCCCGATCAGCGTCAGGCCGGACGTGAGAACGTCCGAAACAGCCTGCACCAGCCCTAGTCTGGCATGCGTCAATTGTCGGTCGTTAACCTTAACAAAACGTAAGTCCGGATTATCCGTGCCCCGGTTCCAGTGTCCGTGGAAACTGGAAGCCAGATCATAGAGATAAAATGCCAGCCTATGCGGCTCCAGCGCAAGAGCGGCGGATTCGATCAGGCGTGGATATTCGGCGAGCTTGCGGATCAGGCCAAGCTCGCCCTCGTCGGTCAGCAAAGCCGCCGCGGCAGCCAGGCTTTTGCGATCGAAATTCGCCTCGCCCAGCTGCTCGCTGGCCTGCCGAAACACCGAATGGCAGCGCGCCGAGGCGTACTGCACATAAAACACCGGATTGTCCTTGGACTGCTCGGTGACCTTGGCGAAGTCGAAGTCGAGCGGCGCATCGCTCTTGCGATACAGCATCATGAAGCGGATGGCGTCGCGGCCGACCTCCTCCACCACTTCCCGAAGCGTGACAAAATCGCCGGACCGCTTCGACATGCGGACCGGCTCGCCATCGCGAAACAGCTTGACCAGGTTGCACAACAGGACAGTGAGCTTGACCTCATCGCCGGCAATTGCCCGCGCCAGCGCCTCCAGCCGCTTGACGTAACCGCCATGGTCGGCGCCGAGCACGTAGATCAGGTCGACGAAGCCGCGATCGACCTTGTCCTTCAGATACGCCACGTCGGCGGCGAAATAGGTGAACGCCCCGTCGGACTTGACCAGCGCCCGGTCCATGTCGTCGCCGACCGCCGTCGAGCGGAACAGCGTCTGCTCGCGGTCTTCCCAGTCGTCCGGCTTCTCGCCCTTGGGCGGTGGCAGCTTGCCCTTGTAGATATGACCCTTCAGCGTCAGGTCGTTGATCGCCGAACGGATCTTCCTGGCATTGTCGGCATGCAGCGTGCGTTCGGAGAAAAACACGTCGTGATGCACGTTGAGCAGCGCCAGATCCTCGCGGATCATCGCCATCATGGCGTCGATTGCGCGGTCTTTGACGATGGCCAGTGCCTCATCCTCGGGCATTTGGAGCAGGCTGCGGCCGAACTCTTTCGCCAGCGCCTGGCCGAGAGGAACCAGATAATCGCCTGGATAAAGGCCGGTCGGGATCTCGCCGATCTCGTCGCCGAGCGCCTCCCGATACCGCAGTATGACCGAGCGGCCGAGAACGTCGATCTGTCCGCCGGCATCGTTGATGACATATTCCTTGGTCACGTCGTAGCCGGCAAACGCCATCAGGTTGGCGAGCGCGTCGCCGACGACCGCACCCCGGCAATGGCCGACATGCATCGGCCCCGTCGGGTTGGCGGAGACATATTCGACATTGGTTTTCCGGCCGGCGCCGATCGTCGAGCGGCCATAATTGCGCCCATCGCCCAGAAGGGCCGACAGATGGGCCTGCCAGAAGCCGTCCTTCAGCCTCAGATTGACGAAGCCGGGACCGGCGACGTCGACGGCGGCGACATCGTTGTCGTCCCGAAGCGCCAGTGCCAGCCTTTCGGCCAGCGCGCGCGGGTTCTGGCCGGTGGGCTTGGCCAGCACCATCGCCGCATTGGTCGCGAGATCGCCATGGCTGGGGTCGCGCGGCGGTTCGACGGCAATGCGCGACAGGTCGGGCGAAACGCCATCCTTGTCTTTCAGATCGAGCGCTTCGACAGCCTTTGTGACTCGCGCGGTGAAATCGGCGAAGATGTTCATGGGGTATTGCTCTGGTGGCTTTATGGCGAATCCGGCTCGTTGGCCGGCAAAATCGCGCCCGCCCTAGCTCAAATCCGGGGTGCGGTCAAACAAACGCCTGTGTTCCTTGAGCGCGTAGGTGTCGGTCATCCCGGCCAGGAAATCGGCGACGCTGCGCGCCTTGATGCGATCGTCGGCCCTGTCCAGCCCCTCGCGCCAGCCATCCGGCATGGCGCGCGGGTCGGCGAAATAGACGTCGAACAGCTCTCTGACGATCTGCTCGGCGCCGGCGCGCACCCGCATCACCTCCTCGTGCCGGTAGAGGTGCTTGTAGAGAAAGGCTTTCAGTTCCTTCTCGGCTGCGGCCATCTCGGCGGAAAAGGTCACCATCGTCTCGCCCGCCGCCCGCACCGCATCGGCGCTCTGGGGCCTGACTCGTTCCAGATTGGCGGTCGCGCAGACGATGACATCCTCGACCATGGCGGTGATCTGCCGCCGCATCAGTTCGTGGCCGGTGCGCACGTCATCGAGCCCGGGATAGCGTTGGCGCACGCCCTCCAGGATCTTTCCCGGCAGCGAGACCGCCTCCAACATGTCGAGCGTCAGCAGCCCTGACCGCAGGCCGTCGTCAATGTCGTGCGTGTTGTAGGCGATGTCGTCGGCGATCGCGGCACATTGCGCTTCGATGCCGGCGAACCGGTCGAGTTCGAGATCCTGCAGTTCCGAATAATCGCGGATCGCCTGCGGCACCGGCCCTTTCAGGCCCTTGCCGCTGGCGTCGGTCAGCGGGCCATTGTGCTTGACCAGGCCTTCCAGCGTCTCCCAAGTCAGGTTCAGCCCATCGAATTCGGCGTAGCGCGCCTCCAGCCGCGTCACGATGCGCAGCGATTGCGCGTTGTGATCGAAACCGCCCCAGGCCGCCATCTTGTCGTTCAGCGCGTCCTCGCCGGTATGGCCGAAGGGCGTGTGGCCGAAATCGTGCACCAGCGCCACCGCCTCGGCGAGATCCTCGTCGCCGCGCAACGCCCGCGCCAGCGCACGTGCAATCTGCGCCACTTCGATCGAATGGGTCAGTCTTGTGCGGTAATGGTCGCCCTCATGGGCGATGAAGACCTGGGTCTTGTGCTTGAGCCGCCGGAATGCCGTCGAATGGATGATGCGGTCGCGGTCGCGCTGGAACGGCGTGCGGGTCGGGCTTTCGACCTCGTCGAACAGCCGTCCGCGCGAGCGCGCCGGATCGGTGGCATAGGTCGCGCGCGGCCGATAGCCGAACCCGATGTCGCCCAACTCATTGGTCATGGCTGATGCTGCCGCAGTTGACTTGATCTAGTTGACTTGGCCCCTCGCGCTTCATACCTATCATGTGAAACCGAAAGCAAGGTGACGCCCATGGGCGCTGATGCCAAGACCGCCATGAAAGTGGACATGACCGAAGCCGCCGCCAGGCGGATTGCCAAGATTGTGTCTGGCGAGGCCGGCAAGACGGCGCTGCGCGTTTCCGTCGAAGGCGGCGGATGCTCCGGCTTTTCCTACAAGTTCGATCTGGTCGACACGCGCAACGACGACGACGTCGCCATCGAGAAGGATGGCGCGACCGTGCTGATCGACGATCTGTCGCTGGTCTATATGGGCGGCTCGGTAATCGACTTCGTCGACGATCTGATGGGCCAGTCCTTCCAGATCCGCAATCCGAATGCGGTCGCCTCCTGCGGCTGCGGCACCAGTTTCTCCATCTAGCGGCATGCCTGCCATCGGCGCGGTCCGTCAGGTCGCGCTGTCGGCCGGACGCGATCTTGATTCGACGCTAGCCTTCTGGCGTGACGTGCTCGGCATGGGCGTTCACGCCCGCTACGATCCTCCCGGTATCGCCTTCATCATGGCCGGCGATGTCAGGCTACTGTTCACCGACGGCGTTCCGGCCGGCACGGTCTATCTCGACATTGCGGGCCTCGAGGCCTTCCACGCCGAGGCGAAAGCCGCTGGCGTCCCCTTCACCGCGCCGCCGACGCTCGTGCATCGCGATACCGAGGGCCAATTCGGTCAGGCGGGGGAAAGCGAGTGGATGGCCTTCCTAAAGGACCCGGCAGGCAATACGATCGGCCTCGTCGAACGCCACCCGCCGCAGGAAGAATAAGACCGTCATGAAAATCGTCACCTGGAACATCAACGGCGTGCGCGCCCGCATCGGCAACCTCACCCATTGGCTGACCGAGAGCGCGCCCGACATCGTCTGCCTGCAGGAGATCAAGACGGTCGACGAGCAGTTCCCGCGCGCCGAGATCGAGGCGCTCGGCTACAATGTCGAAACCCACGGCCAGAAGGGTTTCAATGGCGTGGCGTTGCTGTCGAAGCTGCGCTTCGACGAAGTCAATCGCGGCCTGCCGGGCGACGACACCGACGAGCAGGCGCGTTTCATCGAAGGCGTGTTCTCGACCGACAAGGGCGCGCTTCGGGTCGCCTCGCTCTATCTGCCGAACGGCAACCCGATCGATGACGACAAAAAGTTCCCCTACAAGCTGAACTGGATGGCGCGGCTGGAGCGCTGGGCCGAGGAGCGGCTGAGGCTGGAAGAGGCACTGGTGCTGGCCGGCGACTACAACGTCATTCCCGAGCCGATCGACGCACGCTTTCCGGAGAACTGGTTGGGCGACGCGCTGTTTCAGCCGCAGACGCGGCAGGCCTTCCGGCGGCTGCTCAACCTCGGCTTCACCGAAGCGGTGCGCGCAGTCACCGATGCGCCCGACACCTACACCTTCTGGGACTATCAGGCCGGCGCCTGGCAGAAAAACAACGGCATCCGCATCGACCATCTGCTGCTGTCGCCGGAAGCCGCCAACCGGTTCTCGTCGGCCTCGATCGAAAAGCATGTGCGCGCCTGGGAAAAGCCGTCCGATCACGTGCCGGTGGCGATCGACCTCGCCTTGCAGCCGGCCTGACCGGAGCCCCTCGCCTTGCAGCCGGCCTGACCGGAGCCCCTCCGCCGTCGATTGGTCTGGACGTTGTATCGCCACAAATCGGGCGCATGAGAGAAAATCATCATGGCGGCTGGGGTTCCCATGACCATTCGATTTGTTGTTTGTCCGATCGGCGTGGCATTTGCCACGGCCGCGATGTTGCCGGCCTTCGCCGCCCCGGAATGTCTCGCCAATGGAAAATCCTATCCGGTCGGCCAGGTCGCCTGCCTGACCGTTGCCGACCAGAGCCATCTGGCGCGCTGCGAGATGGTGCTCAACAACACATCCTGGACCAAGGTCGGCGACAGCTGTCCCGAAAACACGATGGCGCCGCATCTGCACGTCACCCCGATCTCGACGCCCGCGCCAAGCATGGTGCCGACAGAGCCGACCGAGAACTGATTTTGCCCATTAGCCGATCTCCCGTTGTGGGGAGATGCCGGCAGACGACCTTACTGGTCCGTGTTGGCGGTGCCCTTGGTGAGGATGTCGTCGGCCAGTGAAATCGCCGTGCGCCGGTCGGCTTCGCCGGCGGCGGCGAAGGCCTCTTCCTGCATGCCGCGAATCCAGGGCTGGTCGGCCGGCGAGGCGCGTTCGAGTGCCGCGGTCATCATCGCCAGGCCACGAACGATCTTGCCACTCTGGAACAAGAGATGGCCAAGCGTCGCCTGCGCGCCGGCATGGCCCTTCTCGGCGGCGAGCTGGAACCAGCGCCCCGCCTGCTTGACGCTGGCCTTCACGCCGCCCTCGCCCTTCAGGAACATCTGCCCCATTTCGAACTGGGCGTTCGGATTGCGGTAGTTGGCGGCGGCGCGCATGTAATATTCCTGCGCCGCCACCTCGTTCTCGGTGACCGGGCTGCCGGGAATGCCCGTGCGCAGATAGTCGCCGAGCGCCACCAGCGCGTCGGAGACGTAGCTTTCCTCAGGCGAGCCGGGCTCGACATCCTGGTCGACGATCTCGGAGAAGAACTTGAACGCCTCATAGTCGTCGCGCGCCACGCCGTCGCCTTCGGCATACATGCGGGCAAGCTTCCAGGTGGCGCCGATCTGGCCGTTTTCGGCGGCGTATTTATAGGCCTCGGCGGCCTGTTCCTTGTGGCCGTTCTTATAGGCGGAGAAGCCGAACTGGAACACCGCCCAGGGGCTCGACTGCGGCTTCACGCCGGTCTTGTCGTCGAACACCTTGTCGTCGAAGGCCAAAGCCTGGCCCACGGCGCCAAAGATCGCGACAGCGACCAGTGCCGGAAGGACAGACGACCTCAACAACTCTGGTGTTGACTTCAACAACTCAGATATCCGCATAGCAGTGTGTTTCTTTCGCACCGCCTGGATGGGTGACCGCGCCGTCGCGGGCAGACCCGACCGTCTGTGCGTATTTCCATATCGCGCCCGACTGGTAGTCGGTCGTGCGCGCCTTCCATGTCTTTGCCCGCGCCGCCAGTTCGGCCTCGGTCAGCGCCACGTCGATCGTGCCATTCACCGCATCGATCGAGATCACGTCGCCATCCCGGATGAGACCGATCGGGCCGCCAACCGCTGCTTCCGGCCCGACATGGCCGATGCAGAAGCCGCGCGTCGCGCCCGAGAAGCGGCCGTCGGTGATCAGCGCCACCTTGCCGCCCATGCCCTGACCGTAGAGCGCTGCCGTCGTCGACAGCATCTCGCGCATGCCCGGGCCGCCGCGCGGTCCTTCGTAGCGAATGACGAGGACCTCGCCTTCTCTGTAGTTGCGATGCGTCACCGCCTCGAAACATTCCTCTTCCGAATCGAAGCAGCGCGCCGGGCCGGAGAATTTCAACTCCGCCATGCCCGCGACCTTCACGATCGCGCCTTCGGGGGCAAGGTTTCCCTTCAACCCCACGACACCGCCGGTTTGGGTAATTGGTCTGTTGGCCGGGCGGACCACATCCTGGTGTTCATTCCAGGCAACGTGCTCCATGTTTTCGGCCAAAGTGCGGCCAGTGACCGTCAGGCAATCGCCATGCAGATAGCCATGGTCGAGCAGCGTCTTCATCAACAGCGGAATGCCGCCGGCCTCGAACATGTCCTTGGCGACATATTTGCCGCCCGGCTTGAGGTCGGCGATGTAAGGCGTCTTCTCGAAAATTTTCGCCACGTCGAAGAGGTCGAACTTTATCCCTGCCTCATGCGCGATCGCCGGCAGATGCAGGGCTGCATTGGTCGAGCCGCCGGTGGCGGAAACCACGGTCGCCGCATTCTCCAGCGCCTTCAGCGTGACGATGTCACGCGGCCGGATGTTTTTCGCGATCAGCTCCATGATCTTTTCGCCCGAGGCGAAATTGAAGCGGTCGCGCATTTCGTAAGGCGCCGGCGCGCCGCAGGAATAGGGCAGCGCCAGACCGATCGCCTCGGCGACGGTGGCCATGGTGTTGGCGGTGAACTGCGCGCCGCAGGAGCCGGCCGACGGACAGGCGGCCTGTTCGATCTCGAGCAGCTCGGCATCGCCGATCGTGCCGACCGAATGCTGGCCGACCGCTTCGAACACATCCTGCACGGTGATTTGGCGGCCGCGATAGCTGCCGGGCAGGATCGAACCGCCATAGATGAAGATCGACGGCACGTTGAGCCGCACCATGGCCATCATCATGCCGGGCAGCGACTTGTCGCAGCCGGCAAGCCCGACCAGCGCATCGTAGCAGTGGCCGCGCATGGTGAGTTCGACCGAATCGGCGATGACCTCGCGCGACACCAGCGACGACTTCATGCCCTGGTGGCCCATGGCGATGCCGTCGGTGACGGTGATGGTGCAGAATTCGCGCGGCGTGCCGTTGGCGGCAGCTACCCCCTTCTTGACCACCTGCGCCTGGCGCATCAGCGAGATGTTGCAGGGTGCCGCTTCATTCCAGCAGGAGGCGACGCCGACCAGCGGCTGCGCGATCTCGGCCGCGGAAAGGCCCATGGCATAGAGATACGAACGGTGCGGCGCACGCGCCGGACCGACAGTCACGTGGCGGCTAGGGAGCTTAGCCTTTGAAATGACCTTGGCGTCCATTCTCATCCTTGCCGCGGGCGGTGCGGCCTGTCCCATCGCCGAGCCTTTTGGCGCGTGTCCCGAGACCATTTCGAGGTGCGCCGGGTTTATGGCGGGAAATGGGCAATTTCCTCAGGCGGATTTGTAGCGCAGGGGTTGTTCAGAAAGTGTTGCCAAAACGTCACAATCGCACGAGGTGGCACCAGTGCGGCTTATATGCAACGCAGCTTGGATACCGGGGCCAGCGGCAATGCCTGCACAAACGAAAAAGGCCGGGCGACGCCCGGCCTTTTTTCGTTCAATTTCAGTCGGTTACCATTTGACTTTCAATGAAGTCGAAAGCGCCGTGACAAGGTCATTGCCGAAGTCGGCGGTATAGCCATTGTCGTAGACCAGGCCGTCATCTGAGCTTACGGCCGTATGTATCGATCCACTGGTCAGCACGCCGATCGCTCCACCGAAACGGAGTTCGATATTCTGAGTGGGCGTGTAGGCCACGCCACCGCTGAGCGTCCAGGTATCGGTCTGGGCGCTCAGGCCGGTCGTCGTTCCGCGATCCCAGGTGATAACCGCCGCACCGCTCCACTGATCGTTGAATTTGTGGCCGATACCGCCGGAAACCGTCCAGCCATCGCGATAGAGCAAATCAAGCGAGGTAAGCTTTGAAGAGCTGGTTGTGGTGCAGGAAGCCGTGCCGGTCGGGCAAAACGGAATGCTCTGCAGCTCGCTCCAATTCATCCACTTTATGGATCCGAATGCCAGCCAGCCGGGAGCTATGCCCGACTGAAGCTTGAGCTCCAGAGAATCCGGAACTTCCGAGGAACCGCTAACGTTCGTTACCTTGCCCAAATACGGATTGAACGGATTGAGGGCCGCAGGCACCTGAGTCAAATCCAGCGTTCCATCCAAATTGTCGAGCTTGACCGCCGAATTATAGACCAGGCTGGCGCGCAGGGCGATATCCGGAATCTCATAGGCAACGCCGGCTCGCCATCCCCAGCCGTCTCCCTCGAGGTCAAGGCGCCCTATGCCCGCACCGGGAATGGGAGCCACCAATTGTTCTTTGAAGCCAGAAACATTTTCGTGGAACACGCCGCCGATGAAACGAAACTGTCCTTTGCCGAGATCCATCTTGTAAGAACAGGTTCCGCCCACGGCCTCGCTCTTCACCTCGGTGTCAACATTGCTGTTCGCGCCGGCCCAGTTCCGACCTGGGTTGCTGGACGCACCGATCGGCTGGCCGTAGTCGACGAGACAATCGACGGGGCCCATACCCGCCTTGATACCGACGCTCGGCACCCAATAACTTTCGGTATCGCGAGCACTGTTGGAGAAGCCCGGGATAAGGTTAAGGGGGCCGTCAGACGGGTCGGTGTCCTTCACGTTCTTGAGGTTGCGTTGCGGCATCACATAGGTGCCGGTGACCTGACCCGTGACTTGGGCAGGATCGAACAGCAGATCGATGTCGTAACCGCCGCGTTCCAGACCGCCGGCATGCGCCGAACTCATCGCCGTCCCGATCAAAGCCAGCGAAAAACACCCCGCCCCCAAGAGCGCTTTAAGACGCAGATTGAACATGAATCGCCTCCCCGAACCCAACTACAACTCAAGCAAGAACCAATTTGCGTGGGTAGCGCAACAATGATTTCAAGAGGCGTACACGTACGTATTTTTGAGAAAATGCATTTCCCGATGTATGGCCATCAATGCCGTCGAGCCGAAATGCCTGTCTGCGCCCAATGCCCAGCCAAAAACCCAGGAAAATCAGACGAAACCAGCCCAAAAATAACATCTTCAATAGCTAATTTGCCCGCTGTTACATTATGGCAACAATGCGGCGAAAACTTCCGTTAACGTCAACCGTGACGCTACGGAATGCCGGTTTAGAACAGCGTTGGCACTCGCGGATCGGCCGATCGGGCAAACGAAAAGGCCGGGCGCGTGCCCGGCCTTTTCGTCCGAATGTTTAGAACCCTAGAATTTGATCTTGACCGAAGCTGAGCCTGCCAAGAGCAGATCATTGCCATAGGTATAGGTCACGGCATTTGCCGTATCACCAACGCCAGGGAAAGTTGACGATCCGCTGGTCAGCACGCCGATCGAGCCGCCAAGCCTGACTTCCACTTTGTCGTTCGGCGAGTAGGAAATGCCGGTCGCCAAGGCATATGTGTCGGATTGATAACCGGAGACTGTCGAGGTTCCACGATCCCAAGTCAGCGAAACCAGGCCAGATAGCTGGTCAGTGAACTTGTGACCGATGCCGCCCGAAATCGTCCAGCCATCGCGATAGAGCAAATCGAAGGAAACGGGCGAAGGAGCACCTGTCACGGGGCTGCGCACGCCACTGATCGGAATAATGCCAAGCTTGCTCCACTGCTGCCAACGCACCGAGCCAAAGGCAAGCCAGCCTGGAGCTATACCGCTCTGCAACTTGAATTCGAGAGCTTGGGGTATCTCGGCGGAGGCGGACACTGGATATATTCCGGTGGACCCCGGTACGATATTTGCCGGAAACGTTCCGCTAAAGCCTGTCGTATCGACGGTTCCGGAAAGTCCATCATATTTGTAGCTCGAATAATACATCAGGCTCGCACGCAGAGCGATGTCAGGGATTTCATAAGCGGTGCCCGCGCGCCATCCCCATGCCGAGTCCGTAAGGTGGAATTTCCCGAGGCCCGTGTTGCCAAAAGCCAACAGCGTCTGACGTGACAAGAATGCATCGACATCCTGGTAGGAAACGCCGCCGATGAATCTTAAAGCGCCTTTCCCGACGTTGAATTTATAGGAGCAGGTGAGGCCGTAATCGTTCGTTTTGACCGAGTATTTGGATGCGGTTGTCGAATATGCGTTGTTCGTTCCGTAATCCGCGTCAGCGCCGTAGGGCTTAGAATAGCTTGCGAGACAGTCCACGGGTTCGAATATGCTGGCCTTGATTCCGATTCGAGGCACAGCATAGTCACCACCGACGTCTACTTCTGACGTCGACAGACCTGAACCATCTAGGCGCTGCACATTCTTCAGCTTGCGCTGTGGCGACACGTAGGTGACGCCGGCGTCGAACGAATATGGGGCAGCATCGAACAACTGGTCGATATTGACGCCGCCGCGGTCGAAACCGCCGGCATGTGCCGTCCCGATCAAAGCAAGCGAATAGCACCCCGCCCCCAGCAGCGCTTTCAGTCGCAGAATAGTCATGAATGTCCTCCCCGAATTCGAGTGCATCAAGCTAGAACCAATTCAGGTTAACGGCGCAACAACGAATTCATGGGGCGTACATGTACATGTTCGCCAAACGCATTTTCGACAAAATGCACAGGCGTACCGTAAGGCTAAAAACGGCCCGAAGCTGGTTTGCCGGACTGGAAAATGAAGAAAAAAGCCCAAAACGGCTCAAAAAACAGCCGCTTTCAGGGGTTACGCCCCCATTGTTACATTATGGCAACAATGGGGCTAAAAGTTTCCGTTTACGTCAAAATTAACGCAGCGGAATGCCTATTTTCGAGGCAAAACACCTCCGCTGAAGGCACGCCGAGCAAGCCGAATCCTGCCGCCTCAACCGGCGTCGCGAACCCTGGTCAGGGCCACAGAAAGCTTGTCCTGCGCATCGCGGTATTCGGCGAGCTTTTCGCGCTCGGCGTCGACGATCTCGGCCGGCGCGCTGGCGACGAACCTTTCATTCGACAGCTTCTTGTGCAGGCGCGCGATTTCCTCGGTCACCTTGGCCAGTTCCTTCTGCAGCCGGGCGGCCTCGGCGGCGAGGTCGATCAGGTTGCCGAGCGGCAGACAGATGGTTGCCTCGTTGAGGACGATCTGCGCCGAGCCCTTGGGTGCCGTGTCAGCCAGCGAGATGTCGCCGACGCGCGCCAGCCGCTTGATCGCCGAGTCCTCGCGAACCAGGCGCTCGCGCGTCACATCGTTGGCGCCGACCACGACCAGCGGCGCGATCGCCGCCGGCGGCACGTTCATCTCCGAGCGCACCGAGCGAATGCCGGAGACGAGATCGACCAGCCAGTTGATATCGGCGGCTGCATCAGCGTCCTCGAAGTCAGGCGACGGCCATGCCGCATGGCAAAGCAGCGAGCCGCGCTCCTTGCCCTCGCCCGCCGTCTGCCCCCACAGCTCTTCCGTCATGAACGGCATCATCGGGTGCAGCAACTTGTAGATCTCGTCGAGCACGAAGGCGACGCAGGCGCGGCTTTCGGCCTTGGCCGCCTCGTCCGTGCCCATGAACACCGGCTTCAGCAGCTCCAGGTACCAGTCACAGAACAGGTTCCAGACGAACCGGTAGGCAGCGCCAGCCGCCTCGTTGAAGCGGTATGAGGTGATGCCGTCCGTGATCTCCCGCGCAGCCCGCGTCAGCTCCGTCAGGATCCAGCGGTTGACCGCCAGCCTGGCATCGTTCAGCCAGAAATCGTCATTGCGCGCAACTTCGTTCATTTCGGCGAAGCGCGTCGCGTTCCACAGCTTGGTGCCGAAATTGCGGTAGCCGGCGATGCGCGCCGGGTCGAGCTTCACGTCGCGGCCTTGCGCCGCCATCACCGTCAGCGTGAAGCGCAGCGCATCGGCGCCAAACTCGTCGATCAGGTCGAGCGGGTCGATGACGTTGCCTTTCGACTTCGACATCTTCTGCCCGTTCTTGTCACGCACCAGCGCATGCACATAGACGGTGTGGAACGGCTCCTCGTCCATGAAATGCAGGCCCATCATCATCATGCGGGCAACCCAGAAGAAGATGATGTCGAAGCCGGTCACCAGCACGTCGGTCTGGTAGTAGGTTTTCAGCTCCGGCGTCTGATCCGGCCAGCCCAGCGTCGAGAACGGCCACAGCGCCGACGAGAACCAGGTGTCGAGCACATCCTCGTCGCGGGTCAGGATCTCGCCCGGCTTAAAGTTTTCCAGCTTGTCCTCGACCCAGGCCTTCCACGGGCCTTCGAGCGCCAGATAATACTCGATCGCCGCACCCAGCGCCTCTTCCTCGGTCTTCTCGACAAAGACGCGCCCATCCGGTCCGTACCAGGCCGGAATCTGATGGCCCCACCACAGCTGGCGCGAGATGCACCAGGGCTGGATGTTTTCCATCCAGTCGAAATAGGTTTTCTCCCAGTTCTTCGGCACGAAATTGGTGCGGCCTTCGCGCACCGAGGCGATCGCCGGCTTGGCGAGTTCGGCTGCATTGGCATACCACTGCTCGGTCAGGAACGGCTCGATCGGCACGCCGCCGCGATCGCCATGCGGCACGGCGTGGCGATGCGGCTCGATCTTTTCGAGGAAGCCGCCGGCTTCCATTAGGTCGACGATCTTCTTGCGCGCGATGAAACGGTCGAGGCCGTCGAGTTCGTCCCACACAGCCTGGCGCTCCGGCGTCACATCGAGACCGGCGAGGAAGTCCTCATTGTCCTTCAGCTTGATGGCGGCTTCGACGGTCAGGATGTTGATGGCCGGCAGCTTGTGGCGCTTGCCGACCTCGAAATCGTTGAAATCATGCGCCGGCGTGATCTTGACCGCACCCGAACCCTTTTCGGGGTCGGAATACTCGTCCGCCACCACAGGTATCTTGCGGCCGACGATCGGCAAGACGACGTTCTTGCCGACCAGATGCCGGTACCGCTCGTCGTCCGGATGCACCGCCACCGCCGTATCACCCAGCATCGTCTCCGGGCGCGTGGTCGCCACGGTGATGAAGGTTTTCGGATTTTCGGGGTCGAAGGTCTCGCCTTCCACGGGATAGCGGAAGTGCCAGAGATTGCCGTTGACTTCCTGCTGCTCGACCTCGAGATCGGAGATCGCGGTCAGCAGTTTCGGATCCCAGTTCACAAGGCGCTTGTCCTTGTAGATCAGCCCTTCCTTGTAGAGCGTGACGAAGACTTCGAGCACGGCCTTGGACAGGCCCTCATCCATGGTAAAGCGCTCGCGCGACCAGTCGGCAGAGGCGCCGAGCCGCTTCAGCTGGTTGAAGATGGCGCCGCCGGATTCGGCCTTCCACTCCCAAACCTTCTCGATGAACTCCTCGCGCGTGAGATCGCGGCGGTGGATCTGCTTTTCCATCAGCTGGCGCTCGACCACCATCTGCGTGGCGATACCGGCATGGTCCATGCCCGGCTGCCACAGCACGTTCTTGCCGCGCATGCGCTCGAAGCGCACCAAAATGTCCTGCAGCGTGTTGTTGAGCGCGTGGCCCATATGCAGCGAGCCGGTGACGTTGGGCGGCGGGATGACGATGGTGAAGGCCTCGGCCCCCTCCTCGGCGCCGGCGCCGGCGCGAAACGCGTCGGCCTCTTCCCACACTTTGGCGATCTTCGGCTCGACGGTCTTTGCGTCGTAGGTCTTTTCAAGCATGGGAAAATGGTCCGCGCTGTCGGGATTTTGCTGGTTCGGTGTAAATCGGAAGGTCTTGGCCAAGTCAACCGCAAGGGCCGCCTCGCTTCATGAGAAGCAAATAGGCGTGCCCGTGTTCATTTCAACGGAAGGTCGTGCCCGCACTCGGCGCAAAACTTCGCCCTTGGTGTCCGGTAGGGCTTTCCGCAGGCTGGGCAGTCGGGGCCGTAGTCGGAACGGCGGACATGCAGGAGCCAGAAAGTATGATGAAGTGTTACTCCGGTCCGCTCGCGATAGCGATCGGCCGCCGGATGCTTCATTTCTGTCCACTGGCCGTGCCTGGAGATGAATCTCTTTACCTGAAAATATAGAGTTGCCGGGTCGCCGACGACCTCCCGATACTCATCGTCGGTCAGCATCGGAACCATCGCCCGCAATCGGTAGCTGTACGTCAACTCTCGGTCCATCGGCCAAGGATACCAATCGGATATGGCTTTGAAAGGGCGATATCCTTGACCTCGCAGCCTGGCGGCAATATCCTGCCAAGGCTGCTGTAGGGCGCATCGGCTTCCGGCCGGAGGGGCATTGCCCGCCTACGCTACCTCAACCCCGCAATGCGCCCATGCCGACCCTCGAACACCACAAGAAACAGGCCAAGCTCTATCTCAAATGGCACCGCGAGCGGTATTATCCCGTCGCCGCTGTGATTGGATGGCTGTTGCCGCGTTTTCGCCATTTCAGCGACAGCCAGATCCTCGATCACAGCTTCAAGCTTGCCGATGCCCAGGAACTCGTCGCCAGGAAGTCAGGTTTCGAGAGCTGGCAGGCGCTGAAGGAAGGCCTTCAAACCGTGACCGATCATGCAGCAACAGACGCCGCAAAACCGCATCTCGCCTTTGCCGAGCCACAGCTCTTTGTCTGCGACATCGTAGCGGCCTGTAATTTCTACCGACAAAAGCTCGGCTTCGAGACGCGCTTCACCTATGGCGAGCCACCCTTCTACGCCCAAATCATCCGCGATGGCGCACGGCTCAACCTGCGCCACGTCGACAAGCCTCCACTCGCCGCCAATTCGACTGATGACCTACTGGCGGCGACGATCGTTGTCGACAACATCAAGGCTCTGTTTCTGGAGTATCAGGCGGCCACGGCCCCGTTCCACCAGACATTGCGGACCGAACCGTGGGGCGCCCGCACATTCATCGTCAAGGATCCCGACGGCAACCTCATCTGCTTCGCGACCAGCGCGGGCTGACCTCATCGACAAAAACGCCGCCTCACGGGCGGCGTTTCGAGAGTGATCGCTGGAGGAGATTACTGCGCGCCGCGCGCGACGCGCTCGATCTCCTCGCGCACCAGCCTTTCGACCAGCGTCGGCAGATTGTTGTCCAGCCAGTCCTGCAGCATCGGCCGCAGCATCTCCTCGGCCATTTCGTCGAATGTCTTCTTGCTGCGGCTGGCAAAGGCATCGGACAGCTCGCCGAATGCGGCTGCGACCTGACGGCCCGTATGTTCGGAAAGGATTGCGGCGCGGACCGCGGGCGCTTCATTTGCCGCCGCACGTGCCTGGGCGGTGCCTGCCGGAGCGCCGCTTGAAGAAGGCCGCTCGAACGCAGCCTCCACCACCGGTTCGCTCACCGCCGCCTCGGGCTGGGCGACCAGCTTGCGGATGCTCCTGTCCGGTATCGCTTTCGCTTGCTCTCCGACCGCCGCGATCTCGCGGCGCCAATCGGCAACGATGGCATCGCTTGTCGCGCTGGCTACCGGGGCGTCAGCCTCTGGGACCCCAGCCTTTGGGACCATTGGCGCATCGGTCCTGACGACAGGCACCGGCTCGGCGGCGATCCTGGCGCTGACCTCGGCAAGCGTCATCGCCGGCTTGACAGGCACAGGATCGGCGCGCGTCTGCGCTTCCATGCGCGCGGGCTCGGGCGAAGGCGCCTGGACTTCCGCGAGCGCGACGGGCTTCCTGACTTCAGGGGCGGCATGCAGTTCGGCACGAAACGCATCGACGTCGGCGGCCGGCGCCTCGCTTGGCGACGGCTCCAGATCCTGCCGCAACTCTTCGGCCTCGCCCGGCTGCTTGCGACCGTTGTCGCTGTCCTCGATGATCCTCCTGATGGAAGCCAGTATCTCTTCCATGGAAGGTTCGCGCTGTGCGCTGCTTGCCGTGGCCATCGTCACATCCGCCGCCCTTGTGACCCCTGTGGGTTTCCGCTCCGACACAAGCCGGATTCGAATCATGGCGACAGCGTAACCGACGGATCGCCGCACGAGAATCCCCAATCTGGGGACATGTGGGATTTCAACAGATTAGAGCAGGAAATCGAAGCAGGACCATTTTCAAGAAGGGTCCCGCTTCACAAGTCGCTGTCAGCGCCTAGCGGCCATCCGGCGTACGCACGCCGATCCACTTGTCCTTGACGGCGTTGTAGTGCTCTTCGGGCTTGTATTTGGTCACCGCCAAGCCAAGCCGGTCGACCGACAGGCGACCCATCGCCGACAGTATGGCATAGCTCGCCACGACCACATCGTGTTCGGAATTGGCCTGGTTGATCTTGGCTGTGATGACGGTGGCCTGCGCGTTGAGCACGTCGAGCGTTGTGCGCTGGCCGACATTGCGCTCTTCGATGACGCCGTTCAGCGCCAGTTGCGCGGCGTCGACCACCTGCTTGTTGGCCGAGACGCTCTGCTGCGCGGCTGTGTATTGCGACCATGCGGTGGCAACGGCCTGGCGCACCTGATCACGGCTGACATCGACCTGGATGCGGGCCTCGCCCAGCGATTCCTTGTTCTGGCGCACGACCGCCGAGGTCCGGCCGGCCGAATAGATCGGAATGGTCAATGTCGCGCCGATATTGGCCGAGGTCGAATTGCCGTTCGTTCCGATGTTCGGATTACGATTGAGATAGTCATCCGAGATGCCGGCAGAGGCGGTAAGCTGCGGCAACAGGGCGCCTTCCGCCGACTTCACCGAAAACGCGGCCGCGTCGACCAGATGTTGGGTGGAGAGAATGGCCGGATGTTCGGCCGAACCAATGGCAATCGCCGAAGCGAGGCTCGACGGCAACAGCTTCGCCAATGGCGCAGCCGGCTTGAGCTTGCCCGGCTCGTCGCCGACGATCTGGTGATAGAGCGCGGCGCTGGCCAATGCCTGCGCGCGGGCGGCGCTGAGAGAAGCTACGGCCGAGGCGCGCGACGCATCGGCCTGCGCAACGTCGGTGCGCGTGCCCTCGCCAACCTCGAAACGCGAGCGCGCGGCGCGCGCCTGCTCGGTCAGGAACTGCAGGTTCTGTTCGGTCAGTACGGCGATCTGCCGATCGCGGATCACGTCCATATAGGCGCTGGCCGCATTGAACAGCGTGTTCTCCTCGGTGTTACGCAGGCTCTCCACCGACGCCTTCACCTGGGCTTCCGCGGCCGCCACATTGTTCCTGGTCTGAAAACCGTCGAACAGGGTCTGGTTGATGACGATGCCGACGCTGGCCGACCCCGTTTTGCTGTTGGCGCCGCTGACGCGCGTGTTCACATAATTCGCGTCGGCAGTTCCGTTGATGGTCGGGCGCCAGCCGGACTTGGCAATGGCCACGCCTTCGTCGGTGACGCGCACACCGGCGCGGGACGAATTCAGCGTGGAATTGTACTGATAGGCCTTGGCGAGCGCGCCGGTGATGGTCTCCGCCGAGGCGGTCAGGGGCGACAGCGCGGTCGCGGAAACGAGAATGGCGGCAAAAAGAGTCTTGGATACAGACGGCACGGGTATATCCCTCATTCGTTTTCCATGGGAACCGCGCCGCGCCAGCTTCTCGTTAAAGGAGCCGGAGTGGCGTGTCTTTATGTTCCCTGTCGCTCGGTCCCAAAGTGCCCCCAGTCTGAGATCAGCAACGATTGTTCAAGTCCAAGCGACCATGACAAAGCCTTTGCTGCAAGCACAAATCATTCAGAATTCAAAGGCATGCTCACGTTCGAAGCCGGGTAGTGGCTTAATTGCCGCATTAAATGCCCGTCTCCCGGTTACAACCCCCCAGCCTTAAAAAAAGTCGCGCCACGCCGGAATTGCCCTGCCCTTCGACCGCGACGAGTCGGCCGCCTTCGGCGAGTTGATCGAGCAGCGGCGCCGGCACGTTCTCGACACTGCCGCCGATGAAGATGACGTCGTAGGGCGCCTTGGCCGCATGACCTTGCGCCAGCGCCCCCTGGACCACGGTCACATTGCCGCAGCCAAGGCCGGAAAGGGTCGACGCGGCGGTTTGCGCTAGGGCCGAATCGCTTTCGAGCGCCACGACTGATCTCGCCAGCCGCGACAATACGGCCGAGGCATAGCCGCTGCCGCTCCCGACATCGAGAACCGAATCGGTTGGGTTGATCTCGGCCAGCTGCATCAGTTTGGCCAGTGGCGATGCTTCCATGAGATAACGCGCGCCACCGGCGCCGTCGGCAATGCGGATGTCCCCATCGATATAGGCGAGATCGCGCTGGCGGTCGCCGACGAAAACCTCGCGCGGCACGGAAAGCAAGGCTTCCAGAAGCGGAGCGCTGGTCACATCGGTGGTGCGAACCTGGCCATCGACCATCTTGACCCGAAGCTCGGAGAAATCAGCGCTCATGTCCCAACCAATCTGCCTGCCGCGCCAGAACCGCGGCTCATTTCGACTGGAACTTCAGGCTCCGGCGCTTGCGCGCGGGAGCCTGGGGCATTGG
This sequence comes from Mesorhizobium huakuii, assembly GCF_014189455.1. Taxonomy (NCBI): domain Bacteria; kingdom Pseudomonadati; phylum Pseudomonadota; class Alphaproteobacteria; order Hyphomicrobiales; family Phyllobacteriaceae; genus Mesorhizobium; species Mesorhizobium huakuii. Next base: position 6,988,426 of record NZ_CP050296.1, read on the forward strand.
AGGCCTCGCCCGGAATCGAACCGGGGTGCAAGGATTTGCAGTCCTCTGCGTAACCACTCCGCCACGAGGCCTCGTTGCTCCCGGCGTTCCACCCGGTTCCAATAGGTTGCGGCGAAAATGGCGTCAAGCGGCCACCACGCATTCCACGCGGTTTCCTCTGCAAGAATCCAACCCTCCACATCAAGCGTCGCAGCCATAATGGCCACAACACATATTAGCAGAGCGTTAAGTGTAGCAGGAGATCACGAGAAACTCCACGCCCCGGCAACCGTTGATAAAGGTGGAGGAGTGCGCCATGCGGCCACCAAGCCCGAACATCGGAACGAAGGCCTGGGACGGCTTGTCGCGACCGGGATGCGAGGGATTGTTGCGCTATGCAATCGACTGCCTTGCAATAGACGGTGCAGCCAGACTTTCGCCGCGCGACCGTGCGCGCCTCGCCTCGGCTACCGCCGTTCTCAAGGAAATCCGCGAGGATCTGGAGAGACGTGCGGACCGAAAGGCCGATACGCAAAAATCCTAAACCCGAACAAGGGTATAACGCCGCGGAAGGATGGCGTGGTCAAGGGCGCGGCTTGGTGCCCGCCGTTCCGTCCGGCCGTCGCCGCCGCTCCCACCAGACAACGAAGCGGCGCCGGTGGCGGCGCACCATGGCGAATTCATAGGAAAGCACCAGCAATCCGATCGGAACCATCCAGAAGCCGAGAATCGGCAGGAAGCCGAGAATGCCGCCGATAGTCAAAAGAATGCCGATGGTGATTCTGAGGCCGCGCGATTGCGGCATGGCGAAATCGCGCCCGAAAATCGAGATCTTTCGTGCCGGTATCCGGTTTTCGTCTGCTGCCGTCATCGCCAATGGCTGCCTGTATGGTCGCTTGTCTCGTGACTCGAAAATGCCTGTTTACGAAAGCCGCGACCGCCATTTCGGTTCCGCGCCCATCGCCAAGACGGCTAATATGAGGACGGAGCCGACCGATTGCGAGAAACGCCTGAGCGAAAAAGTCTCGGAAAAAAGCGAAATGCTTCTTTGCAAAGCCGAAAGGTGTTTGCTATAGGCTGCGCCACTTGCTCAAAGAGCCTCCGTTCCCCGGTAGCTCAGTGGTAGAGCAACCGGCTGTTAACCGGTTGGTCGCTGGTTCGAATCCGGCCCGGGGAGCCAAACATTTTCAATAGCTTAGCGAATCTGCGCTCCCCATCTCCATCGGAGGATGGCACGCAATAGGCACGCGGCGAACAGCTCACCAGCGGGAATATCCACCCTTGAGCATCACTATGTCCGGGTCTTCCTCGTCCTCTTCGGGCTCATATGAAGCCGGCGCTTCCAGCAAATCGATTCGCCTGAGGTCCGTCCCTCCCATGGGCGCGTCGAGTGAAAGCATTTTGAACGTGTCGTATTCTCGGTTGTACCCCCTGACGTAATCCTTCATGCGAATGCCGACATTCTCTAGCAGCAGATCACCCAATAGCACCGCTTCGAGCATCGCGTTGATGACATCATCGCGCATGAAGCGTGGGAGCGCTGCGCTGACTGCCCTGCTCACAACCCGAATGACATCCTCCGGATTGTGGCGAATGGCATTTATGGATCGTTCCCTGAGCTTGCGCCGCTCCTGCCACATTTCGACCTTGTCGCGGTTCTTCACCCAATATACGCGCTTGGTAGCCAGGATCTCGGCTTTATGTTCGACTGAATAGCTTGCTTGGTACGCCGCGATTTTTTCGCTGTTGGCCACGCGATAGGCTTTCCAGCCGGCTTTGACGCGGTCTGGATGCCTCAGTTTGAACAGCCGTCTATGTTCGGCCGCTTTCTCTGGATTCTCGGCACGCCGTTTCCGCTGTTTTTCCAGCGCAGCAGGAGAACGTCCCTTCGCTAGGAGTTCTTCCGGTGCTTGGCGTTGTAACGGCGCCTTGCCTCAATGACTTTAATTGGGTCGCGAGCCATCAAGGATGATGGCACTCGCCTACGCGCGGCACAAGTTGAGCGGCTGAATTATGCCCGTTGATCCCGCTATTAGCCCCTACAAAGCGGAAAGCCCGCCACAGTGAGGCAGCGGGCCAAATGCGACAGGTCGTCGTATTTCAATAGTGGTAGTAGTGCCTATGGTGGTGATGCCTGTGGTGGCGGTAGTGCCGGTAATAGTGCCGGTGATGGTATCGATAGTACGGGCGATATTGCTCCGCATAGTACTGGTCACCATAGTAATCTCGGTTGTAATAGTGGCGATAGGGGGGCGGAAATCCTCCGAAGCCACCAAAAAAGTCACCGTTATAGCCCCCGAAGGGCGAAAAGAGAAATTGCGCTTGCGTCGGTTCGACTACAACGGCCGTGCCAGCAATCGCGAGCACGGACGCGAGTATCAGCTTCCTCACGGTTACCTCCATCGGTTCGATCGTGAACAACGCGAAGGCTGGCCGACTCGTTCCTCCCGCGACCGGGCTCTGGATCAGTTTCCGCAGTCGCATGAAAAAACCCGCCACCGTGAGGCAGCGGGCCGATTGCCTTGCGAATCGTGTCTGTGCCGTTAATGCGCTCCCCGCCCGGCGTCAGAGCGTTGATCAAGTTGACTTGGTCAAAGTCGTCCCATTCGATGAACGTCCTGCACGACGCCATGAACTCGGCTTTGCGCGTGGCTTCAGCGATGTTGACAGGCCGATGGGCGAACAGGGCTTGGCGCGTCTTGGTGACCGCCGCACTAGCGCGCCTGAAGGCCGCTGACTTGTGGTGTCTTCATCCGGCATCGCATCGTAGTCAGCCAGAGCCGCTGTGTGCGCAGCGATCAGGGCGCCGAGCTGACCAATACCGGGCGCACCACCCTCGCCCCGTTCGTTGTCCCAAGCCTCGTAATAGGCCTTCTTCAGTTTGTGGGTAATCGCCTCTGCCTGACAGGCGATGAAGAAAAGCCGGGCTGCTTCCGTGCTGGTGACGATGATGTTGTCATCGCCGGACTTGCAGAAATGCGTCTCGCGCATGTCCATGAGAACGTCGACCATGTTGAACGCGACGCAGATCTGGCTTTCCAGGCCGGTGAAGGTCACCTTGTTTATTGCGTCAGCCATGGTCATGCCTCCCCTGCCATGCGAACGACCGATGCACCAAGCGCCGGCCCCCACGCCGCCGCCTGTGGCGTCAATAACCGTTGCCGGTCTTGGACGAGGCCCCACGCCGCCAACGCCGGGGCCTTGATCATCACGCCGGCCATGGTCGCTTCCGTCTGCGCCATTATGCCGTCGATTGCGTCGATGAGAGCCTTTGCCGCCGCTTCCTTGCCAAAGCGGCAGGCGTTGGAGGCAATACTGTGAACCGTTTCGAAGCTGGGCAGGATGCACGAGTCAGCAGCGTGGACAAAATGCGCGTAGCCCTCGAATCGGCTGGCGTCGAGTTCATTCCCGAAAATGGCGGCGGCGCTGGGGTGAGGCTTAGAAGGCTTAGGCTCAGGAGATGGCACCTTCGGGTGTGTGCAATCAGGGTTTCCAGCACACGGAGAGGGCCGATCGCCCAAACCGCCATAACGTTCCACGAGTTTTGCGAATCCGTAAGCGAAGGCGAAAATAAGTGCCAGGACAACCGCCATTCGAACGGCCATGGGGGATTGTAGCAGGATCCCGCGTCCTTAGATGCTTGGAAACAACAAGACGTAGGCGGGTTTCGGAGTTATATCGATTTACGCAATCCTCAGTTGCTAGACTCGCGCGACACCCCGGCAGTTAATTTTACCTCAGGCGGAGAGGGAAAAGGTCGCGAACTGGGAGGAATTCAATCTATGGATTACGATTTCGACGCCGGCAATCAACCAGAAAATCAGCCTTACGAAGTCGCCTCATTCGCCAGAAAGCATGGTTTGACAATACCAGCCGCGGACGCAGTCCTTTTCGCAAAGGGGCCATCACGGGAGGCATGCGATGCCGCCGCATTGGCCTTCCTCTGCGCTATCGCCGCACAGGCCAAGAAACAGTCGGCGCGCTAGCCTTTCCGCAACGTACGCAAGGCCCGCTGACTGCTGGCCCAGTCCTTGGTGGTGAGGATGGTGCGCCAATGCGGTTTCTCGAACACGCTTACGACGTAGGTTGTGGCCGGCTTGTCGGTCATCTGCTGGCCTTTGCCTTTGGTTCCTTCATTCGCATGCTTCTTATATATTAGCATTGGCACATATATTCGCCAGCCGGCGCCCGCCCCTCGAAGCCTCGCCGGTTAGGCCCGGTGCGCTACTGCCCAACAAGTGCGCGCCGGGCCGCTGCAATCGCGCGTCCCTGTTGCCTTCATCACAATGAACGGCGACACGCGTGACCCTCCGTGGAACATCTTCTCGCATGGAAAGAGCAGTAGGCCTTTACCGATGCCCAGGAAGTCCGCCCTTTGCCTGCATCCTGGAGAGCGGCAAATGCAGCTATATCGGCCAGGACGCCTACCGTTCCGGCAACCACAAGCCGGACTTTGACGCATTGCCGTGGGAAGCCGAATACAGGGCCACAAAACAAAAGGCCTAAGAGAAAACCCGCCGGGCGACCCCAACCACCTCAAGCCCGGCGAGCCTACTACCTGATCAGGTACGCGATCAGGGCCGGGATTAGCCGGCACCTTCTCCTAAGCAAGAGCGATGCCAGCACCCTAGTCCCTGAAATGGGACAGGAGGCAAAATGACCCACCCCTCCATTCACTGCAGGATCTAGCGATTCTTGGGCTTGATCTCCTCGATCTTTGGCGCCCTCGCCGACCCCGTAGACTGACACCCCGACTAGGCGCATAGTTCCCTCATGTCGCTGCCTCAACGCACCGATCTAGCGAACGACAATGGCAAACCTGAAGACCATCTGGCGGCGGCTACTGCTGCCCTTCACGCCGCTGTCAAGGGGCTAGACGCGTCCTTTGAATTGCTGGCCAGCAAAATCAAGCGCCTGGAGAAAGGAGCGTCGCAGCTGTGGCCTACACGGTGATCTGGTACGGGAAAAAGGGCATCGTGGAGAAGACGCCCTTCGATACCGAGAAAGCGGCACGGGACCACGCGCTATTGACCTTTCCAGATCGAAAGTCCGGTATCGTGGCGGTGGAAGTTCGCAAAGACGATGGCACGGTTGTAGTCAGTCGAGCTGGAGGCAGTTAAGTCGTTGGGCATTTTGCGTTTTGAGGGATGCCGGCGATCACCTGAATGCGTCGGGTCCGCTGCCGGGGAGACAGCGGACTCAAACTAGGGCCAAGAGGGGGCAAGGCCCTTTATGATCCCTATGCGGGGACCATGGTGATAACACCGGGGCGGCTACAAACGTTCCGCCGGCTGAAAGATATATCCGGCTGCCTGCGTTGGCTACCCAGCCGTAGGGGGCCGCACCGGCCCCGTGGTGTTCCACTGAATGAACTCGACTTCCTTCCCGGTCAGTTCCCGCACGGCCTTCAACAGCACCTCATGCAGGGTCCGCGTTGCCCGGTAGTGGTCGCAATGTGGCGATATAAACGGCTTGATAATGCTCGTGTGCAGCGCTTCCGCTGCCACCTGTCGAAGACGGTCGAAAACCGCTGACAAACGACGACACGAGCTGAAGCGCTGGAAAGAGCAAAGGCGGCCGCCCGCGCGCTCTTCAACTAGCGCTGTAGCGGGCGGCCGCCTTTGCGGCGCGGTGCTGATCACGTGAGGTTGAGAAGGCGGTAGACGCGGGGCACGTCTCCAGGCGCCCTGAGGCGGCTTTCGACGTACCCCGCCATGCGCCTGCCTTGTGGTATCTGCGGGTAATCAGCGCCGCAGAAACAATCCGGCGTAACACCGATCTCAACTGGCAAGTCCGGGCTCGGTGTCACGCTCCACTGACGGTGCGCGACCTGCATTATCGCATTGTCAGCGCATTCCGTCGACCTTTTCCCCGAACTCCCAGCGGCGCTCCGAAAGGACCGTCGCGGATGCTCACGGGCCGCTTCTTTCTGTGCGGCCACTGCCGTTCGCAGGTAACGATCTGCCGCAGCTGCGACCGGGGACAGCGCTACTGCGGCCAGGACTGCGCCCGTGCTGCCCGCCGCGAGAGTGTGCGCGAGGCGGGGCGACGTTATCAGCGCAGCCGCCGTGGACGCCTGGCTCATGCGGTCCGGGCCCGACGATATCGGGCTCGGCACAATAAAGTGACGCATCATTCTCCACCTGCATCTCCTGCCGGTTCACTACTGGTCAGTCCCTCGAACGATGTCGTCGCTGCTTTTGCTGACGTCGTCGGGCGGGCGACGACATCGGTCATGCCCACGCCGTGCTGTCGGCGCTGCGACTGTCGACTGTCGCCGTTCGTTCGCACCGGCTTCGTGCGTCGCCGGGGGGCTCGTTATGCCCGTGAAGCTGACTACGCAGACGGAGAGCCCGCATCATGACCATCAGCCCCGAACTGGAAGCGCAGATCCTGCGCCTGTATCACGCCGAGAAGTGGCGCTGCGGCACCATCGCCAGGCAATTGCATGTCCATCACACGACGGTGCATCGCGTTCTGGCCCAGGCGGGATTGCCCCGGCACAAGCCGCTGCAGAGAGCCTCAATCATTGAACCGTATCTTCCATTCATTGAGCAGACGCTGGAAAAGTTCCCCTCGCTGACCGCCAGCCGCCTTTATGCGATGGTGCGCGAGCGCGGCTACCGGGGCTTGCCGACGCACTTTCGGCACCTGGTTGCCCTGCACCGTCCCCGCAAGCCGGCCGAGGCGTTCCTGCGGCTACGCACATTGCCGGGCGAGCAGGGACAGGTCGACTGGGCCCACTTCGGTCACATCGAGATCGGCAACGCCCGCCGGCCGCTCATGGCGTTCGTGATGGTGCTTTCCTACTCACGCGACATCTACCTGCGCTTCTTCCTCGACGCGCGAATGGAAAACTTCCTGCGCGGTCACGTCGGCGCGTTCAACACATGGTGCGGGCTGCCCAGGGTCCTGCTCTATGACAATCTCAAGAGTGCGGTGCTCGAGCGCCAGGGCGATGCGATCCGCTTCCATCCGACGCTGCTTGCCTTCGCCGGCTTCTATCGGTTCGAGCCACGTCCTGTCGCGGTTGCCCGGGGCAACGAAAAAGGCCGCGTCGAGCGCGCCATACGGCATATAAGGGAAGCATTCTTCATCGCCCGCAGGTTCACCGATCTCGACGATCTGAATGCCCAGGCCGAACAGTGGTGCCGCAACCAGGCAGCCGACCGGCCATGCCCCGAGGACCGGACGATGACGGTCCGCCAGGCGTTTGCGCAAGAGCAGCCACTGCTTCTGCCGCTGCCCGCCAACCCATACCCCGTCGAGGAGCAGGTCGCCGCCAAGGTTGGCAAAACGCCCTATGTGCGCTTCGACCTCAACGATTACTCGGTACCGCATGCTCATGTCCGGCGCACGCTCAGCGTGCGCGCCGATCTCGGCCTGGTCCGCGTCTTCGACGGCGCAAAGATGATCGCCAGTCACCGTCGCAGCTATGATCGTGACCAGCAGATCGAGGACCCTCAGCACCTCAAGGCTCTCGTCGCAATCAAGCGCGAGGCGCGCCAGCATCGCGGCCTCAACAGCCTGACGCGCGCCGTGCCGGCCTGCCAGACCCTGATGATCCGGGCCGCCGAGCGTGGCTCCAATATCGGTGCGATCACAAACGCGATGCTGAAACTGCTTGACCTGTACGGCGCGCAGGAACTGCAGGCCGCCGTCGAGGAAGCTTTGCACGCCGGCGCCTCCCATTCGAGGTCGGTTCGCGACGTACTGGAACGCCGCCGGGTCGCCCGTGGTGCTCCGCCGCCGGTCGAAACGAGCCTGCCCGAACACGTGCGGCGCAAGGATACGACGGTACGGCCGCATCGCCTCGACAGCTACGACCAACTGACCCTTGGAGGCAAAGATGATGAATAATCCCGACATCCTGCTCAACCGGGCCAAGGCGTTGCGCCTCAATGGCCTGATCACCCATTGGGACGAAATCGCTGACGCGGACTGGCTGGCCGCCGTCCTTCAATGGGAAGAAGAGGAGCGCTCCGACCGTTCGATGCGGCGACGCATGCGTGCCGCCAGGCTCGGCCACTTCAAGCAACTGTCCGATTATGACTGGCACTGGCCGCGCCGCATCGACCGCGCCGCCGTCGAGGATCTGATGACCCTGTCCTTCATGAACGATGCCGCCAACATCGTCTTTATCGGCCCCAACGGCGTCGGGAAATCGACACTTGCTCGCAATGTCGCTCACCAGGCGCTCATCTGCGGTCACACCGTCCTCTTCCGAACCGCCAGCGAGATGCTCGGCGAACTCGCCGCCCTCGACAGCGATGCAGCCTTGCGCCGACGGCTTCACCACTACGCCGCCGCCGACGTTCTTGCGATCGACGAGGTCGGGTATCTGTCCTACTCGAACCGTCATGCGGACCTGCTGTTCGAGCTCATCAGCCGGCGCTACGAAAAACGCTCAACCATCATCACCACCAACAGACCCTTCGCTGATTGGTCGGAGGTCTTTCCCAATGCCGCCTGCGTCGTCAGCCTCGTCGACCGCCTCATGCACCGATCCGAGGTGATCTCCATCGAAGGCGATTCCTATCGCTTCAAGGAAGCGGCCGAGCGATCAAAGGCACAGCGCGAAAAACGCACCAGCCGCTCCTCCGGCGAAAAGGTGCCCGCGGCATGAAACCAGATCCTCAACCGTCCGGCCTCAGTCGTGGAATCCACTTCCTCATCAATCCCGAATGGACACCCGAACAGGCGCTCGCTGTCTTCGAGCTCCTCAACGATCTCGCCGATAGCATCTGGTCGCACTACGGCGTCCAACTCCAGGAACTTATCCAGGAGCAGCAACGAACACCGACCAATCACAGCGATATCGAAAAAGCCCCGTCCTCGCTCTGAAGCACACATCCTCGACACTCGGCGGCCTGCGAAGGCCGCCTTTTTGTTCCGTCCACAAGCACCAAACTCTTGTCGTCGTTTAGCCGCGCTTTTGAAAAGCCATCAACACCACCAGAAAGCTCTCGATTTCTGCCGGCGATAACTGCTTTGACGGTTTTGAACTGGCCATTTGGCGACTCCGTTTTGAGGGGTTCGCCGCAACGGGAGGATTATATTTCTGATCTAGGTGGCGCTGGCAAGACCGCCTGAGGAGGGAACCTCTCTAGACTCTCACTCGCAATGGAAGCATCCTTCCCAAGGGGAGAGAGGGGCGCGTGGGTAAAGGCCAGGATCATCAACGCGGCAACCAAGCTGCTCGCTGGCGAAGACAACAGCGCGCTTTGGCTGCCCCGCGCGTGGCAATTCCGGTTTATACGCCCAAGGATTATCCTCTTATCCGAGAGCTTCCTGGCACCGACGATATGCCCGCGACCTGGAAAGAGTGGGCCGTGCTTTTCGAGGCATCGAAGAAAAAGCTCATGAATGTGCGTCCGTATGTCTACGACAACGTTCGCATCAGACCTGACCTCCTCAAAGCATGGCTGGACGCCAATTCGCTTTCAGCATCGGAGCGTTCGAGACAACTCTACGCTCAGGGACTCCTTGATGCGCGAAAAGCTCAACGAAAAGCGTTGGAACAGGAGAGGCTTGCCCGAGAAGCATCTGGGAGAATAGCTGCGAATACACCGCCGCCCCCAGACCCACCAGACTACCCGCTCTGGGTGGACAAAGTGGTAGACTTCATGCGTTCCTTGATTAGCTTTCGGAGGCAGCCCCCGTCCAGTCGGCATTGACCTCCGGAGCCACGCTGGCCGCTGTCCTGCGCCGCCGAGGCTTCCGGCGCGTCCTGGCGCTTCCCTGTGGCCAGCGCCGTTGTCTGATTGCGCCTGCAAGCTGATTGAACGCAGAAACCTCGCCGCTCCATTTGCGAAGCGGCGAGGCACCCCACCCTCGCCCCAACAGCCGGCATTGCTGACAGCGCAATTGTTGTGCCAGCGACAAATTGATCCATTACGGGACAGAAAACCGCTGCGCGCGAGCAGCCAATGCGCGTTCCTCTGCGGCGAGCCGGTACCGCAGCCACTTCGGCCGGCGATATGGGTCGAAGTATCCTCAGGCTCCTAGTCCTGGTTCGGAGCCGATAGGACCAACCGGTATGGTGCGCTAGTTGGCTATCCCGAGAGCGGCTGTTAACCGGTTGGTCGCTGGTTCGAATCCGGCCCGGGGAGCCAACATTTCCAAGCGTCTGAGAGTTTTTCGGCGGAACGGTTACCGTTTGTCGGCCGGTGTTTATGGTAACTTGGCTCGCTGCATCGTGACAGCGCGACCATTGCCGAACCGTATCCCAAAATGCGAATTTGCTGATCCGATGTTTCGCGAGGATGCCGCCATGCCCATACGCAAGATTGCGCTCTGCGCCGCAGCGATGACGGTTGCCGCTACAAGCTTTGCCAGCGCCCGGCCGGACACGCGCAAGATGACCTGCGCGCAGACCCAGGCATTGATCCAGAGCCAGCATGCAGCGGTGCTGAGCACCGGGCCGAACACCTATGATCGCTACGTCCGCCAATTCGGCAATGAGTGCGACGCGCCTTCCGTGCCGATGGTTGCCTATGTTCCAACCAGTGGCGGCCAATGCATGGTCTATCGATGCGATGAGCCCTCACCCCAAGTTCCGAACTGATCGGCGGATTCGCGGCGGGACCTCGCACAGAAGGTCCGCCAGCCTTCAGCAGAGAGACTGAAAGTATCTGCCAGCACCTCTTGCAGTGCTTGCGCGCGCACCGCCGTCGCGCGATAGATGCGTCCGTTCAGGAGGAATCATGCTCAAAATCCTGGTATCGGCACTGCTGGCCGCGGCTGCACTTTACGCAAATTGCGCCCTGGCCCTCGACACCAGCAGCACGCCTGTTGTCGTGACGCCGCTCGCGTCACGCACGACCACCGCGTCCGGCCAGCCGATCACGCTGCCGCAGAAGAACGTGCAGGTGCTGGTGTCGACCTACGATATCGCGGTGGGCGCGACCTTGCCGGTGCACCGGCACCCCTTCCCGCGCTACGCCTATGTCGAGGCCGGAACGCTGAAGGTCACCAATGTCGAGACCGGCAACAGCAACACCTACAAGACAGGCGATTTCATCATCGAAATGATCGGCCAGTGGCATCAGGCCACCAACATTGGCGATGGCCCGGTGAAGCTCCTGGTCATCGATCAGGTCGAGGAAGGCGCCAAGAATACGGAATTGCGCCAGTAGCCGCCAGGCGCCACGCTCACGCGCCGCAGGCGGAAGGCAACGCGCCGCCGCCTTCCCGCGCCGTGGCGACGGATAATCACCTGCCCCAAGCGCAAAACCCAGCGCTCAGCCCCAGGCGCCGACTATCTGCCGTGTCGTCGCATTCAGCCGGTTGAAGGCGTTGATCAGGGCGACCTGAATGACCAAGGCAGCAAGTGCCTTTTCGTCATAGTGCCGGGCGGCTTCGTCCCAGACATCGTCCGGCACGGCGTCGGGGCGGTCGGCGAGCCTCGTGCCGGCCTCGGCCAGCGCCAGGGCCGCCCGCTCGGCATCGGTGAAGTACGGCGTCTCGCGCCAAGCGGCGAGAGCAAAGATGCGCTCGTCCTTCTCGCCGGCCTTCTTCAGTTCGCGCGCATGCATGTCGACGCAGAGGCTGCAGGCATTGATCTGGCTCGCCCGCAGATGGATCAGCTTGCGCGTCGCATAAGGCACGTCGGCTGTCTCGGTCGACTTGTCCAGCGCCAGCAGCGCTTGCAGAGCGCCTGGGATGAGCATCACCGGGTTCTTGATTCTGGCTTGCATGATCTTTTCTCCTTTTGAAACGTGTTTAGCCGAGCCCGGAGGCAGCGCATCCAGGTTTGGTTCGATGGAATTTTCGGCTGCCGCGCGTCGCCAACGGCCAATCTATAACCAATAGGCTATGGGTTAACTCATAACTCTTCGGTTATAAGACTGTCAAGCCGGGAAATGCCGTCTGGTCCAAATAGCGGTGCGCCGTTCACGCTTTCGCGCCGGCCGCCCGGGTGCTAGGGCTTTTCGCAACATCATGGACTGGATCACCCTTTGACCGCACAAACCCGCCCGCCGCTGATCGAAATCTGTGTCGAAGGCATAGATGGCCTGCTCGCCGCGCAGGCGGCCGGGGCCGACCGGATCGAACTCTGCGCCAGCCTTGTCGAAGGCGGCATCACGCCGAGCCTCGGCACGGTGCGCGCGGCGCTCGACCAGGCGACCGTGCCGTTTCATGTCATGGTGCGGCCGCGCGGCGGCGATTTTCTCTACAGCGAGACCGAATACCGCTCGATGCTCGCCGATGTCGCGGCACTCCGCGAACTCGGCGTGCCCGGCGTGGTGTTCGGCTGCCTGAGCGCCGACGGCACCATCGACGAGAAGCGGATGAGCGAACTGACGGACGCCGCCGGATATCTGAATGTCACTTGCCACCGCGCCTTCGACATGACGCGCGATCCGACCGAGGCGCTGGAAGCGCTGGTCCGCTGCAAGGTCGGCCGCGTGCTGACCAGCGGCCAGCGCGACACCGCGATTGAAGGCCTGCCATTGTTGGCGGATCTGGTGCGGCAGGCCGGCGACCGCATCATCATCCTCGGTTGCGGCGGGCTCGATCTCGGCAATATCGCCGAGGTGCGCAAAGAAACCGGGCTGGCCGAAATGCATTTTGCAGCACTGAAGGACGTGCCGAGCGCCATGCGCTACCGCAATCCCAAGGTCGGCATGGGCGGCTCCGACCTCGACCGCGAGTACCGCAATACACTGACCGACACACCGCTGGTGGCGGCAACGATCGCGGCGGCCAAGGCATGACCTCTCCGATAGACCACATAGCGCAGCGCGACGAAGCGGACATATTGGCGCTTAACAACGAGCATGCCGCCGAACTGTCATGGCTCGAAGCAGAACGGCTGTCATTCCTGCTCGGCGAGGCATTCTATGCGCGACGCATCGGCGATCTCGAAGCCTTCATCATGACCTTCGACCAGGAAGCCAACTACGACAGCCCGAATTTCCTCTGGTTTTGCGAACGCTACGAACGCTTCATCTATGTCGACCGTGTCGTCGTGGCGGCGCACGCAAGGGGCCGCGCCATGCGCGCCGGCTTTATCAGGACCTGTTCGAGCATGCGGAGCGCGCTGGCCACACGCTGGTCACCTGCGAGGTCAACGCCGATCCACCCAATCCCGCCTCGGATGCGTTCCACGCTGCGCTGGGCTTCACTGAGGTCGGCGACGCGGTGATCCACGGCGGCAAGAAAGCGGTGCGTTATTACGTCAAGCAGATCGTCGCCTGATTGCTGGCCACATAAAGAAGACGCCCCTAATATAAGCGTTCCACCAAATGGAGGAACCGCGATGCCAAGCAACGTCTTCCGCTTCGACGAAAGCTGGGACATTCCCGAGGGCACGCCTCGGCAAGTGTGGGATGTGCTCTCCGATGCCGAATTGCTTCCGCTGTGGTGGGGCGATGTCTACAAGGAAGTGGTGCCGATCAACGGCAAGGGCAAGCCATCGGTCGGCTCACGGGCAAGGGCACGGGCGCGTGGCGCCCTGCCCTATGAACTGAACTTCATCATCGAGGCCGCCGAACTCGAGCCTGGCCGGCTGGTCGTGGTGAAAACCTTTGGCGACTTCGACGGGCTGTGGCGGGCCGAACTGTCGCCGTCGGGCAGCGGCACCCATGTCCAGCTGACCTGGCAGGTCACGGTCGAGCGGCCGATCCTCAAATTCCTGGCACCGCTGCTGCGGCCGGCCTTCGCCTGGAACCATCGCTGGACAACACCGCGCGGCGAAGCCGGCCTGCGGCGCTATCTGAGGCTCGGAACAACAGTGTCTCGGCGTGATAAGTCCTGAATCACCAGTTGCGGTTCAACCATTCACGCGCCGGCCGCTCGATGAGGTAGTAGCTGCAAAGCGCGCAGGCAAAGACCGCGCCAGCATCGGCCATGGGTTGCTGCCTTGCTCATAGACGAATTTGTAGAAGGGCTGCTGCCACAGATAGAGCGAGTATGACCACAGGCCCAACGTCGCCATCGGCCAGGACGACAGCAAATTGGAAAAGATTGGCATGCTGAAATCGAGCGCGTTGACGGCGAGCGCCAGCAACGGCACCGCCAGCAGATAGTGGATCGGCGTCGGCACCGGGTCGATGAACAACAGAACCGCAACCGCAGCCGCCGCCAGGGCGACATAGGGGCCCTTCAACACGGCCGGCAGCCGGCCTTCGGCCTTGAGCAGGCAGATCGAGGCGGACAGCAGGATCGAGGCGATGTGCACGTCGGTGCGCCAGTAAGTGGCCTCGTAGTCCAGCTTGAAGACCCAGTACGACACCGCGCCATTGGCCATGGCAAGCAAGGCCAGCGCCAACAGCAGCGGGATGACGCGGTTGCGGCTGGAGACGAGCGCGCTGATCAACGCCAGGATGATGTAGGCATGCTCCTCGACGCAGAGCGACCAGATATGGTCGAGCGCCCCGGCGCGGGTGACGAGAATTCCGGCGTAATTGTAGGTGAATGTCAGCGCCGTCAGTGCCGCCTTCCATTTGTAGGCGATGAACGTGCCGGAGAGCGCGACCATGGCAATGACGACGAACACCAGAAGCGCCGGGTAGATGCGCGAGAAACGGCGCTTGAAGAATTTCTTCAGCGGATAGCGTTCGATGAACAGGATTTCGCCCATCAGCCGGCCGCTGAGCACGAAGAAGAATTCGACGCCGAGCACGCCGAGATTGATTCCGGGAACCGGGAAAAAATGGCCGATCAGCACCAGGGCGATCGACAGGCCGCGCCAGCCGTCGAGATAGGCCAACCTTGTCCTGGCCGATCTGTCGACGACGGATCGGGACGGAACCATCTCGGTGGCGGAAATTTCGGACATGCCGATCCCTTCGCATTGGCATGCGAAAGGGCACGGCGGTACCTATCCGAACCCAGCTCGCATTCCCGCCCCAACCCATACTGCAGTGCAATATATGTTTGTGCAAGTGCGAGATTGCCGCCGATGCAGTTTGCAGGCGAGCCCGGACCGGAATTGCTTCAAGCAAAGGGATGGTGGGCTGCGGCGATTCCATAGGGAATTGGGCGGATACCGGCCGCCACAGACGAAAAAGGGCCCGCTAAGGGCCCTTTCCTTGTCCACAACTGCTAGCAGGCGTCAGGCGTTGGCTGCCGCCACCGCACGCTTGGCCATGACCGTGATCAGATTGGCGCGGTAGTCGGCGGAAGCGTGGATGTCGCTCATCAGGTTCTTCGCCGGCACTTTCACGCTATTGAGCGAGGCAGCGTCAAAGCTCTTGGCAAGCGCTGCCTCGATCTCCTTCGAACGGAAGACGCCGTCGTCGCCGGCGCCGGTGACGGCAACGCTGACGCCGTCCTTGCCCTTGGCCACGAACACGCCGACGATCGCGTAGCGCGAGGCCGGGTTGCGGAATTTTTCGTAGGCAGCCTTTGCCGGAGCCGTGAAGGTAACGGCCGTAATGATCTCGCCATCCTTCAATGCCGTTTCGAACAGCCCCTTGAAGAACTTGTCGGCCGATATTTCGCGCTTGTTGGTGACGATGATGGCGCCCAGTGCCAGAAGTGCCGCGGATAGTCCGCCGCCGGATCATTGTTGGCGATCGAGCCGCCGATCGTGCCCTTGTGGCGCACCGCCGGATCGCCGATCAGCGACGCCAGATGGGCAAGCGCCGGACAGGCCTTCCGCAGCTTCTCGTCGTTGGAGACGTCGAAATGTGTGGTGGCCGCGCCAATGGTGACCGTCTTGCCCGACACCTTGATGCCCTGCAGATCCTTGATGCGTGACAGGTCGACGAGATCGGAAGGGGCCGCCAGCCGCGTCTTCATGGCGGGAATGAGCGTCATGCCGCCGGAGAGCAGCTTGGCGTCGCCGCTCTTCACGAGTTTGGCGGCGTCAGCGACCGAGGCGGCACGGTGATAGTTGACTGAATACATTTGTCTTTCTCCCTTTGGGGAAAGAGCGAATAGGGGGTAGCGAATAGCGAATAGGAACCGTCCAATCGCACCGCCCTCTCCCTTCCCTATTCGCTACTCCCTATTCGCTATTCGCTGATCAATATTTCGTCGCGGCGCGGATTGCCGCCCAGACGGTGGACGGCGATGCCGGCATGGCGATGTCGGCGATGCCGATGGCGTCGGTGATGGCGTTGATGACCGCCGGCGGCGAGCCGATGGCGCCGGCCTCGCCGCAGCCCTTGATCCCCAACGGATTGCCCGGGCATGGCGTGTTCGAGGTCGAGACCTGGAACGACGGCAGGTCGCCCGCCCGCGGCATGGTGTAATCCATGTAGCTCGCCGTCAGCAGCTGTCCGCTTGCGTCATAATGGGCGCCTTCCAGCAGTGCCTGCCCGATCCCTTGCGCGATGCCGCCATGCACCTGGCCTTCGACGATCATCGGATTGATGATGTTGCCGAAATCGTCGGCCGCCACGAACTGGACGATCTCGGTGGTTCCGGTCTCCGGATCGATCTCGACCTCGCAGATGTAGCAGCCCGCCGGAAAGGTGAAGTTTGACGGATCGTAGAAGGCCGTTTCCTTCAGCCCGGGCTCCATCCCTGCCGGCAGATTGTGGGCGGTATAGGCGGCAAGCGCCACCTGGAACCACGGCACGTTCTTGTCGGTGCCGGCGACCTTCAGTGCGCCGTTCTCGATGACGATGTCACCCTCGTCGGCCTCAAGCAGGTGGGCGGCGATCTTCTTGGCCTTGGCCTCGACCTTGTCGAGCGCCTTTGATATCGCCGACATGCCGACCGCGCCCGAGCGCGAACCGTAAGTGCCCATGCCCATCTGCACCTTGTCGGTGTCGCCATGGACGATCGAAACCGAATCGATCGGCACCCCGAAACGCTCATTGACCAGCTGCGCAAAGGTCGTCTCGTGACCCTGGCCATGGCTGTGCGAGCCTGTCAGCACCTCGATCGTGCCGACGGCGTTGACCCGCACCTCAGCCGATTCCCACAAGCCGACGCCGGCGCCGAGCGAGCCGACCGCGGCCGACGGCGCGATGCCACAGGCCTCGATGTAGCAGCTCATGCCGATGCCGCGCAGCTTGCCCTGCTTTGCCGCCGCGCCTTGCGCTTGGCAAAGCCGGCATAGTCCGATGTCTTCATGGCCGCGTCGAGCGAGGCGCCATAGTCGCCGGCGTCATAATTCATGATCACCGGGGTCTGGTGCGGGAAGGAGGTGATGAAGTTCTTGCGCCGCAATTCGGCCGGCGAGACACCGAGCTCCCGTGCCGCTGCTTCCATCGTGCGTTCCAGGAGGTAGGTAGCTTCCGGCCGCCCTGCCCCGCGATAGGCATCGACGGGGGCCGTGTTGGTGTAGACGGTGCGCACATTGGCGTGGATGGCCGCAATGTCGTACTGGCCCGACAAAAGCGTCGCGTAGAGATAGGTCGGCACGCAGGACGAGAACAGCGACATATAGGCGCCGAGATTGGCGATCGTATCGACCTTCAGCCCGGTGATCCTGTTGTTCTTGTCGAAGGCCATTTCCACCGTCGAGACATGATCGCGGCCATGCGCGTCGGACAGAAAACTCTCGGTGCGGTCGGCGACCCATTTGACCGGCACGCCGGTCTTCTTCGACGCCCACAGGCAGACGATCTCTTCCGGGTAGATGTAGATCTTGGAGCCGAAGCCGCCGCCGACATCCGGCGCGATGACACGCAATTTGTTCTCCGGCGCGACATTGTAGAAGGCGCTCATCACCAGCCGTGCGACATGCGGGTTCTGCGATGTCGTCCAGCAGGTATAATGATCCTCGGCCTTGTCGTAATGGCCGAGAGCCGCGCGCGGCTCCATGGCGTTCGGCACCAGCCGGTTGTTGACGATCTTCATGCGGATGACATGCGCCGCCGCCTTGATCGCCGCATCGGTCGCCTTGGCATCGCCGATCTCCCAGTCGAAGATCAGATTGTTCTCGGCCTCGGGATGGATCTGCGGCGCGCCCTTTTCGAGCGCCTTGGTCGCGTCGACAACGGCCTTCAATTCCTTGTAGGTGATCTCGACCGCTTCGGCCGCATCGCGCGCCTGGCCCTTGGTCTCGGCCACGACGATAACGACGGCGTCACCGACATAGCGCACCTTGTCGAAGGCCAGCGGCGACCATGCGCCCATCTTCATCGGCGAACCGTCCTTGGAATGGATCATCCAGCCGCAGATGAGGTTGCCGATGCCGTCGGCCTTGAGTTCCTTGCCGGTCAGCACGCCGATGACACCGGGCATGGCTTGCGCCTTCTTGACATCGATCTTCTTGATCTGCGCATGCGCGTGCGGGCTGCGCACGAAGGCCGCATGCTTCATGCCGGGAACCACCATGTCGTCGACATAGCGGCCGGCGCCGGTGATGAATCTTTTGTCTTCCTTGCGCGCGACCCGAGCGCCAACACCTTCAATGCCCATCAGAAATTCCTCCCAGAAATAGCGAATAGTGAGTAGCGAATATCGAGTAGTGAATGATGGTGAGTTGGAGCTCGGCCAGAGAAAACTGACTATTCGCTACTCACTATTCGCTACTCGCTTCGTTCCTCATGCAGCTTGTTTCGCCTTGGCCTTGGCGGCCCCCCTTCGACATCGTCTTCGATGCAGCGAGGATCGCCTTGACGATGTTGTGGTAGCCGGTGCAGCGGCAGATGTTGCCTTCCAGCTCGGCCCGCACCGTCGCCTCGTCGAGGCCTTCGGGATGGCGGTTGATCATGTCGGTGGCCGTCATGATCATGCCTGGCGTGCAGAAGCCGCATTGCAGGCCGTGATGTTCCTTGAACGCGGCCTGCACGGGATGCAGGTCGGCGCCGTTGGCGAGACCTTCGATCGTCACGACGGTCGACCCTGAGGCCTGGACCGCGAGCATCGAGCAGGACTTGACCGCCTTGCCGTCGACATGGACGACGCAGGCCCCGCATTGCGAGGTGTCGCAGCCGACATGCGTGCCGGTCAGGCCGAGATTCTCGCGCAGGAAGTGAACCAGCAGCGTTCGATCCTCGGCAGCTCCGCTGACTCGCTTGCCGTTCACCATCAACGAAACGTCCGACATGGTCCCTCCCTGGGTATCAACCTTGGTCATCACGCTGCCGACGCGCCGCTGGCACTTCGGCCATGCGTTATTCGTACACCGCACAACGCACAAAAAACAGCGCGACGGAAAAGGCGTATCATTGTACTTTCGGTCATGGCCAAGGCCCAAAGGTGCATTCCCCTCGCCCCATTGCCAAAACGCCTATTGGAAGCAACAATATCCTTCGACGCCCGCGCGCCAGAAGCCTTGTAAAAACAGCGCATAAAAACAGCGTCGGAGGAAACGCGGGAGAACGCCGCTGACCAGTTCACGGACACGCTACGCCTGCGGCTTGTCGGCGCTGACCACGGACGAGCCCGACCCGGATGTTTTCGCACGCGCGGTAGCCAGCGAGGCCGCCGCAATCAACGCCGGCTTTGCCCTCGTGTTCTTTTCCCAGAGCCTTGTCGAGGCCGGCGCCCTGTCGCGAGCGCTCTCGGCCTACGCGCCGGGGCTCCACCATGCCGGCTGCTCCACCGCCGGCGAGATCACGCCACAAGGGCTCGAGGAAGGCCATATGCTGGCGATGCTGCTCCCCTCGGCCGCCTTTACCGCGGTCAGCGCCATGGTCGACAATTTGTCCTCGTCGGGCATGGACAGGATCACCGGCGAGGTCGAGGCCTTGCGGCGCGCGCTGCACGTCCGGGTGGGCGGGGAGCGGACCAGGAACACCTTCGCGCTCTGCTTCATCGACGGCCTGTCCTATGCCGAGGAAGCGGTCAGTTCGGCCATCCACTGGGGTCTTGACGACATACCGCTGCTCGGCGGCTCGGCCGGCGACGATTTGAAATTCGAGACGACGCGCCTGATCTCGAATGGCAGGGTCACCTCGGACAGCGCCATCATCGTGCTGATCGCCACGGAAATTCCGTTCCATGTCTTCAAGACCGACAATTTCGTTCCGACCGACGAAAAGCTGGTGGTGACAGCGTCCGACGCCGATCACCGCATCGTGCGCGAGTTCAACGCCACCAATGCTGCCGAGGAATATGCAGCTTCCGTCGGCATCATGCCGCAGACCCTGACGCCGCTGAGCTTCGCCTCGCATCCGGTGGTGGTGAAGGTGGGCGGCGAATATTACTGCCGCTCGATCCAGAGGATGCATGCGGATGGCTCGCTATCGTTCTTCTGCGCCATCGACGACGGCGTCGTGCTGTCGATCGCCCAGCCCAAGGACATGGTGGAATCGACGCGCGCGGCGCTGCGCGAGGTCGAGGACAGGCTGGGTGGCATCGACCTGATCCTCGGCTTCGACTGCGTGCTGCGCCGGCTCGATGCGCGCAACCGGCAGGTTTTTCGTGACATTTCGGAGCTCTACCGGGTCAACAATGTCGTCGGCTTCGGCACTTATGGCGAGCAATACCGGTCGATGCATTTGAACCAGACCTTCACCGGCATTGCCTTTGGCGAACGGCAAGCGGCGGAATAGGGGCCGCGGAACAACAAGATGCCGCTCAAGGACATAAACGACCTCGATAAGCTGAAGAAGATCAACGCCGCCCTGGTCAGCCGCGTCGAGCGGTCGATGGACCAGCAAGGCAATGCCTTCTCGCTGTTCCAGACCGCGATCTCGCTGGAGAACCGCGTGCGTACGCGCACCGAGGAGTTGCACTCGACGCTGCGGCGGCTGGAGCAGTCCAACATCGACCTCAGCGCCGCCAAGGAGAACGCCGAACTGGCGAACCTCTCGAAGACCAGGTTCCTAGCCGCCGCCAGCCATGACGTGCTGCAGCCGCTGAACGCGGCCCACCTGTCCGTCTCGGCGCTCGCGGAAGTGCAGACCAGCGACGAAGGTAGGAAGCTTGTCCGCCAAGTCGAGCGCTCGCTGGAAACGATGGAGGACCTGCTGCGCACGCTGCTGGATATCTCCAAGCTCGACGCCGGCGTGGTGCAGCCCGACATCGGCGACGTCAGCCTGGAAGCGCTGTTCTCATCGCTGCGCTCGGATTTCCAGCCGGTCGCGGAAATGAAGCGCCTGTCGCTGAAATTCCGGCCGGTCAATGCCGTGGTCCGCTCCGACCGGACGCTGCTGCGCCGCATCCTGCAGAACATCCTCTCCAACGCGCTGGGCTACACCCGTTCCGGCGGCGTCCTTGTCGGCACCAGGCATCGCGGCGACACGATCCGCATCGATGTCGCCGACACTGGCTGCGGCATTCCCGAGGACCAGCGCGAGGCGGTGTTCGAGGAGTTCCATCGCGGCACCTCACCGGCCAGTTCGGAACGTGACGGCAACGGTCTCGGGCTCGGGCTCGCCATCGTGCGCCGCATGGCCGGCGCGCTCGGCCACCCCGTGACCTACTCGTCGAAGGTCGGGCGCGGCACGATCTTCCACATCGATGTCCCCGTCGGTATCGGCGCGCCCGCCGACGCCATCGCCAGCGCCACCAGCCTGGAGCGGTCGCGCGGCTACGGCCTGTTCGGCACCAAGGTGCTGCTGGTCGAAAACGACATCGAGGTGCTGGAGGCCATGACCTTCCTGCTCGAACGCTGGCAGTGCCTGGTGCGGTCCGCGACTTCGACCGACGATGCAATGGACCTGCTCGGCGACACCGACTGGGTGCCCGACATCGTCATTGCCGACCAGCATCTCGACGGCGGCGATCTCGGCACCGCCACCATATCGGAAGTCCGCGACTATCTCGGCCGCGCCGTGCCGGCGCTGATCGTCACCGCCGACAGTTCCGAGGCGGTCGCCAAGGCAGCGCGGGCCGGCGGCATCGAACTGATGCGAAAACCGCTGAAACCGGCGCAACTGCGGGCGCTGTTGGCGCATTTGCTGGCTTAGGGGCTTACCCTCCCCTTGATGGGGAGGGTCGGCGCGGAGCGCCGGGGTGGGGGTGCGGCGCCAAGTTTCCCCCCCCCGCTCCGCTTCGCGGATCGACCCTCCCCACAAGGGGGAGGGTAAAGATCAAAACCCCGCCTGATCCCTGAAAAGCTCCGCATTGTCGAGCTTCGAGACCTCGATCACCGCTTGCGTGCGGCTGTAGACGTTGAGCTTGCGCAATATCTCCGACACATGCGCCTTTACCGTGGTCTCGCCGACCTGCAGCTCATAGGCGATCTGCTTGTTGAGCAGCCCCTGGCGCAGCATCTGCAGCACGCGCAGCTGCTGTGGCGTCAGCTTGGACAGGCGCTGGACCATGTCGGCGCGGTCGATGCTGTCGGCGTCGGCCGGCTGGCCTTCATAGGTTTCCGGCACATAGATCGCGCCATCCATCACCGAACGTATGGCGGCGGCCAGGTCGCTCTTGCGCGCCGATTTCGGGATGAAGCCGGCAGCGCCATAAGACAAGGCCTCGGAGATGATCCGCGGCTCCTCATACCCCGACACGATCACCACCGGCAGGCGCGGATAGCGGGTCCTGAGCTGCAGCAGCCCGTCGAAACCGTGCACGTCGGGCATTGAGAGATCGAGCAGCGCAAGGTCGAAAGGCTTGGCGTCGGCCAGCAGATCGAGCGCCTCGGCGATCGAGCGCGCCTCGACCGTGTCGACCTCCGGATAAGCCATCTGCACGGCGCTATGCAGCGCCTCGCGAAACAGCGGATGGTCGTCGATGATCAGGAACCGGGCGCGATCGTTGGGTGCTGTCATGTGGGCTCGTTCCGGTTTATCGGCCACACCATAGCCCCGCGACCATGGCCGGATTATTGGCAAATAGTCTATCGCCGGTGATAGGCCGCCGCAAAAGTGATGGGAACCCTGAATTCCTTATACAGCCCCGGCAAAGCCCGTGCTTTAAGAAAAGCGACGCCTTGCCCGGCCCCCGAAATCGGTCGAAGGTGCCGCCAGCAACCGATATGCAACGCAGAGACAGCCATGACCGCCTTCGTCCTCCCCCTCCCGCCAACGCCTTCCGTCGCCATCAGCGGGTCGGCCGAGCGCTTTGCCGTGCGGCGCATCTTCTGCGTCGGCCGCAACTATGCCGCGCATGCGCGCGAACTCGGCAATGACGAGCGCGATCCGCCCTTCTTCTTCACCAAGCCGGCCGACGCGGTGGTCGATTCCGGCGCCGTGATCCCCTACCCGCCGCTGACGGCCAATCTGCACCACGAAATCGAACTGGTGGCCGCGATCGGCAGGCCGGGTTTCCGCATTGCGCGTGATCGGGCGCTGGATCACGTCTGGGGTTATGGCGTCGGTATCGACCTCACCCGCCGCGACCTCCAGGATGAGGCCAAGAAGGCGGCGCGGCCCTGGGACTGGTCGAAAGCCTTCGACCGTTCCGCCCCTTGCGGCCCGCTGGTCTCGGCACAAAAGTCAGGCCATCCGACGAA
This sequence comes from Mesorhizobium huakuii, assembly GCF_014189455.1. Classification (NCBI taxonomy): domain Bacteria; kingdom Pseudomonadati; phylum Pseudomonadota; class Alphaproteobacteria; order Hyphomicrobiales; family Phyllobacteriaceae; genus Mesorhizobium; species Mesorhizobium huakuii. The sequence continues at coordinate 7,011,662 of NZ_CP050296.1, forward strand.
AGGCCGCATCTGGCTCGCCGTCGACGGCAAGGTCAGGCAGGACGCCGACCTCACGGAACTGATCTGGCCAATCGCCGACATCGTCTCGATCTGTAGCGAGGGCGTCGAATTGCAGGCCGGCGACCTGATCTTCACCGGCACGCCGGCCGGCGTCGGCGCGGTCAAGCCGGGCGAGACGATGACCGGCGGCGTCGACGGCATCGGCACGATCGAAGTGACGATCGGCCAGCCGCAGGCATGAGCGACAAAGTCATGAGCGAACTCATCCTGCACAATTACTATCGTTCCTCTACCTCCTACCGGGTGCGCATCGCGCTGGAGATGAAGGGGCTGAGCTATGACTATGTCCCGCATCATCTGCGCCACGGCGACCATCTGGAACCATCCTACCTCGCGGTCAATCCGCAGGGGCTGGTGCCGGCATTGGTGCTTAACGACGGCACGCTTTTGACGCAGTCGCTGGCGATCATCGAATATCTCGACGAGATCCAGCCCGCGCCGCCGCTGCTGCCGAAGGACGCACTTGGCCGGGCGCGCGTGAGAATGCTGGCGCAAATGATCGCCTGCGACATCCACCCGGTGAACAATCTGCGCGTGCTGACCTCGCTGCGCACTTTGTTCGGCGCCGGCGACCAGGACATCACCAACTGGTTCCGCCACTGGGTGAACGAAGGTTTTCAGCCGCTTGAAAAGATCCTGGCGTCCTCGCCGCAGACCGGAACATTCTGCCATGGCGATGCGCCGGGGCTCGCCGACATCTGCCTGGCGGCGCAAATCACCAGCAACGCCCGGTTCGGCGTCGACCTGACGCCCTACCCGACCATCACCCGCATCAACGCCGCCTGCATGGCGCTGCCGGCCTTCAAGAAGGCAGCGCCACAGAACCAGATCGACGCGGAGTAAATCTTCATCGGCCCACGCGCAGCGTCAGCGCCCAGAACAGCAACGCCATAAGGCCGATGCCGGCGCCCAGCATACAGACGCCGCTCCAGCCTATCGCGCCATAGATCATGGTCGAGGCGATGGAGCCGAGCGCGCTGCCGAGCGAATAGAAAATCATGTAGCCGCCAACCAGCCGGCTGCGCGCATCCGGCCGGCGCGCGAAGATCAGGCTTTGGTTGGTGACGTGGACCGCCTGGATCGCCAGATCCAGCATGACGATGCCGGCGACGAGCAGCCACAGCGACAGGCCCATGAAGGCAATCGGCAGCCAGGCTGCCGTCATCAGCAACAGGCTGAGCCCAGTGAGCAGTTGGCCGCGCCCGCGATCGACAAGGCCGCCCGTCCAGCGTGCGCCGACAGCGCCGGCGACGCCGGCTAGGCCAAACAGCCCGATCTCGGTGTGCGAGAGGGAAAATGGCGCAGCGCCGAGCGGCAGCACCAGCGGCGCCCACAGCACGTTGAAGGTGGCGAAGATCAGCATGGCGAGCACGGCGCGCACGCGCAGCAGCGGCTCCTGCACGAACAGCAGCACCACCGAGCCCAAAAGGCGCTGATAGGATGTGCGTGGCCGATCCGCGTCTTGGCGCGGCAGGATGAGGAAGAGAACCACAGCCATGCCAAGCGTCAGCGCCGCCGAGATCAGATAGACCCAGCGCCAGCCGGCGAAGTCGGCGACGACACCGGCGACGAAGCGGGCAAGCAGGATGCCAAGGATGACGCCGCTGGTGACGGTGCCGACCGCCCGCCCCCGTTCCAACGGCACGGCGAGATCGGCGGCATAAGCCACCAGCACCTGCACCACCACGGCAAGCAGCCCGACGACAGCGAGGCTTGCCAGCAGCGCCGCAGCGTTCGGCGCGATCCCGACCGCGATCAGCGCCACGGCGGAAAGTACTGCTTGCCCGGCGATCAGCTTGCGCCGGTCGAACAAATCGCCAAGCGGCACGATGAAGAACAGGCCGAGCGCGTAGCCGATCTGCGTGACCGTCACCACGATGCCGACCGAGGCTGGCGCGATGGCAAAATCATGCGCCATGGCGTCGAGCAGCGGATGGGCGAAATAGACATTGGCGACGCTCAGGCCACAGGCAATGGCGAAGACCAACGCCGTCATTGCCGACAGTCCCGGTGGTGACGCCGGCATGACCTGCGGCAGCCCGTCGGACCGCTCCGCACTTGCTATTGCGCTGTTCACCACCTGCACATTCATGTCGCTCTCAGCAAAAGGTTTCAAGTTGAAACCGCTTGCTGGATAGACAGAACAGTTTTATGTTGCAACCGGAATGATTGATCTGGACCAACGATTGCCATGGTGAAACGAACGAGCCACCACGAAGCGGGTTGCCTGATCGCGCGGCCGCTGGACGCGATCGGCGACTGGTGGTCGCTGCTCATCGTGCGCGACGCCTTCGACGGGCTGCGTCGCTTCGGCGAGTTCCAGAAGAGCCTCGGCGTCGCCAAGAACATCCTGTCGGCGCGGCTGCGCAATCTGGTCGCGCACGGCATACTGGAAACGGTTCCCGCACCCGACGGCAGCGCGCACCACGAATATGTGCTGACGCAAAAGGGACGCGGCCTGTTCTATGTCCTGGTTGCCTTGCGGCAGTGGGGCGAGACCTATTTCTCCGGACCGGGCGAGCCCTACACTTTCATGGTCGACACGCAGAGCGGCCGGCCGATCAGGCGCCTGGAAGTGCATGCCGAGGACGGGCGGCTGCTTGTCCCTGGCGACACAAGGCTCGCCGATTTCCGCAACCGGGAAAACAGCTGACCGCCCTGGGCTGGTTCGGCCTGGCGGAATCGATTTCTCCTTGACCCGACAGGGAATCGGCTATCGTTTCGGGTAGCGCATACCGTCCTAGGGTGGAGTTAAAGATGAAAGCCGTCGTCTTCGAGAAATTCGGCGAAGCGCCGACGATCCAGACCGTTCCCGATCCGAAGCCGGCTGCCGATGGCGTCGTCATCAAGGTCGAGGCGACGGGGCTTTGCCGCAGCGACTGGCATGGCTGGATGGGCCATGATGACGGCATCACCTTGCCGCACGTCCCGGGACATGAGCTGGCCGGCGTTGTCGTCGCCGCCGGCAAGCAGGTCAGCCGCTGGAAGGCCGGCGACCGCGTGACAGTACCGTTTGCCGTCGGCTGCGGCCGCTGCTTCGAATGCACCTCGGGCAACCACCACGTCTGCGAGCACCAGACGCAGCCGGGCTTCACCGGCTGGGGGTCCTTCGCGGAATATGTCGGCATCGAGCATGCCGACACCAATCTGGTGCGCCTGCCGGAAGAAATGGAATTCGCCACCGCCGCCAGCCTCGGCTGCCGCTTCGTCACCTCGTTTCGCGCCATCGTCGACCAGGGCCGGGTCAAGCCCGGCGAATGGGTGGCGGTGCATGGCTGCGGCGGCGTCGGCCTGTCGGCGATCATGATCGCCAGCGCCATGGGCGCGAATGTGATTGCCATCGACCTCACCAACGAGAAGCTGGAATTCGCCAGAAAGATCGGCGCCGTCGCCACCATCAATGCGTCCACGACGCCGAATGTGGTCAAGGCGGTCAAGCAGATCACCAATGGCGGCGCGCATATGTCGATGGACGCGCTCGGCCACCCCATCACCTCGTTCAACTCGATCGCCAATCTGCGCCGGCGCGGCCGCCATGTGCAGGTCGGCCTGATGCTGGGCGAACATGCCCGCCCGCAAGTGCCGATGGACAAGGTGATCGCCTTCGAGCTCGAGATCCTCGGCAGCCACGGCATGCAGGCCTATCGCTACCAGGCGATGATGGACATGATCCGCAACGGCAAGCTCAAGCCCGAATTGCTGGTCGGCAAGAAGATCAGCCTCGACGAGGCGCCCGCCGCGCTGATGGCGATGGGCGGTTTCGAGGGCATCGGCATTGGGGTGGTGACGAAGTTTTAGGGCGGGAGTCTACCGCGCAAACTTCTTCGCGCCGAACACGCACGCCACCACACCGAGCGTAACCACCACCATCAGCGGGCTGACCTGCTCATGCAGCAATGTCGCCGCGAGCGCCAGGCCGAAGAAGGGCTGCAGCAATTGCAGTTGGCCGACCGCGGCAATGCCGCCTTGCGCCAGGCCGCGATACCAGAAGACGAAGCCGATCAGCATGCTGAACAGCGAGACATAGGCGAGACCGATCCAGGCGTGGGAGCCGACAGCGGCAAAGGATACCGGCAGCGTCGCAAACGTCAGCACCAGCATGATCGGCAGCGACAGCGTCAGCGCCCAGCAGATCACTTGCCAGCCGCCGAGCCTGCGCGACAGCGCGGCGCCTTCGGCATAGCCAAGGCCGCAGACGATGACGGCGGCGAGCATCAGGCCATCGCCGACCGGCGAGGCGGTCACGCCCTGCGTCAGCGCGAAACCCGCGACGAGCGCGCTGCCGATGCACGAAAACAGCCAGAATGCCGGACGAGGACGATCGCCGCCACGCAGCACGCCGAAGATCGCCGTCGCCAACGGCAACAGGCCGATGAAGATGATGGAATGGGCAGAGGTGACGTGCTTGAGCGCCAAGGCGGTCAGCAGGGGAAAGCCGACGACCACGCCCAGCGCCACGATCACCAGCGACACGAGGTCGCCGCGCTGCGGACGTTTCTCCCGGAACAGGACCAGCATTGCCAGGCCAAGCAGTCCGGCAATCGCGGCCCGGGCCGATGTCACGAAGGTCGGGGCGAAATCCATCACCGCCACGCGCGTCGCCGGCAGCGAGCCTGAGAAGATCAACACGCCGATAAATCCGTTCAGCCAGCCGCTCGCAGTCTTGTCCATTCCAGGCTCCATGTCTTTCGCCCTCTATCGGGCAGATGCCATGGTGCAGCCAGAGACAATGGGGTACAATTCAGCGAAACTGTAATGGATGATTGAGCAGTACGGATGACGGACTTCGCTTTGGAAAAGGACGATGTGCGGACCTTGGGCGCCCCCACCCTCGTCGAAAGCGTCATGGCGACCATTCGCCAGCGGATCGCCGCGCGCAGCCTGACACCGGGCGCCCGGCTGCCCTCCATCCGCGCCTTCGCCCAATCCATGCAAGTGTCGAAATCCACCGTGGTCGAAGCCTATGAGCGGCTCGCCGCCGAAGGCACGATCCGCTCCCGGCCGGGTTCAGGCTTCTATGCCGCCGGCTCGCTGGCGCCGTTGTCGCTGGCCGAGATCGGTCCCCGGCTCGACCGTGCCGTCGATCCGCTCTGGGTCTCGCGCCAGTCGCTGGATGCCGGCGACGAGACCCTGAAACCCGGCTGTGGCTGGCTGCCGGCCTCCTGGATGCCGCAAGCCGGCCTGCGCCGCGCACTGCGCACGGTGGCGCGCGCCGATGATGTCGCGCTTGCCGATTACGGCACGCCGCTTGGCCTGCCGCCGCTGCGGCAGTTGCTGGCGCGGCGCATGGCCGGGCACGGCATCGAAGTTTCGCCCGAACAGATCATGCTGACGGAATCGGGCACGCAGGCCATTGACCTGTTGTGCCGGTTCCTGATCGAACCCGGTGACACCGTGCTGGTCGACGACCCCTGCTATTTCAATTTCCACGCTTTGCTGCGCGCCCACCGCGCCAAGGTCGTCAGCGTTCCCTACACGCCATCGGGGCCAGATATCGACCTGTTCGCGCAGGCGCTCGCCGAGCACCGGCCGCGCCTCTACATCACCAATTCCGCCATCCACAATCCGACCGGAGCGATCCTGTCGCCGGTCACCGCGCATCGTTTGCTCAAGCTCGCCGACCAGTCGGACCTGACCATCGTCGAGGACGACATTTTCGCCGATTTCGAACATGCCCCTGCACCGAGGCTTGCGGCTTTCGACGGCCTCAACCGCGTCGTCCAGATCGGCAGTTTCTCCAAGACGCTTTCGGCCTCGGTGCGCTGCGGTTTCATCGCCGCACCGCGCGACTGGATCGAGGGCCTGACCGACCTCAAGATCGCCACCACCTTCGGCGGCGGAAGGCTGGCCGCCGAACTGGTATTGATGCTGCTGAAGGACGGCAGCTACCGCAAACATATGGATCTGCTGCGCGCCAAACTCGCGCGTGCCATGGTCCAGACCGCCACCCGGCTGAAGGCGATCGGCATCACGCCGTGGATCGACCAGCCGGCCGGCCTGTTCCTGTGGTGCAGATTACCCGACGGCATCGACGCGGCCGAAGTCGCACGCTGGGCGCTTGGCGACAATGTCGTGCTGGCACCCGGCAATGCGTTCAGCCTGTCCCAGACGGCCAGCCGTTTCCTGCGCTTCAACGTCGCCCAATGCGAAGACGAGCGGATTTTCAAGGTGCTTGAGGCGGCGATGGCGCGCTGATCTCAGCGGCTTGCGCGAACCTCCCGCACGCAGTCACGCAACCAGCGTTGCGCCGGGTCGGCGTCGAGGCGCGGATGCCAGAGCATGGAGATGGTGACTTCCACCGTGCTAACCGGCAGCGGAAAACTGTGCATGCCGGCACGCGCGCCCGCCGTATGCCGCTCGGGCACGCTGGCGATCAGTTCCGAGGCGCGCGCCATGGCGAGCGCGGCCGAGAAACCCGAGACCATGCACACGACCGTCCGCTGCAAGCCGAGCGCGCCCAAAGTCTCGTCGATCGGTCCCTTCTCGCGGCCACGCCGCGAAACACTGATGTGCCGGCAAGCCGCATAGCGCTCGGGCGTCACAATACCCTCGCTCAGGGAATGGCCGGCTCGAACGGCGCCGATAAAACGGTCGCGAAACAGCGCCTGGATGCGCACTTCGGGTCCGGTTTCGCCGGCAACGCCGATTTCCAGATCGATCGCCGCTTCGCGCAACGACATCACATCCTTATCTGACTTCGGCGCGAAACGCAGCCGCACCCCTGGCGCATCGGCCTCGATGCGGGCGACCAGACGAGGCCCGAACTCCTCGACGAAGCCCTCATTGGTGCGCATCGTGAAGACCCTGTCCAGGCTTGAGGGATCAAGCAAATCGGCAGGGCGCAGCAGCGCCTCCGCCTCCTGGACGACAGGGCCGACCTGCCGGCGCAATTCCTCCGCGCGCGGCGTCGCCACCAGGCCGCGTCCGGCGCGGACCAGCAGGGGATCGCCCGTTGCCTCGCGCAGCCGCGCCAGCGTCCGGCTCATCGCCGAGGGACTGAGCCGCAAACGGCGCGCGGCGCGGGCCACGCTGCCTTCCGCCAGCAGCACGTCGAGAGCGAACAGCAGATTGAGATCGGGCGTTGTCATCCGCGGATCGTAACATGATGTGGCGTCTCATGCACTGATATGATGCAAATGCTGCGCCTTCCGCCATATCAACCGCAAGACTAGATCTCCGACAGCTCCGGTTCTGGAGCGAACGGAAAGGAGATCGCCATGGCAGTCGCCGTGCAAAATCGGGACGGGATATCAGCCCCGCAACAGAATCAATCGGTCGGCTGGGCGCTGGCAAGCCTGTCGCTCGCCACGCTGCTGTCGTCGCTCGGAACCAGCATCGCCAGCGTTGGGCTGCCCTCGCTGATGCAGACGTTCGGCGCGTCGTTCCGGGCCGTGCAATGGGTGGTTCTGGCCTATCTCCTTGCCATCACCACGCTGATCGTCAGTGCCGGGCGGCTGGCCGACATGTTCGGGCGCCGCCCGCTGCTGCTTGGCGGCATCGCGCTGTTTACATCGGCATCGGTGCTGTGCGGGGTGGCGCCGACGCTCTGGCTGCTGATCGCCGCGCGCACCGTGCATGGGTTTGGCGCGGCGTTGATGATGGCGCTGACGCTGGCCTTTGTCGCGGAGACCGTCAGCAAGGAACGGACCGGCAGCGCCATGGGCCTGCTCGGCGCCATGTCGGCGATCGGCACGACACTCGGCCCTTCGCTCGGCGGTCTGCTGATCGCCGGCCCCGGCTGGCGCGCGATCTTCCTGGTCAATGTGCCGCTGGGCCTGCTGACCTTCGCCCTCGCCTGGCGTGCCTTGCCCGCTCGCAGCAAGACAGCGCAGGCTGCTCAAGGCAAGTTCGACGCGATTGGCACTGTGCTGCTGGCCCTGACGCTGGCCGCCTATGCGCTGGCCATGACGCTTGGCCGGGGCCATTTCGGTGCGCTCAACATCGGCCTGCTGGCCGCGACCGCTCTCGGCATCGGTTTGTTCGCCGTCGCCCAGAAGCGGGTGAAGAACCCGCTGGTCCAACTCGCCCGTTTCCGGGACCCGCAGCTTAGCGCCAGCCTGGCCATGAGCCTCATCGTCGCCACGGTGATGATGGCGACCCTGGTGGTCGCCCCGTTCTATCTGTCACAGGGGCTGGGACTCGATGCCGCGATGGTCGGCGTGGTGCTTTCGACCGGGCCGCTTGTCTCGACCCTGTCGGCGCTGCTGGCCGGACGGCTTTCCGATCGCTTCGGCACCAACAGGATGACGGTCGCCGGCCTCACTAGCCTTGCCGCCGGCACATTCCTGCTCTCGCTCGCCCTGACCAGACTTGGCATCGTCAGCTATGTCGTTCCGATCACCGTCACCTGCTTCGGCTACGCCCTGTTCCAGACCTCCAACAATGCGGCCGTCATGAGCGGTGTCGGCGCCGGCGAACGCGGTGTCATATCGGGCCTGCTCAACCTGTCGCGCAATCTCGGCCTCATCACGGGCGCCTCGTTGATGGGGGCTATATTCGCGGTCGCATCGGCCGCGGCGCAGCGAGGCATTGGGCAGGAGATCCTGACTTCCGTGGCCGCCGCCCGGGGCATGCAGGTCACTTTTCAGACGGCAACGGCGCTGGTGCTGGTCGCGCTGATCCTCGCCCTGCTCTCGGCCCGCGCCGCTGCCCGCATAGAACCCAGTGTTTCGTAAGGCACCACCTGTTTGGCGATAGGCGATCGAAGCGTGAAATCCGGTTGCACACCTCTCCGAGACTGTTTCGAAATTCGCTCTGGCGAGTCATATGGTGGTGGTTTCGAGAACCGGAGCGGAGCGGACATTCAGGTCCGTGAGCACCGGAAGCGCAGAAAACGCCATCAGATGGCCGCCGGAGTAGAATTTCCAAACAGTCTCTCAGGCCCCTGCCCGTTTGCGGCGCTCATAAAGCATGACCAGCGTTTCGGCCGTCAATGCCGGCTTTTCCTCGCCTTCGATCTCGACCGTGTTGGCTGCTTTCATCAGATACTGGCCAGGCCCCCCTGTCCTCCATGGAAAGCAGCACCGTGCGCAGCCTGATGCGGGCGCCGACCTTGACCGGCGCCAGGAAACGCACCTTGTCGAAGCCATAGTTGAAGGCGGCCTGGGTGTTTTCCGGCACAATGCCCATGCCAAGCGCCAGGGCGCCGATAATCGACAATGTCAGATAGCCATGCGCGATCGTCGTGCGGAACGGGCTTTGCCGCCGCGCCCGTTCGGGGTCGACATGGATCCATTGGTGGTCGCCGGTGCATTCGGCGAACTTGTTGATACGGTCCTGGTCGACCGTGGTCCATTCCGAGACGCCGAGCTCCTGCCCGGACATCGTCCTCAACTGCTCGTAGGTCGGCGGCGTTTTAGGCCGTACTTCGTTCATTCCTGCTTTCCCGATAACTTGCCGAGCCTCCGGACCACGAACGGACGGCCCCTGTCAATTCGCCTTGCGCGAATCTGTTCCGCCGCATTCCGGCTGAATCGTGCCACGCCTCGCCATGCAATGGCAGGGCGAATTCGGATTTTCCAACCTTCCGAGTTTGCCGGGAGCTTATCGCGTGGCGCGGATGCAACTATGCGCAAGGTCGCGGAATTGCAAACCGGCATGCCCTGCCGAAGGCGAAACGACAGACCGAGGGAGCCTATTTCTGCCCGTAGCCGGCGCGGATTTCCTCCATCGCCTCCTTGATGCGCGTGCGCAGGATTTCGATCGATTCGGTGCCGGATTTCCGCGCCAGTTCAGCCACTTCCCCAGCATTCTTCAGCGCAGCCTCGAAGGATTTCCTGGCGAACTCCGTCTGCTTGGCCAGGAGTTCTTGCGGGTTGCCCGGCGCCCGATAGCTCTGCGCCATGTCGGCAACTTCGCGCAGCGTGTCCTGCAGCATTTCGCGTTGCCTCGACAACAGCGAGGTCGCGCCTGCGGCGCCGGCTCGCGCCGATTTCTCCAAGGCTTCGAGGTTCTTGCGGTGATGGGCAAGGATCGCCTCGACATCGACATTGGGCACCTTCAGGTCGCGACCGAACCTGCCGAACATGTCCATGAAGGAATCGGATTCCGGTTGTTTTGCCATGCTGTCTTCTCCCCTTTGCCGCGGATGCGGGCGCCCTCGCCGGAGCATAGCACTCGGCTGCCGCCTGTCCATTTCGAAGACAGGCCTGGCGACCGATGCGCATCAATTGACCGGGAGCAGCAGCTCGATCGTGTAGAGAACGATACCCGCCAGCCCGCCGATGATCATGCCGTTGAAGCGGATATATTGCAGGTCCCTGCCGATGTTCATCTCGATCAGTCGCGTCAGTTGCGCCAGGTCCCAGCGCTTGACCTGGTCGGCGATGAACTTCGACACGCCGCTCTTCTGGCTTTCGACGAAGGAGGCCAGCGCCACGACGAACCCCTGGTTCATGTCGGCCCGGATCTGTGCATCGCCGGCAAGATGCCGGCCGACCTCGACGAACATGTTGGCGAGATGCGCGCGGATCACCGAATTCGGCGCCCTGGCGTCCTGCGCGATGAACAGGCTGAGGCTCTCCCACATGTCGCCGGCCAGCGCCCTGACTTCGGGTCGGGCGAGGAAATCGCGTTTCATCTTCTCGGCGCGCTTTGCATATTGCTTGGACGTCCGCAGCCGCTCGACGAAGCCTTGCGCGAAACGGTCAAACTCGGCGCGCATCGGATGGTCAGGATCGGCGCGCACCTCGTCGAGCAAGGAACCCGCCGAGGCGACGATCTTCTTCAGGAGATAGGCGTCGGCGCGGAACAGGTTGAACAGCGACGGCAGCTCCTCGCGGATCTTTTCGCGCATTGTCGCCAGCGCCTGTTCGTCGTTGAGGAAGCGGCCGATCACCTTGATGAACTCGTCGAACAATTTCTGGTGGCGGCGGTCGTCGGTAAGCGCCGACAACAGCTCGGCCGCCAGCGGCGCCAGCGGCACCTTTTCGATCTGTTCGAGCATGCGGCTGGTGACGAAGCCGCGCAGGCCGGATTGCTCGACCGCGGCAAGTGTCTGCGGCACCAGCCGCACGACGAAACGCGACAGGCCGGCCGCGCGTTCGGCATCAGTCAGCCAATCGGCGACGAGTGCTGCAAAATCGACCTCGGCAAGTTTCTCACGCACCGGCTCCGGCGCCAGGAAATTGGCCTCGATGAAGCGGCCGAGATTGTCGGCGATGCGGTTCTGGTTCTCCGGGATGATGGCGGTGTGCGGGATCGGCAGACCAAGCGGCCCCCTGAACAGCGCCACCACCGCGTACCAGTCGGCAAGGCCGCCGATGGTCGCCGCTTCGGCGAAGGCAGCGACGAACCCCAACCACGGATAGGTGCCCTCGAACGACTTGGCCAAGGCGAACACCAGCACGCAAAGCGCCAGCGCCGCCGTGGCGATGAATTTGGTGCGGCGCAGCGCCGAGAGCTTGGCGACCGCGTCGGCATCGAAACGGACAGGCGCCAGGGACGGAGCCGATTGTGACATGGATGAACTGCTCCTCGTCGAACCCAGGGGCGATCTCGGACCTATCTAGTGCCTCGACCGCGAAAATACCCGTGACAGCGGGTTTTCCCGACGTTTTGCCGGGTTGCGCACATAAAGTTGACGAGAATATTCATCTATCATGCGAGGCTAGTCTGGAATTGTTCCAAGGTATAGGCCATATTCGGTCGAGGCCAGTGCGGCGAATCCGAAATCCCGGCTCAGAGCCGCGCCAGCAAAGTGCAGGAATCTGGCGTGGTTGCACCGCGCCGGCGCCTAGTGAGGACAAAATGCGGCTTACACGCCAGACCAATTATGCCATGCGCATCCTGATGTATTGCGCCGCCAACAATGACCGGTTGAGCCGTATCCCCGAAATTGCAGCCGCCTATTCGGTGTCGGAACTGTTCCTGTTCAAGATCCTGCAGCCTTTGGTCGAGCATGGCCTGGTGGAAACGGTGCGCGGCAGGAATGGCGGCGTCCGGCTTGGCCGCGCAGCCGAAGCGATCAGCCTCTTCGACGTCGTGCGCGTCACCGAGGAAAGCTTCGCAATGGCCGAATGCTTCGAGAACGATGCCGCCGAATGCCCGCTGGTCGACAGCTGCGCGCTGAATTCGGCGCTGCGCGAGGCGCTCAACGCCTTCTTCGCCGTGCTTTCCCGCTACACCGTTGCCGATATGGTGGCGGCAAGGCCGAATGTGCGCAACCTGCTCGGCATCGACATGCTGGAGCGCCGCGCCCCAGCCGCCTGATCCCTACCGTGTCATCTTAGGCTCGGTCGGTTGAGATTCAGGTCAGGCCGAGTCGAGAACGGTTGGTTCCGAGAACCGGAACGGAGCGTACTTTCGGGCACGTGAGTACCGGAAGCGCAGGAAGCCGCCGTTCGCAGGCCGGCCTCACCTGAATATCAACCGACCGACGATTGCGGCAGCACGAACGGCATATTGCCCGCCGGCAGCACGCCGACCTTTAGCCGGCAGTCGAACACTTTCTCGATCAGCTCATCGCTCAGCACGTCTTGCGGCGAACCGGTCGCGGCCAGCCGGCCGCGATGCATGACGAAGATGCGGTCGGCATACATGGAAGTCAGATTGAGGTCGTGCAGGATGGCGACCACGCCGCCGCCCCTTCTGGCGAAGTCGCGGGCGATGTTCATGATGATCAGCTGGTGCTTGATGTCGAGGCTGGAGACCGGCTCATCGAGGAACAGATAGCGCGGCTTGCCGTCGAGCACCGGCGCCCAAACCTGGCACAGCACGCGCGCTAGCTGGACGCGCTGCTGCTCGCCGCCCGAAAGCTCCTGGTAGAAACGTCCGGCAAAACCGTCGAGGTCGACGCGGGCCAGCGCCCGCTCCGGCAGCCGCGCATCCTCGCCCGGCAAGGCACCCGAGCGGCCGCCGACAAGGCCGAGCTTGACAATCTCGCGCACCGTGAAGGGAAACGACAGTGTCGTCGCCTGCGGCAGCACCGCGCGATGCACGGCAATCTCGACCGGCTTCATGGCCGAGAGATCGCGGCCGTTAAGGGTGACGCGCCCGGTATAGGCAAGCTCGCCCGACAACGCCTTCAGGAAGGTCGTCTTGCCGGAACCGTTGGGGCCGACGATGGCCGCCACTTCGCCGGGCCGCGCTTCGAAATCGACACCGCCGACGATACGCTTGCCGGCGATATCAACGGAAACATCCCTTGCCTCGATCATCAAAGCCTCACAGGTCCCAGATCTCAGAGATCGACCACGCCGCGCTTGCGCAGCAGGATCCACAGGAAGAATGGCGCGCCTGATATCGCGGTGACGATGCCGATCGGCAATTCCGCCGGCGCCACGATGGTGCGGGCGACCGCGTCTGCCAACAGCAGCAGCGAGGCACCGAGCAGCGCCGAGGCCGGCAGCAGATAGCGATTGTCCGGACCGATCAGCAGGCGCAGCAGATGCGGCACGACGATGCCGACGAAGCCGATACCGCCGCTGACGGCGACAGACGCACCGACCGCAGCCGAGACACCGATGATCGCCGTGTATTTCAACCGCTGTACCGGAATGCCGAGATGGCCGGCGGTCGCTTCGCCCAGCGCCAGCGCGTTGAGGCCGCGCGCCAGGAACGGCATCGCCGCCAGTGCCAGTATGATGATCGGCCCGACGGAACCGATCTTCGCCCATGTCGCGCCGCCGAGCGACCCGAGTGACCAGAACGTCAGGTCGCGCAACTGGCGATCGTCCGCCATGAAGATGAGGACACCTGTCAGGGCCATGGCAAGGGCCGCCAGCGCTATGCCGGCGAGCAGCATGGTGGCAACCGAGGTTTGCCCGCGTCGCGTCGCGACCTGATAAAGCACCAGCGTCGTGGCGAGACCACCGAAGAAGGCGGCCAGCGGCAGCGCGAGCGTACCGAACATGGTCGTCACCGGCGCCAGCACCGTGGCGCCAAGCACAATGACGGCCACCGCGCCGAGACTGGAGCCGGCGGAGACGCCGATCAGGCCGGGATCGGCCAGCGGATTGCGGAACAGCCCCTGCATGACGGCGCCGGAGACTGCGAGCGCCGCGCCAACCAGCATGCCGAGGATGATGCGCGGCAAGCGGATGTCGTAGACGATCAGGCTGTCACGGGCGCTCAGCGCCGCATCATTCGGGACGGCTCCAAGCAGCCAGTCCCTGAGAACGTTGACCGCCGAAGCATCCGATGCCCCTGACGTCAGCGACAAAAGCATGGCGGCCGCGAGGCCGAGGCACAGCAACAGGATGACGATGCGGGCGCGGCCCGAACGGTCGCCTTCGGATGCATTCGCCATCACCTTCACCGGGCCGGTGATCGATTGATCGACCATGATATGCCCGCTCAGTCCGTGACCTGGGCGCCATAGAGGGAGACGGCGAGGTCGTGGATGGCTTCAGCCGTGCGCGGCCCGAAGCCGAGCAGATAGCCGCCGTCGAGGCGGATCACCTTGCGCACGGCTCCGGCCGGCGTCGAGGCGACGGACGGAACGCCGAACAATTCGTCGTCCGACACCGGCAGCCCGGCATTGCTCATCATCAGGATCACGTCAGGCCTGGCAGTAATGATCGCTTCGTCGGACATCTGCTTGTAGCCGGAGAAACCTTCGACGGCGTTGACCCCGCCCGCCAGCCTGACCATACCGTCGGCCGCGGTATCGCTGCCGGCCGCCAGGATCTTGCCACCCTGTATCGACAGCACGAACAGGATGCGCTTGCGCTGCTTGATCGAGGCCGTCTGTTTCTCGGCGGCCGTCAGCTTGGCATCGAGTTCCTTGGCCAGCAGCTCGGCCCTGGCATCGACGCCGAGCGCCTTGCCGACGATGCGGACCTTCTCGAGGATGCCTTCGTGGCTAAAATGCTCGGGCACTTCGATGAAGGGTATGCTCGTCTTCTTCAGCACATCGACGGCCTCCTTCGGGCCGCTGCCCTGCAGCGCCAGGATGCCGGTCGGATTGACCGACAACACGCCTTCCGGCGACAGCGCGCGCATATAGCCGACATCGGGCAGAGCGAACGCCGCCTTCGGATAGCGGCTGGTGGAATCACGCGCCACCAGATGCTTCTCCTCGCCAAGCGCATAGACGATTTCGGTGATCGAGCCGCCTATGGCGGCGATCTTCGACGGATCAGGAAAAACGGAGACGCCTTCTGTGGCGCCAGCCGGCTGCAGCGCGGTGAAAGCCAAAGCGAGGCCGACCATCGGGGCGGCGACCATCCTGGAAAAACAGCCCATTGTCGTTCTCCTCAGGCTGCCGTCGGGCTTGGGATGCGCGGCAGGTCCTCGGCCAGGAATCGCCAGTCGTCGCGCTCGCTTTCGCCTTCGTGGCGCTTGCCGAAGAACTGGATGATCATCTCGCCATTGGCGGCGTACACCTCGAGCGAGGTGACATGGCCGTCCTTGGTCGGCTTGCGCACCGCCCAGACTTCATGGATGTGGTCGGTGCGCAGGTGCAGGTGGAAGGTCTCGTCCAGCACGTTGATCCACGGCCCCATCGGCTTGATCGATTTGACCGGGCCGGAATGGATCTGGATGCAGCCGCGGTTGCCGACAAAGCACATGATCGGCATCTCGCCTTCGGCGGCGTGATGGAACATGGCGCGGACCGCGTCATTGTCGAGCAGCCAGGCATAGTCCGTTCCGACCATGCGCACCGCCTGACGGCGGCTGAGCTTCAAGGTCTTCAGCATGCCGAAGAACTGGTGCACGTCGGTCAGCCGGCTCCAACGGTCGCGCAGATCGTCGAGGTTGGCGGTCGTCGCCGTGGCCTCGCCCTCATCGTCTAAGGCTTGCCCGGAGATGGCGACCGTCGGCTCCTGGTTGGACGATTCCAGCGAGGCGACCAGCTTCTGGTAGGCATAGAGGCTGGAGGCCGGCCGCAGATGCACCTTGTGCACCGCCTCGCCCGCCGCATCGAAAAACTGCAGACTGCGGCGGATCTCGTCGCCGTCGCGCTTCTCCACGGCAAAGCCGTGCGCCCAGACTTTTGGGAAGATGCGCAGGTCGATATTCTCGCCAAGCACCATGGCATTGTGGTTGCCGGTGACGACCTTGTCATAGACGCCGATCTTCTCGTGCACGGCGCTTTCATTGCGGGTCAGCGCCATCACCTCGCCGACGGCCTCGAGGCCGGTCAGGAGATCGTTGACCCGTGGCTCGATGCGCACGACGCCGTCGCCGCAATGCGCGGCGACCAGTTCGGCTTCCGAAATACCGAGCTGGGCGGCCAGGTCACGCTCGCGCGCTTTCGGATTTTCCGTCCGTGCCCGCCGGATTTCATGCGGGGCGGGTTTTACGCGCTGGTCCATGTCTCGTCCCTACTGCCTTGCCTTACTTGTTGAGAATGAGCTTGCCCTGACGGGTGATCTTCAGCCGGTAGAGAGCGCCATGATGTTCGATGCCGATCTCATGCTCGCCCTGGAACAGCGTGTTGCTGGACAATGTTCTGACCGCCAGCGGAACCCGGTCGAAACGGGTGACGGGGGCTTCGTCGGAACGGCGGACGCGGTAGCGAAAGTCATTGGGATTGTGGGTGTTCATCTGGGTCGATCCCTTTCCTGTGCCGGGCGTCTGGCTAGGCGTTGCGAAGATCCGATTCATTTCTTGACTTGAATAATCATGTTTACTAGTCAGTGCAATACCGGATTAAATGAGTCAACATTTAACACGCCGGACACGATCAAAAATGCCAGCGAGCCACGGGCCAGCCAGCACGAAACCTGGAATCTGGAGTTGGGGCATGGGGTTGTTGGTAAACTGGGAATGGCGCGGCCGGTCGGCGGCGAGCGGTGTGGCGGCTTTGTTGGCAAGCGTGGCGGCGATCGCCTTGTCCGCGCCATCGGCGCATGCCCAACAAGCAACGCAGCCGGCGGGCGAGCAGGCGGATCAATCGAAGAAGACTGACCAGGAAAAAGCCGCCCCTGCGGGCGCAACGCTGCTCGACAAGATCCTGGTGCTCAGCCGCACCGGCGAGACAGCGATCGAATCGCTGGCCTCGGCTAGCCATCTCGACCAGGAACAGCTCGACCGCCGCATGGCGACGACGCCCAACGAGATACTCTTCGGCGTGCCCGGCGTCGCAGCACAAGCCGACGCCAGGCGCGTCAGCACCAGCATCAACATTCGCGGCCTGCAGGATTTCGGCCGCGTTGCCGTCATCGTCGACGGCGCGCGCCAGGATTTCCAGCGCTCCGACCACGGCACCCAGTCGACCTTCTACATCGATCCCGAGCTCATCAAATCCGTCGATGTGATCCGCGGTCCAGTCGCCAACACCTATGGCTCCGGCGCCATCGGCGGCGTCGTCTTCTTCGACACCAAGGACGCCGCAGACTTCCTCAAGCCGGAGGAAACATGGGGCGCTTCGGTAACCGGACGCTACGAGAGCAATGGCAAGGGCTGGACCACAAGCGCCACCGGCGCCTACCGCGTCAACGAGAACTGGGACGTCTTGGGCAACATCGTCTACCGCAACTATGACGACTACAAGGATGGCGGCGGCGACACCGTCAACGGCACCGGCTTCGATGTGCTGAGCGGCCTGCTCAAGACCACCATCCGCCCGACCGACAACAGTGAATTGAAGCTGGGCTGGGTCGGCTCAAGCGACAGCTGGGACGAAACCAGCGGCGGTGTGCCGGTCAACGATGTCGACCTGAAGTCGAACACATTCACGGCGCGTTACAACGTCACTGACGAAGACAAGAGCTGGCTCGATCTCCACATCAACACCTCCTACAACAAGACCAATCTCGATCTGACCAGCCTCGTTCCGCAAAACCGCTTCGATCCGGTCACAGGTCTTCCGGTGGTGCTGCCAGCAGGCTCGACATCGACTTTCGATGTCGGCACGGCCGCAATCGACATCTGGAACACCTCACGATTCGAGACCGGTGGCGTTGCGCACGAATTGACCTATGGCGGCGACTGGGTGAATGACGACGTCAAGACTGGCGGCACCGCCGGTGGCGACAGTTTCTACACGCCGTCGGGCAAGCGGAATGTGTCCGGCGCCTATGTCCAGGATAAACTCACCTGGGATTGGCTCGAGGTGATCGCCGGGCTGCGTTACGACAGCTACAGCCTCAGGGATGACACCCACGATACATCGGGCGACCGGTTGTCGCCGCGCATCACAGTCGGCGTCTCGCCCTTCGACAACGCCAGCCTTGCCGGCTTGCAATTCTATGGCACTTACGCAGAGGGCTACCGTTCGCCCTCCCTCACGGAGACGCTGATCAGCGGCAACCATCCGGCAGGTGTCACCTTCCCATTCCTGCCCAATCCGAACCTGCGACCTGAGATCGGCAGGACGACGGAATTCGGCGTCAACTACAAGCAGAACGACATCTTCGAATCCGGCGACGCGCTTCGCGTCAAGGCGGCCTACTTCCACAACAATGTCGACGACTATATCGATGGCGTGACCCTGTCGCCGTTCGCGCCAGGCAGCGGCTGCCCGTTCGGGCCCGGCATCCCGATCTGCTTCCAGTATCAGAACTACGCCCAGGCCAAGATCGACGGCTTCGAGCTCGAAGGCGTCTACGACGCCGGTTGGGGCTATGCGGGACTTTCGGCCTCGATCACGAATGGCCACACCATTTCCTACAAGGGTGTGGAAGCCGATCTCGCCACTATCCCCTCTTCGCAGGTCACCGCCCAACTCGGCCTGCGCTTCCTCGAGGACAAGCTGACCGTTGGTGGTGAGGTGCAGTACAACGGCAAGCCGAAGGGCAATGCGGTGGCCGAGGACTACACTCTAGTCAATGCCTTCGCCAGCTATCAGGCGACCGACAATCTGAAGGTCGATTTCCGCGCCGACAATCTGTTCGACGTCAAATACGCCAATCCGCTCAACGGCAGCACGACAGTCGCGGTCTATGAGCCGGGCATAACGCTGAAACTGGCGGCGACCATGCGGTTTGGAGGCTGATGATCATGGCGAGCTTGACGACATCCCTTCGACTGCTGACCTCGGCGTTCGCGATGTCGCTGGCGATGGTTCCGGCGTCGGCTGAAGGGTCCGCGCCGGTCCCCGCGCTGACCCTGGAACTCAATGCCGCGCAACCGTCCGACAAGGGCTGCCGGCTGACCTTCCTGGTCAACAACAATCTCGGCGCCGACCTCTCCAAGGCGGCGTTCGAGATCGCGCTGTTCAACGCGGCCGGTGTCGTCGACCGGCTCACCGTGCTCGATTTCAAGGACCTGCCGGCAGGCAAGACCAAGGTGACACGCTTTGATCTCGCCGGCACCGACTGCACCAAGGTCAGCCGCGTATTGATCAACAGCGCGACCGAATGCGCCGGCACCGGCGTCGAACCAGCCGCCTGCATGCGCAAGCTGAAGACCGACACCAAGACCGGCATCGCTTTCGGCGTCTGAGACCGGCTTTGGGACTGCATCCCGCATTCACAGGAAATACCGTGGCCTGGCCTCTGGCCGGCCACGGTTCGCTGACACCAGAGGCAAACGATCTTGATTTGACTTTTGCCCGCTGGTCGCTGCAATTTCCGGCCCGCGACATGCAGGAAATGAGCCCCCTCCCCAACGCTGGCAGCGAGCTGGCGATAGCGCCGGCCGAGCCGCTTGCAGTCGCACGGCCGGCGGCCCGTAACGGCAAATGGCCCGCTGCCATCCTCGTCTCCGGCCTGCTCCATGGCGCAGTGGCGGCATTCTTTCTGATCTCGCCTTCCAGCCCATTCAATTCCAGGGATGCGGTGCAATCGGAAGGCAGCGATCAGACCGGAGACAAGGTGGCCGGCAGTGCGTTGGACAAGGATCCGGCGGCAATCAATGTCACGCTGGAGCCGAAACCGCGGCCGCCGACAAAACCTTCGCAGCCTGAGCGGCAAGCTGTGAAACAAGCTGCCGAACCCACCCAGGAAGCAGCCAAACCTTTGCCGGAAGCTGTCAAACAGCCAGCGGTAACGCCGGACATACTGGTGGCGGCAACCCCGCGTCCTGATAACCAGAGCGTGGCTGCCAACGTCGAAACACCGGCACAGCCGAGTGTCCAGGCTGAGAGCGCCCAGATGCCTGTCGCCATTCCCGAGCAACCGCCGATCCCCAGTGCAAGGCCAACTCCGACAGCCGTCCCGGCAACTGCAAGCGAAGCATATGAGGACCGCGGCACAGCGGACGGCAACGAAATCAAGGCGGCAATTGCGAGCAAGGGCCGAAAGCAAGCCGATACCGGGAACGCGGCGGCGTCCCGCTATAGCGGCGAGGTAGCCAGCAAGTTGGCTCGCGCCAATCGCCGCGTATCGAAATCCGCGCAGACGACAGCCCGCAACAACGCATTGGTGGCATTTGTCGTGCTGGCCAATGGAAACATCGTCGACCTGCAGCTTGCCAAAAGCTCAGGCTCGCCCGAACTCGATCAATTCGCTTTGGAGTTGGTGCGAAAACAGGCACCGTTCCCGCCGATTCCTCCCGAGACCGGACTGATGAGCTGGCGGTTCAAAGCGCCAATCGGCCCCTTCTCGCCTTGACCGCTCAAGCAACTACCAACATCAACGCTCGCGAATAGCCGAAAGGAACCCCATGTACATCGCCATGAACCGCTTCAAGGTGCAGAACGGCTCGGAAGCCGATTTCGAGGCCGTGTGGAAGAACCGCGATTCCAGCCTTGCCGAGATGAAGGGTTTTCGGGAATTCCATCTGCTGCGCGGCCCGGTCAACGAGGCCGAAGGCTACACGCTGTTTGCGTCACACACGGTGTGGGCGAGCCAGGAAGACTTTGTCGCCTGGACCAAATCGGAAAACTTCCGCGCCGCGCACAGGAATGTCGGCACGACGAAAGTCCACTATCTCGGCCACCCGCAATTCGAGGGCTTTTCCGTCGTCGAAGGCGCCTGACGTGGCTTTGCCCGAGCAAGTGTGAGCACCTCCGGCACCCTTGTCATGATCGCGTGGAACCGCGCCCACCCAGCCGACGCAGCCAGTGGCCAACATGCATGCGCAGCCACCGCCAGGGCCGTCCCCGGGTCAGGTGTCGCATCAGCCGCGGATCATCGGCCAGCTCCCTGAACTGACGCACATGCTGCGTCAGGAATGCGGGTATGAAATTGCGCCCGTTGAGATCACTGAGCCAGGCTGAATTCTCCAGCACATAGTTGACGACATCCGCCGCCAATGTGCTCCTGTAGGCCCGGTAGGCAGGCGTTTGCCGCACATGGCCACCGGCAAAGCCAGCGCCTGTGGAGGACTGGTTCGACCCGTGCAGGCGATAGAGGCCAAGTCCCTCGGACAGGATGAGGCTGCCGCCGGCCAGATGCGCGCATGTGGCCGTCAGATAGTCCGTCCCCATCTTGGCCTTGAACGGGAAGGACAAGACCGATTCCAGCGCGCCACGCCGGTACATGATCGCCGAGCATGGCGACCATAGCCAACCGGTTGTCGCAGGCGCGAAATAGGTCACCGGATGCTCCGATGCGTAGGCAATCCCGGACGCTATGCCGGCAAGCTGGCCGCCAGGCGCGATGGCGACGCCATTGCCATCGGGCCCGGAGCGCGGTTTGCGCAAGGGAAGGAAAGTGCCGCTAAGCAAGGTGCCGCCGCCATCGACCAGGAACACATCGGAACTCGACAGCGCGGCCGAATGTGTTGCGTTGAGATGGGCGGACAGATGCGCCAGGAGAAAATCCGGCAGCCACGCATCATCGGCATCGAGAAATACCACGAAAGGCGCGTCGGTCGCGGCAAAGCCATCGCGGAAGCCCGTGATCTGCCCGCCATTTTGTGAGCGCGCCAGCAGGCGCAGGCGCGGATCGTCTATGGCTGCCAGAAGCTGGCGGATATGGTCGGCCGAGCCGTCGGTCGAGGCGTCGTCGACAATGACGCAGTCCCAGTTCCGGTAGGTCTGGGCCAACACCGAGCGGATCGCCTGTTCGACGTAGGGCCGGTAGTTGTAGCAGGTGATGACCACCGCCACGCGCGGCAGCTCAAACGGAGGGGACTTGTCTTCCATGTGATCGGTCGCCCCGCTCGAATTGCCGCCCCATGCTTATCCCCGGCAACTCGACACAAGGCAAGCGAGGTGTGAATAGTCTTTATGCCGCAGCGAGCAGGCTGGCATTGCCGCCCGCGGCGGTCGTGTCGACGCAGACGGCCCGCTCATGCGCATAGGCCGCAGGATTGAGCACCTCGCTGACCAGCGGCACGATCGGGCCTGAGCGCTCGGCAATGACCTTGCGCACGATGCGCGCTGCGTCCGGCGTGCCCGAAAAAGCGACGACATCGACGCGCAGCGACCGTGCTTCGACCGGATCAGGCCGGCCATCAATAGCGGCCAAAGGCAGTCCCTTGCCGGTCAGCGCCGACAATGCAGCCGGTGCACCCGGTGCCACAGCCAGCACCGCATTGCCGGCGGCGAGCGCCTGGATCGTCTGGGCAAGCAGCGTGTCGGCATCCGGCCCCAGGCACAGCACGCGGCCGCGTGGTGACAGTGACAGCGTGTTGGCCTCGCCGGTCGGCCCGGGCAGGTCGACCTGGCCGAAATCGATGGCAGCGGCAGCACCGATGGCGGCGGCGCCTTTGCCGCGCAGATGTTTCCTCAGGATGGCGATCCGGTCCGGTCGCGTCGACCAGCCACCCAGCGTTGGATCGGGCAGATTGTCGGCCAACTCGGTCGCCGTCACCTTGTGGCCCTCGGCAATCTCGGTACCAGCTTCGGGCCCCTTGCGGAAGCGGCGCAGATAATGCGGGCCGCCGGCCTTCGGACCGGTGCCGGACAGCCCCTCGCCACCAAAGGGCTGCGAACCGACGACGGCGCCGATCTGGTTGCGGTTGACGTAGATGTTGCCGGCATGGATGCCGTCGACGAAATGCTGCACGCGGCCTTCGATGCGGGTGTGCAGGCCGAAGGTCAGGCCATAGCCCTTGCGGTTGATTGCGGCGATCACCGCGTCGATCTCATCGGCGTCGAAGGTCGCGACATGCAGAACCGGCCCGAACACTTCGCGCTCCATCTCCTCGATGCCCTTGACCCGGAAGACATGCGGCGCGACGAAGCGGCCATCCTTCGGCGCCTCGAGCTTGGCGATCAGCCGGCCCTCGAGACCCTTCTTCGTGCAATAGTCACGGATCGCGCCTTGAGCCTCGTCATCGATGACTGGACCGACATCGGTCGAAATCCGCCAGGGATCCCCGATGTTGAGTGCCTCCATGGCGCCCTTCAGCATCTCCAGCATCTTCTTCTCGACGTCCTTCTGCACATAGAGCACGCGCAGCGCCGAGCAGCGCTGACCCGCACTCTGGAAGGCCGAGGCCAGGATATCCCGCACCGCCTGTTCGGGCAGCGCGGTGGAATCGACGATCATGGCGTTGAGGCCGCCGGTCTCGGCGATCAGCATGGCGTCGGGTGCGGCGGTCTCGGCCAGCTGTTTCTCGATCAGCTTGGCGACCTCGGTCGATCCGGTAAAGCAAACGCCGGCAATGCGCGGGTCAGCCGTTAGCGGCGCGCCGACCGATGGGCCGTCGCCGGGCAGAAGCTGGATGATGTCTTCCGGCACGCCCGCCTCGCGCAGCAGTTCGACGGCGCGGAAGGCGATCAGCGGCGTCTGTTCGGCCGGCTTGGCGATCACCGAATTGCCAGTGACGAGCGCCGCCGCAATCTGGCCGGTGAAGATGGCCAGCGGAAAGTTCCACGGCGAAATGCAGACGATGGCGCCGCGGGCTTCGGTACCGGCTTCGTTGTTGGCCGCTTCAGCGGCGTAGTAGCGGAGGAAGTCGACGGCTTCGCGCACTTCCGCCACACCATCGGCCAGCGATTTGCCGGCCTCGCGAGTGGCCAGCGCGAAGAACTCAACCGCATTGGCCTCATAGAGATCGGCGGCGCGGTTGAGGATGGCGGCGCGTTCGGCAACAGGGCGCTTTGCCCAGGCTGGCTGCGCTTCCACAGCGATGCGCACGGCGATCGCAACCTGCTTGGCGGACGCCTCGTGAACCGTGCCGACCACTTCATCGGGCTTGGCCGGATTGACGATTGGGCGCTGCTTGCCGTAACCGGCGGCGCGCGTGATCGGCTTGGCATGCCAACGATCCGGCCCGGCGAACGCTGCCCTGGCCGTGTCGATCGCCGCCAGCGTCACCGTATCGGTGATGTCAAAGCCTTTCGAATTGCGGCGGCCGCCGCCGAAGATCTGGGACGGCCGGGCAATCGCCGGATTGGCGGCAGGGCCCTGGCTTTCCACCGTTTCGAGTGGATCACGTGCAATATCCTCCGGCTCGACGTCCTCGTCGGTCAGCTGATGCACGAAGGAGGAATTGGCGCCGTTCTCCAGCAGCCGGCGCACCAGATAGGCCAGCAGGTCGGAGTGCGCGCCGACCGGCGCATAGATGCGGCAGCGCGTGCCTTCGGCCTGGCGCACCGTCTCGTGCAGCGCCTCGCCCATGCCATGCAGGCGCTGGAACTCGAAGGCATCGCGATTATCAGCCATCGACAGGATGGCGGCGACGGTGTGGGCGTTGTGGGTGGCGAACTGCGGATAGATGCGGTCGGTCATGCCAAGCAGTTTCTTCGCGCAAGCCATGTAGGAAACGTCGGTATTGGCCTTGCGGGTGAAGACGGGATAACCCGTGAGCCCCAGTGTCTGCG
This sequence comes from Mesorhizobium huakuii, assembly GCF_014189455.1. NCBI lineage: Bacteria > Pseudomonadati > Pseudomonadota > Alphaproteobacteria > Hyphomicrobiales > Phyllobacteriaceae > Mesorhizobium > Mesorhizobium huakuii. Next base: position 7,036,269 of record NZ_CP050296.1, read on the forward strand.
CCCGCTTGATCTCGGTGTCCCAATAGGCGCCTTTGACCAGTCGGACCATGATGGTGCGGTCGTATTTCTTGGCCAGCGCGTAAAGCCAGTCGATGACAAACGCGGCACGCGGCCCATAGGCCTGGACGACGACGCCAAAGCCGTTCCAGCCGGCAAGCTCCGGCTCGGCCAGCACGCGCTCGATGACGTCGAGCGACAGGTCGAGGCGGTCCGCCTCTTCGGCGTCGATGTTGAGGCCCATGCGCGAATGGCGAGCCGCGAGCGCCAGCGACAACAGCCGCTCTGCCATCACAGGCAGCATCTCTTCCTTCTGCGCCACCTCGTAGCGTGGGTGCAGCGCCGAGAGCTTTACTGAGATGCCGTGGTTCTGCCTGATGTCCGGGCCGTTGGAGCCGGCATCGAGCGAGGAAATCGCGTCGGCATAGGCCTTGTGGTAGCGCAAGGCGTCGGCCTCGGTACGCGCCGCCTCGCCCAGCATGTCGAAGGAATAGAGATAGCCCTTCTGCGTCATCGGCCGGCCGCGCTTGACGGCTTCCGCGATGGTGCGGCCGAGCACGAACTGTTCGCCCATTTCGCGCATGGCGGCAGCCACCGCCTTGCGGATGACCGGCTCGCCCAGCCTGCGCACCATAGAGCGCAGCGTACCCTCGATGCCGCCCTCGCCCTCGTCGAGGACACGGCCAGTCAGCATCAGCGCCCAGGTCGAAGCATTGACGAAGATCGAGCTTGAGCCCCCGGAATGCGCCGACCAGTCATGCGGCGCGATCTTGTCGGCGATGAGATCGTCCATCGTCTCGGTGTCGGGCACGCGCAGCAGCGCCTCGGCCAGACACATCAGCGCCACGCCCTCCTTGGTGGAAAGGCCATAAGCGGAGAGAAAAACTTCCATCAGCCGGGGATCGGACGAGCCGCGCACGGCCCGCACCAAATCTGCGGCGCGCGCCGAGATCGCATCGCGATCCCCGGCCGAAAGCCCTGTCGCCTCGGCCAGCCGCTTCACGGCCCCGTCTTCGTCAGGCAAATAGTTGGCACGGATCTGCTGGCGGATGGTGTCGAGCGGCATGGCGGGTCCTGTGGAGCAAGCATCAAGGAGCGGGCCGGCGGTCACCGGACCGAATGGCGCAAGCTAGCACAGCTCCTAAATTTCGGCCGGTCCAAAGAAATCGACATCATAGGTCAATCGATCTATCATGGCGCTAAAAATATCGGCATATGGACTGCACTTTCGATGACAGTAGACCAATTGGACCGCATCGACCGGAACATACTGTCGGCGCTGGCAAGCAATGGCCGGCTTTCGATGTCGGAACTGGCGGCAAAGGTCGGTCTGTCGAAGACACCGGTGCAGGCGCGGGTGAAGCGGCTGGAGAAGGATGGCTATATCAGGGGCTATCAGGCAATCATCGACCGCGAGCGCATGGGCGAAGGCCATGTCGCCTTCGTCCAGGTGAAATTGTCCGACACCCGTTCGGCTGCGCTCGACGCCTTCAACCGGTCTGTGCAGGCCGTGCCGGAGATCGAGCAGTGCCACATGATGGCGTCGAGCTTCGACTATCTGCTGAAGGTGCGCACCCGGGATATCGCCGCCTACCGCCGCGTGCTCGGCGAGCGCATCTCGGCCCTCCCCCATGTCGCTCAGACCTCGACCTTTGTGGCGATGGAAACGGTGAAGGATCGATGACCATGATCCCGAAAAGTGGAGGCCGGTTTTCGGACAAGATCATGGTCAACAAGAGCCTACTCCGACAGCGTCTTCAGGAACGCCACCAGCGCAGCGCGTTCACGGTCTGAAAGCTGCAGCGGATGGATCTCGGTTGTCCCCTCCACACTGGGTGCCGCCTTGGCGTAATGCGCCACCACTTCGTCGAGCGACGAAAACTGCCCGGCATGCATGTAGGGCGGCCGCGTGGCCGCGCCGCGCAGCGACGGCGTCTTATAGGCGCGGATCAGTTGCGGCGCATCCTTGACCATGAAGCGCAATTCGCCACAGGCGGCGACGTCGCCATCGCGATAGGCGCCGAAACAGTTGAACGGATCGGCTTGGACCTGTGCCACCGCATCGATGCGGCCACGATCCGGCGGCAGGTCCGCGACGGGCGGTACGCCGGTGTTGTGAAAGCTGTTGTCGGTAAAGCGCGGGCCGTTGTGGCAGGTCACGCAATTGGCCTTGCCGATGAACAGTTTCAGCCCGAGGATTTCTTCCCGCGTAAAGACCGCGTCGCCCTTTGGTTCGGCGCCGGTGGCAAGGTCCAGCGCAAAGCGGTCGAAGCGCGTCTGCGCCGGCTCGATCGAACGTTCGAAGGCGGCGATCGCCTTGCCGATATTGGCATAGACGCGGTTGATGGCGTCGCGCTGCGCATCGCTCATCGCGTTCCACGCAGCCCTTTCGACCTCGTTTCCGAGCGGGCTGGCTTTCAGCGGCATGCCGGAAAGGTCGGGCAGCGGCCCGAAAATGCGCTCATAGCGCTCGCCGAAGCGCGCCTTGATGTAGTGCGCGTAAGCCGCGCGGTTTCCCGCCTGCTCCAGCGGGTTTTCCAGCGGCGTCAGCGCTTGCGCCCACAGGCTGTCGCGGCGGCCGTCCCAGAAGAACCAGGGGTCGCGCGCCACGCCGGCCAGCGGCATGGTGCGCCGATTGGTGCGGCCGACGCCGACGGCTTGCGGCAGGTCGTCCTGGAACTGGCGGTCGATCTTGTGGCAGGTCGAGCACGACACCGTGCCGTCGCGGCTCATACCGAGATCGAAGAACAGCGTCGAGCCAAGCGCGGCTGCCGCCGGCACGTCGGCGAAGCGGTTGGTGGTGTCGGGCTTCAACGACGGCAGCGTGTTCAGCGCCAGCGAGGCGATGGTCTTCTTCTCGGCGTCGGAAAAATCCGGCTTGCCGCAGCCGACGAGGATGACGGCGACCATCAGCGCCAGAAAGCAGAAAAGGCGCTTCATCGATTGCTCATAGCACCACGTTGAACAGCACCGTGTCGGAGCCGGCGCCGGACGAGATGGCGAACCGAAGTTGCCACCAGCCGCTCATGGTGAATTTCAGCCCCTCGATGCGGTAACGACCCTCGCCCAGGTAATCGGTCACCTGCGGGCTGGTCGGCAGGCCGTGATTGTGTTGCGGCATGCCGCCGGAGATGGCGATCGCGGCGCGCTCCACCGAAGCCCCTGTCTTTGTTTTCAGCGTCAGCAGCCAGGATTCCAGTTCGCCCTGCCGCACCACGCCCCGTTCCGGTACGAAGCTCGCCATGTACAGCCCGTTGTCGGTTTTCTTCGTCCGCGAGACATCCGGGCCAGCAAGCTGCGCGCTTTGCGGCGCCGTCAGATAGACGACCGCGAGAACGCCGACCAGCAGCGCAGCCAGACCAAGACCCGCCAAGAGATAACGCCATATCGATGCCAAACCGGTTCCTCTTCTGCGGATAACGCTCTGCCGGGTGCATCGCGTCCCGCCAGCCTGTGGGAAAACGCTGTGGCTGAAAAAACCCGTCTTGCCAACCATGGCGCTGCCGCCGGCAAAAAGCTACAGCACCGAAATCATTGGAGGATTGCAGATGGCGGGAAACGGCGTCGCCTCGGTCGGCGAATGCATGCTCGAACTGTCGGGCCAGACCGGCCCGAACTGGCGCATGGGTTTTGCCGGCGACACGTTCAACACGCTGTGGGCGCTGCATGCGTTGAGCGGGGACAGGCCGGCAACCTATGTCTCGGCCTTCGGCGACGACCCCTTCTCGCAGGGCCAGATCGGCTTCTTCGCCGAAAACGGCATCGGCATCGGTTCCAGCCCGGTGATAGCGGGCGCGCGCCCCGGCCTCTACGCCATCACACTGACCGGTGCCGAGCGCTCCTTCACCTATTGGCGCGGCGACGCGGCGGCCCGGCAGCTCGCCTCGGATCCCACGGCATTGTCGAAAAACCTTGAAAATCAGACACTCGTGTACTTTTCCGGAATCACTTTGGCAATTCTGGGCGATGCCGCGCGCAAAACACTGCTGGCTGCCGTGGCCAAGGCCCGCGCGGCGGGCTCGCTGATCGCCTTCGATCCCAATTATCGCCCACGGCTTTGGCGCAACCGCGAAAGCGCGCAGGCAGCCATTGTCGAAGCACTCGGCGTCACCGACATCGCCCTGCCGACCTTCCCCGACGAGCAGATGCTGTTTGAGGATGCAACGCCCCAGGCGACCGCCGGGCGGCTCCGGCAATGGGTCGGCGAGGTCGTGGTCAAGAACGGCGAGCAGCCGGCGCTGATTGCCGAAAACGGAACATCGTTCGACGTGCCGGCGATCCATGTCGCGGCCCCCGTCGACACCACTGGCGCCGGCGATTCCTTCAATGGCGGATATCTCGCGGCGCGCCTTGCCGGTCACGGACCACGGGAAGCGGCAAGCCGGGCGCATCGCGTCGCCGCCGCCGTGGTGCAGGTCCGCGGCGCACTGGCCCCATTCGAGACGCTACGGGCGGCGTTCGAAAACTAGCCGCCGGGAAAACTATGGGAGGCGGAAACGATATTCCGTCACGTGGTGATAGATCGCGCCAGGCCACAGCGTCGCCTGCGGGAAATACGGCCGGTTCGGTGCGTCAGGCCATATTTGCGGCTCCAGGCAGAAGCCGGAAAAAGCCTTGTAGTCCCGCCCTTCCAGCCCCTTTCGCGGCGTCACATACTGGCCGGTATAGAGCTGGACGCCGGGCTCCGTGGTCCAGACCTCCATCTCGACGCCGGAGCTTGCCCCTTGCGTCCATGCCGCTTGCCGGAGCGGCCCGCGCGCCGAGGCGAGGCAGAAATTCTGGTCGTAGGGAAGCTGCTCGCCCTCGGTCTCCATGCGCAGCGGCCGCGCCTGGCGGAAGTCGAAGGGCGTGCCGTCGACCGGCTTGACCACGCCGGTCGGGATCATGTCGCTGTCGACAGGCAGATAGGCGCCGGCATTCAGCATCATCCTGTGGTCGAGAATGTCGCCGGCGCCGCCATCATCGAGGTTGAAATAGGAATGCTGGGTGAGATTGCACAGCGTCGGCTCCTCGCAGGTCGCCGTCAGCTCGACGCTGAGCGTGCCGGGGATTTTCAGCCGGTAGGTGCAGGTGACGTCGAGCGCGCCGGGAAAGCCCATCGCGCCGTCGGGATCGTGCAGCGTCAGCGTGACGAAATCCCTGCCATGCAGCGAAACCGTCCAGGGCCGGTGCGAATAGCCTTGCGAGCCGCCATGCAGCGTATGCTTGTCGAGAAAGTTCGGCTCGGTTTGGTAGCGGTTGCCGGCGATGGTGAAGCGGCCGTCGCGGATGCGGTTGGCATAGCGGCCGACGACCGCGCCGAAGAAGGCGTTGTCGGCCTCATAGGCTTCCAGGGTGTTGTAGCCGAGCACCAGCGGCGCATCGTGGCCGGTCAGGCGCAGATCCTGGATGATGGCACCGAGCCCGATGATGTTGGCGGTGAGGCCGCCGCCCCTGATGGTAAAGCGGCGCACCGGCTCGCCTGCCTGCGTCGTGCCGAAAACCTCGCCGTCCTTCATCGCCATGCCCGCAAACGTCAGTTAATCCAAAGGATTCGGCTGGTTTTCTCGACCCAAGGCGGCGGGCAAGGCCCGCCGACCCTGGGAATAAGGTATCAGAGGCCGAGGCCACCGATACAGACATATTTGGTATCGAGGTAATCCTCGATGCCCTGATGTCCGCCTTCCTTGCCGAGGCCGGATTCCTTGACGCCGCCGAACGGCGCTTCCGGCGTGGTAATGAGGCCTTCATTGACCCCGACCATGCCGTATTTCAGGCCTTCCATAACGCGGAAGGCGCGGCCGAGATCGCCGGTGTAGAAATAACAGGCAAGGCCGAATTCGGTGTCGTTGGCGAGCGCTACTGCTTCCGCCTCGGTCTCGAACTTGAACACCGGCGCGACCGGCCCAAAAATCTCTTCCTTCATGAAGCGCATCTTGGGCGTGGCGTCGGCGATGACCGTCGGCTGGAAGAACGAGCCGCCGAGCGCATGGCGCTTGCCGCCAGCGACGATCTTGCCGCCCTTGGCGGTGGCGTCGGCGATCAGCTCCTCGACCTTCTCGACCGCCTTCTCGTCGATCAGCGGCCCCTGCTGAACGCCTTCCTCGAGGCCGGAACCGACCTTAAGCCCGTTGCTGGCCGCGCCAGTTTCTCGACGAACTTGTCATAGACGCCGGCCTGGACCAGGAAGCGGTTGGTGCAAACGCAGGTCTGGCCGGAATTGCGATACTTGGCAGTGATCGCGCCGGCCACGGCACGCTCGATATCGGCGTCGTCGAAGACGATGAACGGTGCATTGCCGCCGAGTTCCATCGACACTTTCTTCACGGTGACCGACGACTTCTGGATGAGCAGCTTGCCGACCTCGGTCGACCCGGTGAAGGTGATCTTCGACACCAGCGGATTGGCGCAGATCTCGTCGCCGATCTCGCTGGCCGAACCGGTCAGGATATTGACGACGCCCTTGGGGAAGCCGACTTCCTCGGCCAGCGCGCCCCAGGCAAGGCCCGAATACGGCGTCTGCGAAGCCGGCTTGACGACGGCGGTGCAGCCGGCGGCGAGAGCCGGGCCAAGTTTGCGGGCCAGCATCGAGGACGGGAAATTCCACGGCGTGATGGCGGCGATGACGCCGACCGGCTCCTTGGTTACCAGGATGCGGCGGTCTGCCCATGGCGAGGGCACGACGTCGCCATAGGTGCGGCGGCCTTCCTCGGCGAACCACAGTATATAGGCCGCGGCAGAGCCGATCTCGCCCTTCGATTCGAACAGCGACTTGCCCTGCTCGATGGTGAGCAGTTCGGCAAGGACATCCTGATTGTCCATCATCGCATCATGCAGCTTGCGCAGCAGCTTCGAACGCTCGAGCGCGGTTGTCTTGCGCCAGGTCTTGAACGCTTCGTCGGCGGCCTCGATGGCGCGGCGGGTTTCGGCTTTGCCCGACTTCGGCACGGTGCCGATCTTCAGGCCGGTGGCGGGGTTGTTGACGTCGACCGTCTGGCCGCTGTCTGCCTGCACCCATTCGCCGTTGATGAGATTGGCCTGCCGCATGAAATGGCTGGTTTTCTGAAGCATGGTCTATCCTCCGTTTCGGTGCCCTGACGGGCCGGTCTGTGAATTCTTCGATGAGCGTGCGTAGTGGGCGGAAGCCAGCACGCCGGAGCCACTGCTTTACCTAGGGCAAGGCCGGCAAGCAATCGCAAGATGGCATATAGGGGTTGGGCCAGCCAAAGGCTAGTCCTTCACATGTGAATTAGTTTAAGAAGCCCAGACCTAACCAAAGACGTGAACCACCACCGTCAGCCAGAAGGCCGTGGTGACGGCGGCGCAGGCGGTGGCGATCGTCATCTGGTTCGATGCCAGTGCCTGGCCGGTGTTGAACTGCACGGCGATAAGGTAGGAATTGATGCCGGACGGCAGCGCCGCGACCACGACCGCCACCTTTGCGGTCATCGGTGGCAGGCCGAGCAGCCAGACGAAGGCGAGAACCAGCGCTGGCATCAGGAACAGTTTCAGCGCCGATAGCGCCAGCGCCGGGCGGACATTGCCGGAAACGCCGAAGCGGCGCAGGCTGAGCCCCATGGCAAACAGCGCCACCGGCCCTGCCGTGTCGGCCAGCGCATCGACCAATCGCATGACGAGGCCGGGCAGCGGCACGCCGCTCAGCCGCCATGCCAGCCCGAGCAGAATGCCGATGATCAGCGGGTTGATGAACAGCCGCCGCAGGAAACCGCGCAGCACCCGCAGCGGATGGACATGTTCGCCGCTGCCGCGACCGAACATCTCGAACAGCACGATCGAGGCCATCATCATGACCGGCAGATGCACCGAGACCAGCAGCGACAGCACTTCGAAGCCGCTCGGGCCGAATATCCCGAGAATGAAGGGCGCGCCGAGCAGCACCACATTGGAATAGGCAGACGACACGCCGCCAACGACGCCGGCGCGCGCATCGCGTCCGAAGATCCGCGTGGTGACGACATGGCCGGCGGCCCAGGTGATCGCCACCGCCGTGAAATAGGCTCCCCACAACGGCCACGGCGCGACACCGTGGAAATCGGCGTTCACCATGGTCTGGAACAAAAGCAGGGGCATCGCCACGTTGACGGCGAACTCCGATATGCCCTCGCCGCTCGCCGGTCTGAGATAGCCGGTCAGCCCGGCGAGATAGCCGAGCGCCACCAGGCTGAAGACGAAAAGCACGGTTTCTGTGAGCGGAGACATTTTTCAGGGATAGGCGAGCCACGTCCGCGGCGCAATCGCGCCCGAATTTGATCATGCTATGCTGGCAGCGTTATAGAGGGTTTGGAGTATCAGGGCGGACACGAACGACAAATGACCTTTGTCGAAACCTCAGGATGCAACCTCTTTGCGCGGATGTGGCTGACGGCTTTCGTCGCCGCACTGGTTTGTCTTGCCGCGACGACGCTTGCACTTGCGCAGACGAAAAGCCTCAAGGGCGTGGCGCTGATCATCGGCCAGTCGAATTACCAGCACATCGCCGCCCTGCCCAACCCGGCCAATGACGCCCGCGACATGGCCAAGATGCTGACCGACCTCGGCTTCGACGCCCGCAACGTCACCGACCGCGATGCCGCCAAGCTGAAGCGCGACCTCGAACGCTTCGTCGAGGATGCCGAGGGCGCCGATGTCGCCTTCATCTATTACTCCGGCCACGGCATCGAAGCCGGCGGCGAGAATTATCTGGTTCCGGTCGACGCCGACGTCTCGTCGCTCAAGGATGCAGGCCAGGCGCTGGTGCCGATCTCCGCGGTCATGGATGAGTTGAAGAAGACCGTGCCGGTGACGATCGTGCTGCTCGATGCCTGCCGCACCAATCCGTTTCCGGCGGACGCCGTGGTGCGGCGGGCGCCGACCGCTTCCGCCGAACCCATCGGCGCCGGCGGGCTGGAACCGGTGCGCGGCGCGAAGACCCTCGCCAATGCGTCGGCGCAAGATGCGAGCCTCGGCACTGTGGTCGGCTTCGCCGCCGAACCGGGCCGCCCGGCGCTCGATGGCGCGGCCGGCGAAAACAGCCCCTATGCGGCTGCCCTGCTGCGCCACCTCGCCGCGATGAAAGGCACGGAGTTCGGCTCCGTCATGCGCATGGTGACCGAGGAAGTCTATCTCGACACCAAGGCCAAGCAGCGCCCCTGGGTCAATGAGAGCCTGCGCCGTCTGCTCTATTTCGGCGTCGCACCGCCTGAGCCGACCGGCGATGACGGGCTGATCACCGGCGAGCGGCGGCAGTTGCTTTTGACCATTTCCGACCTGCCCGACCCCAAGCGGGCGCAGGTGGAACTGGCCTCGCTGCAGGACGGCGTGCCGCTCGACGCGCTCTATGGCGTGCTCAGGGCCCTCGGCACAGACAAGATCCCCGAGGACCCGACCGACCTGCAGAAGGTGCTTGGCGCCCAGGCCGAGCGCCTGAAGAAAATGATGTCGGAACGAGCCGCACTGCGCACCGACGATCCCGAGATCAAGCGGCTCGTCGCTTCCGCCGACAAGGCCATCGGCCAGGGCGCCATGGTGACGGCGCGCAAGTTCCTCGATGACGCGGTCGGCAGGGTCGAGCAGAACAGCGGTGCGGTCGACGAGGCAGAGGAACTGGTCAGGCAGAAACGCATCGCCGACGCCGCGATCTACGCCAAACGCGCCGATGCCGCCGCATTGGTCTTCGACTACAAATCTGCCGCCAACGACTATGCCAAGTCCTTCTCGCTGGTCGAGAAATGGGACGACAAGCTGCGCTGGAACTACAAGAACCAGCAAGCCGAGGCGCTCAACTCTTACGGCTACGCCACCGGCGATCTCGACGCCTTGCAGCACGCGATCGAAGCCTATCATGTCATCCTGAACTTCATTCCCAATGGCGAGCAGAACAGGGATTGGGCGATCACCCGCAACAACATGGCGGTGGTGCTGCAGACCATCGGCGAGCGCGAGACCGAGACCGCGCGTCTCGAGGAAGCAGCACAAATCTTCCGCGATTCGCTTGCCGTCTTCGAGCGCGAGAAGGACGATCCCAACTGGGCGGCCGCGCAGAACAACCTCGCCAATGTGCTCTTGAAAATCGGCGAACGAGAAAGCGACCCGAAGCGCCTCAATGAGGCCGTGGCGGCGATGCGCGCCACGTTGGAAAAGCGCCCGCGCGACAAGCTGCCGCTCGACTGGGCCGCTTCGCAGAACAATCTCGGCCTGGCGCTCTATGCGCTCTCCGAGCGTGAACCCGCCGGCGAGCATCTGAAGGACGCGGAAGCCGCCTACCGGCTGGCATTGGAGGAATACACGCGCGAGAAGACGCCCGTGGAATGGGCGATGGTCGAGAACAATCTCGGCAACACGCTCGTCACCCTTGGCATCCAGCTCAACGACAAGACCAAGATCAACGAGGCAGCCGATGCCTTCCGCGCCGCGCTGGAGGTTAGAACCCGCGAGACCTTCCCGGTCTCATGGGCGACCAGCCGGCTCAACCTCGGCAACGCGCTGAGCGGTGTCGCCCGCTTCGACATGGGCACGGATACGCTCGAAGAGGCCGCAGCAGCCTATGACGATGCGCTGACGGTGTTTACCCGGCAGCGCTTCCCGATGGATTGGGCATCCGCCCAGAACAATCTCGGCTCGATCTACCAGACGCTCGGCCAGCGGACCCGCGATGCGGCCAGGCTCGAACAGTCGGTGGCAGCGTTCCAGGCGGCCCGGCAGGTCTATGTCAGGCGGAAATTCCCGCTCGACTGGGCCATGTGCTATTACAATCTCGGCAACACGCTGCAGCTGCTAGGCGGCGTGACCGACAAGCCCGAGCACTACAGCGAGGCGGTCGACGCCTACAGCAATGCGTTGCGCGAGTACAAGCGCGAGACAAATCCGCGGCAGTGGGCGCTCTCCCAGGCCGGCCTCGGCTCGACGCTGCACTGGTTGAGCATGAGCAATGCCAATCCCAAGATCCTGCGGGATTCGATCGCCGCGCGGCGGGCGGCACTCGAAGTGCTGACCATCGAGACCGCGCCGGTCGACTGGGCCAACGCCCAGAACGGCATCGGCATGAGCCTGCTCAACCTCGGCAATCTCGAACGGACCGGCAAATATCTCGACGAGGCCGAGGCGGCTTTCACGGCGACGCTGAAAGTGTTCACCAGGGAAAGCCAGCCCTTGCAGTGGGCCTTCGAACAGAACAACCTTGGCGACATCCACTGGAACCGCGCCAGCTATGGCGGCGGCAAGGCCGAATATCTCAAAGCCATCGAATTCTTCGAGAACGCCAAGCAAGGTTTTACCGAATCCGGCTACACCATTCCCATTCCGCTTACCGACCAGAAGATCGATCTGGTGAAAAAGCAAATCGCCAAAAAGTGAGGCTGGGACGTCTGCAACGCCCGCTTGTCTTTGTGCCGGCGTTCCGATCCCTATATGCGAATGACCGGAACCCGATGTCGGGCTCCTGGAAGGACCGCGATGATCCGATTTGCCCTGGCCTTGCTGCTGCTCGTCATTCCTGTCGCGGCCCATGCCACGGATGCCGGCTGGGCGCTGCTGCGTGATGGTGGCCATGTCGTGCTGCTGCGCCATGCCATGGTCACCGGCACCACCGATCCCGCCAATTTCGACATCGACAGCTGTGCCACCCAGATGAACCTGTCGGCGCGCGGCAAGCAGCAGGCGAGCAAGATAGGCGCCTTGTTTGCCGCCCGCGCCGCGCCGATCGAGCGCGTGCTGTCCAGCCGCTACTGCCGCTGCCTCGACACCGCCCGCATCGCCTTCGAGGCGGAGCCGGAGCTGTTCGCCCCGCTCGATCTCTTAAAGGGCGACGACGCGCAGAAGGCAGCGCAGATCGCCGCCATCATGAAGGAAATCCGCGCCTATTCCGGTTCCGACAATCTGGTCATGGTCACCCATCTGGAAGACATCGTGGCGCTCACCGGTGTGTCGCCGCGCGAAGGCGAAGCCGTGGTCGTCGAGCCGCAAGGCGATGGTCTGCGCGTACTCGGCCGCGTCACTTTCTGACCTCAGATATTTTGGTCGATGGCGCTGGAGGCAGTGTTGCCGAAACGCCACTACCGAAAGAAGCCACGAATTCGCCGCGACAATGCCGCTTGCGACAACCCGTCGCAGGCTCTATAGCCGCGCTCCCGGTCACGAGAACCGAAGCGAGCACAACGGTTGGAGCTTTCGTCTCCGCCCGTGCAGGCGGCATTGCCGCCCTGTATACGGCGCCGTTTCGGGGATTGGGATCGCGGATGTAGCTCAGTCTGGTAGAGCGCCGGATTTGGATCCGGAGGTCGCAGGTTCGAATCCTGCTGTCTGCACCACGGATAGCTCAGTTTGGTAGAGCATCAGATTTAGGTTCTGACGTCGAAGGTTCGAATCCTTCTCCATTGGCCTGATAAGCCAGCACCCTGCACGGTGTTATTCGAAAAACGGTCCGGGGACTGGAATGCTGAAGACCTGACGAACGGCCGAAGCCTTCGGGCCAAGGCCGTTTCGTAAGGTCCAACGCCATCGGCTCGCGGCCTGGCCCGCGGTGATGATCAAGGCGCAGCGTCGCCGGCAAGGGAGGCTACGGCCTCAGGCGCCCGCCTCGCTGCCCCGCGATCCGCTCCCGAAGGCCCGCCACGGGTTGATGCCACCGGTCCCCGGATCATTCGTGCCCGGACCATGACGACGTGAAACGAGAAACGAAGGGAAGATCGACGCATGAGTTGACGCCTCGCATGGGGCCATGCCCGACAGGAGTAAGACAATGACTGTTCTCGATAAGGTTCTTGGACGCGAGCGCGTCCTCGTTAGGGAAAACGAACGTGCCCTCACCCTCTACAAGGGGGAGATCAAGGCTGTCCTGCTGCCGGGCGAGCATTGGCTCGCCAACCGGCGTGGAAGCCTGGAAGTATCCCGGCACGATCTGAAGAACCCGGAATTCGTTTCGGCATACGAGAAGGCGTTGTTCGACAAGCTCCCGGATGCGGCCGCGCGTCATTTCACCGTCGTTCGCACCGGGCGCACGGACGTCGCCGTCATCGAGCGTGACGGCAATCTGCATGCCGTTCTGGCGCCGGACCGCAAGCTGGTGCTGTGGACGGATGCCGGGCCGTGGAAGGTGACGATGGTCGACACTTCGGCTGACCTTGCCATCGATCCGGCTGTCATGCGCCGGCTGGGGCAGGCCCGGAAGGCGGAATTGATGTCCGTCTACCCGGTTGTCGACGGCCAGGCGGGGCTGCTGTTCGTAGACGGTGTCCTGGTCCGGACGCTGGCTGCGGGCGTGCATGGCTTCTGGAACGTCGGGCGCATGGTGCAGATGAGGGTCGTCGACCTCAAGCGCCAGTCGCTCGATGTCACCGGGCAGGAAGTGCTGACCAAGGATCGCGTCACGATCCGCGTCAACATCGCCGCCGAATACCGGGTCGTCGACCCGGTCAAGGCGGTGAGCGCTGTGAAGGACTTCTCCGAGGCCCTCTACCGCGCACTGCAGTACGCCTTCCGCAAGACGCTTGGCGGGCTGACGCTTGACCAGATCCTTGAAAAGAAGGTGACGGTCGACGAGGAAGCCGCTGCCAAGGTCCGTACCGACATGGCCGAGATCGGCGTCGAGGTCAGCGATATCGCCCTCAAGGATGTCATCCTGCCGGGCGAGATGCGCGAGATCCTCAACCAGGTGGTTTCGGCCGAAAAGCAGGCCGAGGCCAACGTCATCCGCCGCCGCGAGGAGACGAACGCCACGCGTTCCCTGCTCAACACGGCCAGGGTGATGGCGGAGAACCCGGTGATGCTGCGGCTGAAGGAGCTCGAGGCTCTGGAAACCATTGCCGGCAAGGTCGAGCGGCTGACCGTCCACAACGGAACGGGCGGACTGCTGAACGACCTGGTCAAGCTCCGCGAGAGCTGATGCATGTCGCCCAAAAGTGGTTCCCGGTTTTGGGAAAACGACATGCATCGAAACAAAGACTAACCTGACGTAATGGGAAGGGTCGCCGGGTTGACCGGCGGCCCTTCTTGCGTTTCTTGGGCACGCTTCCCATCTGCGCCCGGACTATCAGGCCTTTTCCTGCCGGGAAAAACCGATTAGACAGCGCCCAAACTAGATGCGGACAGATTCCGCCCGCAAAGAAGGAAAAGCCCCGTTGTCCACCACGAATTCCACCACGTTCGACAAAGTCGCCAAGATCATTGCCGACACCAGCGAGATCGATATCGACACCATCACGCCCGAGAGCCACACGATCGACGATCTCGGCATCGACAGCCTCGATTTCCTCGACATCGTCTTTGCCATCGACAAGGAATTCGGCATCAAGGTGCCGTTGGAAAAGTGGACCCAGGAAGTCAATGACGGCAAGGCTTCGACCGACGACTACTTCGTCATGAAGAACCTGTGCGCCAAGATCGACGCGCTGGTCGCCGCCAAGACCGCCTGACGTCAGCTGAGCGCGCGACCTTGACGCGCTTTGCCGCCTGACCCACAAAGCCGCTCATGAGTAGCCCCCGCGACGTCGTCATCACTGGTATCGGCCTTGTCTCCTCGCTGGGAGAAGGCCCTGACGCCCACTGGCAGAAGCTGGCGCAGCCGGGCCTGCAGCCGGTGCTCGAAGCCGCGCGCTTCGCGCCCTATACCGTTCATCCGCTGCCGGAGATCGACTGGAACCTGCAGATCGCCAAGCGTGGCGACCAGCGGCAGATGGAGACCTGGCAGCGGCTCGGCACCTATGCCGCCGGCCTTGCGCTCGACGACGCCGGCATCAAGGGCAATGACGAGCTCTGCACGACCATGGACATGGTGGTGGCCGCCGGCGGCGGCGAGCGCGACGAGGCGGTCGATGCCGCTATCCTCGCCGCTTCGGAAAGCCGCAACGACCGTGACGTGCTGCTCAACGAGAAGCTGACCACCGAATTGCGGCCGACCCTGTTCCTGGCCCAACTTTCCAATCTGCTCGCCGGCAACATCTCCATCGTCCACAAGGTAACGGGCTCCTCGCGCACCTTCATGGGCGAGGAAGGTGCCGGCGTCTCCGCTGTCGAGACGGCCGCTGCCCGCATTCGCTCCGGCCAGTCGACGCACGTCCTGGTCGGCGGCGCCTTCCAGACCGAACATTCCGACATGCTGCTCGGCTACGAGCTCGCCGGCTATCTGCATCGCGGCCCCTGGAAGCCAGTCTGGCAAAGGCAGGGCGCGGAGGGCGGCGGCGTGGTCTCAGGTTCCGGCGGAGCCTTCCTGGTGCTGGAACAGCGCGAACACGCGACAAGCCGTGGGCGCAAGATCTATGCCGAGCTCGGACCGGTCGTTTCCGGCCGCGCCAGGCGGTCGCGCGGCGAACTCGACGCCGAAATCGCCGCACTGCTCGGTCAGGCGGCGCTGCCGAACGGCAAGCTGCTCGCCATGTCGGGGGCCTCGGGGGCGCATGCCGCAACATCAGCCGAGAAAGCAGCGCTCGATGCCAATCCGGCAATATCAATGCGCGGTTTCTCGACGCTGACCGGGCACATGAAGGAAGCGCAGTTTCCGTTCGCCGTGGCGCTGGCGGCACTCGCCGTCGACCGCAAGGCCGCCTACCCCGTCTTTGATGCCGCGGCCGAGAAGCCGTTCGACGGCGCTCCCGGCAGCGTCCTTGCAACGGCGATCGGCTATCACCAATTCGAGGGCATGGCGCTGGTCAAGTCAGCGTAAGGCGGCACCCGCCATGCAGTTAGAGATGAACCGCTCGAGGGCTTCCCGATGACCAATTTCAGAGATCACATGGGCAGGCCGATCGTCGCCGTGACCGGTATCGGCGTGGTGACTTCGCTTGGCGTCGGCAAGGCTGACAATTGGGCGGCGCTGACCTCGGGCAAGTCGGGCATCCACCCGATCACCCGCTTTCCGGTCGATCATCTCAACACCCGCATTTCCGGCATGGTCGACTTCCTGGACTCGAGCTCGAAGGGCGCCAGCCCCCTCACCTACGAACTGGCCGAAACCGCCGCGCATGAAGCCGTGGCCGAATCCGGCCTCGATTCCAGCGATTTCGGCGGCCCGCTCTTCCTCGCCTCGCCGCCGGTCGAACTCGACTGGCACGAGCGCTTCTCGCTCTACAATTCCGACAGCCAGGACGCTGGTGCCGAAAGGCTGCTGCGGGTGGCGCGCGGCTTGAAGGAGCTCGATATTTTCGAGACCACCCAGTTCGGCTCGATCGCCGACCGTCTCGCCGACCGGTTCGGCACGCGCGGCCTGCCGATCACCCTGTCGACCGCCTGCGCATCGGGCGCCACCGCCATCCAGCTCGGCGTCGAGGCGATCCGCCGTGGCGAATGCGACCGGGCGCTGTCGATCGGCGCCGACGGTTCGGCCACCGCCGAGGCGCTGATCCGCTTCTCGCTTCTGTCGGCGCTGTCGACCCACAACGACATTCCGGAAAAGGCGTCGAAGCCGTTTTCCAAGGATCGCGACGGATTCGTGCTGGCCGAGGGCTCCGGCGCTCTCGTGCTGGAATCGCTGGAAGCCGCCCTTGCCCGTGGCGTCAGCGTTCTCGGCATCCTGCGCGGCTGCGGCGAAAAGGCCGATGATTTCCACCGCACCCGCTCCAAGCCCGACGGTTCGCCGGCGATCGCGGCGGTTCGCGCCGCCCTTGCCGACGCCGGCCTGAGCAAGGACGAGATCGACTACGTCAACGCCCATGGCACCTCGACGCCGGAAAACGACAAGATGGAGCATCTGTCGCTGTCGACCGTGTTCGGCGAGCGTATCGGCTCGATGCCGGTCTCGTCCAACAAGTCGATGATCGGCCACACGCTGTCGGCGGCGGGCGCCGTCGAGGCGGCGTTCTCGCTGATGACGATGCGCGAAAGCGTCATTCCGCCGACCATAAACTACGACAATCCCGACCCGGCGATCGTGCTCGACGTGGTGCCTAACAAGAAGCGCAACGCCGAGGTTCGCAGCGTTCTGTCGAACTCCTTCGGCTTTGGCGGCCAGAACACTTGCCTTGTCATGGCGCGGGAACCGGTCTAAGCGAGCCACTTCCGCCAATGCATGTCGCGCAAAAGCGACTTCGGTTTTGCGAGAACGACATGCATAAAACAAAGAACTAAAGCGCGACGCGCTTTAGACCAGAACCGACAGGCCTTATGCGCGCACTGCAACTTATCGAGGACCGCCGTCTTGAAACGGTGGACCTGCCGCCCCCGCCGCCACCCGCACTCGGCGAAGTCACGCTGCGCATCAAGGCCGTGGCGCTGAACCACATCGACGTCTGGGGCTGGCGCGGCATGGCCTTCGCCAAGCGCAAGCTGCCGCTGGTCGTCGGCGCCGAAGCTTCCGGCGAGGTCGAGGCGGTCGGCCCCGGCGTGTCCAACCTGCTGCCCGGACAATTGGTGTCGATCTACGGCGCGCGCACCTGCGGCCTTTGCCGGGCCTGCCGCGAAGGCCGCGACAATCTCTGCGAACATGTTTCGGGCGTTCACGGTTTCCATCTCGACGGCTTCGCGCAGGAGAAGATCAACCTGCCCGCGCGCCTGCTCGTCCCCGCCCCGCCCGGCGTGACCGATGTCGGCGCGGCTGTGGCCCCCGTCACCTTCGGCACGGTCGAGCACATGCTGTTCGACAATGCCAGGCTGCAGCCCGGCGAAACCATCCTCGTCCATGCCGGCGGATCCGGCATTGGCTCGGCGGCCATTCAGCTGGCGAAGCGCATGGGCTGCACCATCATCACCACGGTCGGCTCGAACGACAAGATCGATAGGGCCAAGGCGCTCGGCGCCGACCATGTCATCAACTACCGCGACGATCGTTTCGAGGGCGTCGTGCGCAAGCTGACCAAGAAGAAGGGCGTCGACGTCGTCTTCGAACATGTCGGCGCCGACACTTTTGCCGGCTCGATGCTGTGCCTGAAGCGCGGCGGCCGCCTGGTCACCTGCGGCTCGACATCAGGCGTGTCGACGCAGATCAATTTGATGCAGCTGTTCCAGCAGCAGCTGAAACTGCTCGGATCCTTCGGCTGCCGCATGGAGAACATGGCCAACGCCATGCAGAAGATGGCGGCGGGACAGGTCGCGCCGGTCATCGACACCGAAGTCGGCTTCGACGATATCGACGCCGCGCTGAAGCGCATGGAAGGTCGTGACGTCTTCGGCAAGATCATCCTGCGCGTCGCCTAAGGCCTTGACTTCGGTGCTCAAGAAGTTTCGCCGCGATCTCAAATTTCGCTACGGCAGGCAGCTGCGCCAGCTGAACTACTGGCTGGTTGCCCGCGCGGCGATGATCATCATCTCGGTTCTGCGTCTGCTGCCGGTCGACAGCGCGCTGAATTTCGCCGACCGCGTTGCGCGCCTCATTGGTCCCCGAGTCGGACGCCACCAAGTCGCCATCGACAATCTGCACAAGGCCTATCCGGACAAAAGCGAGGCCGAGATCCAGGCCATCGCCTCCGATATGTGGGGCAACATGGCCCGCCTTGCCGCCGAATACATCTTCCTAGACGCCCTGTTCGACTATGACCCGGCGGCAAGCAAGCCCGGCCGCGTCGAGGTCAAGGGAACAGAGCACTTTGTCGAGATCGCCGCGGAGAAGCAGCCGCACATCGTCTTCACCGGCCATCTCGGCAATTTCGAGCTGCTGCCGGTGGCGGCGGCGACCTTCGGCATGAACATCACGGCGCTGTTTCGCCCGCCCAACAACCCCTACCTCGCCGATTACATCCTCTCGACGCGCCGATCGACCATGGGATCGCTGCTGCCGTCGATGGCCGGTGCCTCGTTTGCGCTGGCCGGGGTGCTGGAGAATGGCGGCAATATCGGCGTGCTCGTCGACCAGAAATTCTCCAACGGTCTCGACACGACCTTCTTCGGCCGCCCCTGCCAGAGCAACCGCGTGCTCGGCACCCTTGCCCGCCACTATGACTGCGACGTCTATCCGGCGCGTTGCATCAGATTGCCCGGAAACCGCTTCCGCCTCGAAATCGAAGATAAGCTGGTCTTGCCGCGCACCGCCGACGGCAGCGTCGACGTCCACGCCACCACCCAGATGCTGAACGACGTGGTCGAGCGCTGGGTACGCGAGGATCCCGGCCAGTGGATGTGGTTCCACAAAAGGTGGGAGATCAGCAACTGGCGGCGCAAGAAGCGGCCGCCGGCAAAGGCGCCTGCTGCGACCAGTTGACCACGTCCGCTGGAGTGTTTGCCGCAGCCCTTTCCGGCGGGCCTACGATCCAGACATTCGTAACTTTACTGGTCAGGGAATCTTAAACGACCGCGGTGCAGATACCCCAGGAGATGTTCATCGACTGGGATGGAGCCCGTGGCATGACGAATATCGAAATGCCGCGCGTGGATCGGGATGGCGTCGAGGATCGTTCGTTCGGCCGTTTTGGCCGGGCATGGTCGCATATCCGTCAGCATGGCTTGCTGGAGCCGTTAAGGCTCATCCGCCGACATGGCCTCGGCGCGAGCCTTGGCTTTGTCCGGCGCAACGTCAGGCATATCGTCGCCGACCGTCTTGCCCGCAAATGGGACCGCCTGCACAACGTCGATACGGCCGGCTCGATCCAGCTCGGTGCCCTCAATGTCGTCGGCCCGCACCGCGCAAGGGCAACGAAGCCGTCTGCACCTCGCCGAAAACCTTCGACTTCATCATGAAGTCGCTGCCTCGCGATCTCGGTGACCATACATTCATCGACATCGGTTCCGGAAAATCACGAACGCTGCTGCTGGCGTCGCGATATCCGTTCGCCGGGATCATCGGCGTGGAGTTCGCTAGGGAATTGGTGGACATCGCCCGGAGCAACATCGAGCGTTTCCGGGACCCGTCGCAGAAATGCCGGGCACTCAGCGTCGTCGAGGCCGATGCGGCGGCATACGATTTCCCTGAAGCGCCGCTGGTGGTCTATTTCTACAATCCCTTTTCCAAGGACGTTTTCGACATCGTCCTGAAAAATCTCGTGTCGTCGCTTGAGCGACGCCCGCGGGATTGTTTCATCGTCTATGGAAGCTCGAGCCACCGCGCCATCGATTGGGCGAGGCCCGCCATCCACGAAACCGGCATCTTCAGGCAATTGCCCGTGCCGGCGATGCCCGGTTTCCGCGATGCGATCCGCACCATCGACTATGCGGTCTTTCAGGTTCAGGCCGCGGCGTAATTTCTGTCTTTTGCTCTTTGAACGAACCGCGCAACAGTGCGCGCGGCAAACGGCGTGCCGGCGGTGAACCGCATCAGCGGGCCGAAACTGCCGACCGCGCTCGCGCCGACAAAATGCAGCCCGGGAATGCTGGATTCGAACCCTGCGGAAAGCACCGGCAGCCCCTCCCGGCGGGCAATCGCGGCAAGCATATCGGGCGCGAACAGGCCGAGCTTGGCGATATCGATCCGGTAGCCCGTGCCGAGCAGGACGTGGTCGAAGGTGGCGGCATCCTTCTCGAACCGCAGTTCGATGCCATTGTCCTTGGCAGACGCGGCGACGATCCTGCTGCCGGCATTGACCCTTATCCCATCGAAATCCGGCTTCAGCCAACCCGTCGCGCCGGCGCCGAGGCTGCGTCTGTTAAGCCCGGCCCTGGCTGGCTCCGGAAACCGGTGCACGAAGCCTGGGACTTCGACCAGCCAGGAAATCGGGAACGGGCCGACCCTGGAAGGCGATGCGAGCCGTTCCGACAGGAAGTCGCGCAAGCTCCAGCTCTGCTTTCCCGACAGCGCCCGATAGCCCAGCCAATGGATGTCGCCATGGCAGATGAGTTGGACTTCGGCGCCACTGCGCTTGAGCAGCACGGCGGATTCTGCAGGCGCTTTGCCCGCGCCCGATGACGGCGACGCGCTTGCCGCGGAAGGCCTCATAGCCAGTATGTTCACTGGCATGACTGACCAGTTCTTGTGGGATCCCGTTGAAGACGGCGGGGATCAGTTGCTGGTTCATCAGGCCGGTGGCAACGACGACGCGGCGCGCCTTGACGGCAGCGCCATCGGCCAGTGCCAGACGAAATCCACCGTTCGCCTTCTCAACACGGCCGACCCTGCGTGTATCCAGATCCGGAACCGCCTGGGCCTGGATCCATAATCCATAGTCGACGAAGTTTTCGAGCCACAGCGGTTCGCGGGGCGAGATTCCGAGGACCTTCGCGTAGGAATCAAGCGAGAGCGGACCTTTGGTGTGGCCGATATAGGTCGCGTGCCAGGGCGAACGCAGCCTCATGCCTCTCGGCATATGGTCGCGCCAGAAGGACATCGCGCCACCGAGCGTGAGCGTATCGACGCCTGCCGCCTTGAGGGCGGAAGCGGCGGCCAGCCCGAACGGACCAGCACCGATCACGGCCACCTCACAGTCGGTCCTGGGCATGAAAGCGGTCATCTCAGTGGTCTCGCCTGTCTGTTTCTGCAGCCGTGGAACTCACTCAGTTACGCGGCCGTCCTAAACATTCCCCGGTTAAGATTGCGGAAAGAGAGGCTTCCTCCGGCTATTGCTCGACTCACAAAAGCCGAAGTAGCCGCCGCGTCAGCACTCTCCAGCCCGTCAAGGGCACGTCGATCAGGCCCGGCATCGGGTCTCTTGCCTGGAATGTCGCCCAAGCCCGTACTTTGGCGAATGAGCTGAAATAGGCCCGCTTCGTCAGCCGGCCGCTTGAGATCAGTCTGCCGGCCGCCACCATGTCCCGAACCAGATACATCCACGACGTAGCAGGCCGGGCTGAGGCTGTCGGCACCGTTTGGCCCGATTTGATCGCCCAAAGCATAGCGCCGAGGTCGACGCCGGCGGCGGGGCCCAGTCCAAACCATGTCCAGGGCCGAGGATTGACGTCGAGCACCTTCATCGAACCATCGCGCGCGTCGCGCTTGAATTCGACCTCGACCAGCCCGTGATGCGCGATCGACCCAAGCAGTCGGCGCGCGGCGTCGATCAGTTGCGGTTCATCGACAACCTCCACGAACGTGCTGGTGTAACCGAAGTCGACCGGATATTGCCGCGTACGACGGGCGGTGAATTCCGCCACCGGCGCGCCCTTATTCCAGAGCGCCGCATAGGAGAACTGGCTCTCTCCTCCGCCCGGTATCATTTCCTGAACCACGACATTTCCGCCGCCGATCTCTTCGGCACCCCAGCTGTAGGCCGTCAAAAACGATGCCTTGTCATGGGTCAGAACGGCCTTGGCGCGCGCAAAACGGCTGCGCCCGCCCATGTTCGGCTTCAGGATGACGGGAAAGCGAAGGTCGGCTGCCGCTGCCTGCTCGAGCGAGGTGATCTCATAGGTCAGCGGAACGGCGAGCCCCAGTTCGCGCGCCCGGCGATAGAGCAACGGCTTTTCACAGACCCATTTCAGTTGCTCCCAGCGTGGTAGCACAACGTCGAATATGGCGGACAACTGGTCGATCGATTGCGACACAAAACGAACTTCAGGATCGCCGCCGGCGATCAGCAGGAAGCCACCCAGCCCCTGAACCTTGGCCAGATTGAGCAGGAAGGCGACGGCACCACCGTCATCGGGACCGGGCCAGGTCATTGTCCGCTGGGCATATCGCGAAAAGCTGGGCAACGGGGTGTCGTTGCTCACCAGCCAGACAGGCACTTTCTGGGCGCCGAAGCTCCTGGCCAACGCCAGCGTCCCGTGCGCCCCGCCAAGAATGAGCACCCCGGCGGACCGGTTGGGAAGACGATCGTCCATCTCTGGCTGGGGATGCATCTGTCAATTCCGGCAAACGGCACGCGATGGCAAGTTTCCCGGCGAACCGATTGACCGCCTGCAATATTTAAGCGACCTCTAATAATTCAAAGCGCCCGGTACTGCTGATTGTCCTTAGTCAGGCAATGGCATGGAAAGCACACCCCTTATCCCTCGGCAATAGCCGTCTGTATCGGAACAGGTAGAACCTTGGCCGATTGTTGTAGCCGCCAGTAGAAAGTCTCGCGCCGGGCACCGGCCCGGCAACGAGAATTCGCGCTTCAATTAATTCGTCACGACAATGCGCGTGTTGCCGAAGCCCACTTCCCGCACCATCGAATAGAAGGTCGCGGCATTGGCCGTGTGCAGCCGCACGCAGCCATGCGAGGCCGGGCGGCCGAGTTGCCTGACGGCGCCCGTCCCATGGATGGCATAGCCGCCATGGAAGAACACGGAATAAGGCATCGGCGACATGTCGTATTTGCGCGAATACCACATCCGCGCGGTCCGCTGCGGTCGGTACGTGCCACGCGGCGTGAAATAACCCGGACGCGCGGTCGATACGACCCAGCGATAAACCTCCGACCCGTATCGCACCGTCATCGTCTGCGACGACACGTCGATATTCGCTTCCAACATCGCCGCGTAACTTGCGGACGGCGTACCAAACAGCGCGGTTGCCAACATCGCCGCTGCTACGAGAAAGAACTTCCTCATGCGATCAAACCCCTTTGATTGCCCCTTGCCTGCTTGCCATCACGTTGTTTTTCACCTTTTTAATGGCACTGAACAAATAGCACACAGTCCTTGATCAATTCGCCAATCCAAAGCAGCGAATTTGAACGATTTCCCGCGATAGTTGCCGTAACGACACGTCGCAGGGACTTGATTGCCGGCGGGCTTGCAATGCAACGTCGATCGCTGCTCAACTCTACCGATGAACGAGACTCCTCCAAGCAATCGATGACAGGCGCGACGATGTCGTCGCGCTGACCGCCGACCTCATCCGTTTTCCGACCATCAACCCACCCGGCGAAGCCTACCGGCCATGCGCCGAATATCTTGGCGCGCGGCTGAGGAAGCGTGGTTTTGAAACGGAATTCATCCGCGCCGAAGGCACGCCCGGCGACACCGATCGCTACCCGCGCGTCAATGTCGTGGCCCGGTTCGACGGCCGGTCACCCGGCGCCTGCGTCCACTTCAATTCACACATCGACGTGGTCGAGGCTGGTGACGGCTGGACGGTCGATCCCTTTGCCGGCGTCGTCAAGGACGGCAGGGTCTATGGCGCGGCGCCTGCGACATGAAGGGCGGCCTGGCTGCGTCGATCATCGCCGCCGAAGCCTTCATGGACGTTTATCCCGACTTTCCCGGAGCCATCGAGATATCGGGCACCGTCGACGAGGAGTCCGGCGGCTTCGGCGGTGTCGCCCATCTGGCCGGGCTCGGCTATTTCTCCAAACCCAGGGTCGACCACGTCATCATTCCTGAGCCGTTGAACAAGGACCGCATCTGCCTTGGTCATCGCGGTGTTTGGTGGGCGGAGATCGAGACCAAGGGCGAGATCGCGCACGGTTCGATGCCGTTCCTCGGCGACAATGCGGTGCGCCACATGGGTGCCGTGTTGCAGGCCTTCGAGGACGAACTGTTCCCGGCGCTCGACCGCAAGATGACGCGCATGCCGGTGGTGCCCGAAGGTGCAAAACGCTCAACCATGAACATCAATTCCATCCATGGCGGCCAGACCGAGGATTTCCGGCCCGGCCTGCCCTCGCCCAACGTGCCCGATTCCTGCCGGCTGACCATCGACCGCCGCTTCCTGCTCGAGGAAGATCTCGCCACGGTCAAAGGCGAAGTGACCGGCATTCTCGAGCGGCTGAAGCGCGAGCGCAAAAGTTCGACTACGAGATCCGCGACCTGATGGAAGTGCTGCCGCTGATGACCGAACGCGACGCGCCGGTGGTCAAGGCGGTGGCGCAAGGCATTCACGCGATCTTCGACCGCGAGCCCGACTACGTCATCTCGCCCGGCACCTATGACCAGAAGCACATTGCCCGCATCGGCCACATCTACGACTGCATCGCCTATGGGCCCGGCATTCTCGACCTCGCCCACCGGCCGGACGAGTGGGTCGGCATAGCGGACATGGTGGAATCGGCCAAGGTAATGGCGATCGGCCTCAACGTGCTGCTGCGCGGCACAACCGAATGATCGGCCTGCGGCGCAAAAACATTTCTCCTGGCGCGGCGCGACAGCACGAAACGCAATTTACTCCCGCGCGAAATCACGCTTCTATCCCCAGGCTTAAGCATTTGAGCACATGGGGAGTTCAGCGATGAAACTGTGGAAGACCCTTCTGGCCGCTGCCGTGCTGGCGCTCGCAACCGCCACTTCGGCGTTTGCCGCCCGGACCGATCTCGTCATCGGCATTCCGCTTGAACCCCCGCATCTCGACCCGACAGCGGGAGCGGCCGCGGCAATCCGGGAGGTCACCTACGCCAACATCTTCGAAGGTCTTACGCGTATCGGCCCGAACAGCGAAGTCCTGCCGGATCTGGCTGAGAGCTGGACCGTTTCAGATGACGGCAAGGTCTACACCTTCAAGCTGCACACGGGCGTGAAATTCCACGACGGGAGCGATTTCAGCGCCGACGACGTGAAGTTCTCGCTCGACCGTGCCCGCGCGGAAAACTCCGTCAACGCGCAAAAGCAGCTCTTTGCCGCCATCGACAAGGTCGACGTGGTCGACCCCGCCACCGTGAAGGTGACGCTCACCCACCCGCAGGGCTCGTTCCTCTACAATATGGGCTGGGGCGACGCGGTGATCGTGTCGCCGAAATCCGCCGACACCAACAAGGAAAAGCCTGTTGGCACCGGCCCCTTCAAGTTCGAGAACTGGGCCAAGGGTTCATCGATCACCCTGGTGAAATCAGATCATTACTGGGGCGCCCCTGCTTTTCTGGAAAAGGTCGAGTTCCGCATCGTTCCCGATGCCGCGGCGGCGGTACCGGCGCTGCTTTCCGGCGACATACAGGCTTTCCCCTTCTTCGATCCCGACAGCGTCTCCCAGGTCAAGGATGATCCGCGCTTCAAGGTGGTGGTCGGCGCGACCGAAGGCGAGACCATCCTGTCCATCAACAACAAGAAGCCGCCCTTCGACAAGCTGCAGGTGAGGCAGGCGATCTCCTACGCGCTCGACCGCAAGGCGATCATCGACGGCGCCTCGGCCGGGCTCGGCCTGCCGATCGGCTCGCATATGTCGCCGGCCAACAAATATTATGTCGACCTCACCGGCCGCTATCCGCACGACGTGGCCAAGGCCAAGGAACTGCTCAAGGAGGCAGGACTGGAGAATGGCTTCAAGGCCACGTTGAGGCTGCCGCCGACCTCCTATGCACGGCTCGGCGGCGAGATCATCGCCTCGCAGCTCCGCGATGTCGGCATCAACCTCGAGATTATCCCCGTCGAATGGGCGCAGTGGCTGGACCAGGTGTTCACCAAGAAGGACTACGACCTGACCATCGTCTCCCATACCGAGCCGAACGACATCGATATCTACGCACGCAAGGACTACTATTTCAACTACGACAACCCTGCCTTCAACAAGGTCATTGCCGATCTGGAGCTGACGTCCGACGAGGCCAAGCGCAAGGACTTGTATGCGCAAGCGCAAAAGATCCTGGCCGACGACGCCGTGGTCGGCTTCCTCTACGAACTGCCCAAGGTCGGGGTTTGGGACGCCAAGCTGCAAGGCCTGTGGGAAAACGCACCAATCCCCGCCAACGACCTGACCAAGGTGAAGTGGTCGGATTGATTTCGCCCTTCCGAGAAATGCGTGGCTCCGGAAGTAAACCTGCTTCCGGAGCCCGCCTTTTTCCGGCACGTTGGAACGGATGACCACCTACCTCCTCAAGCGCCTCGCCATCTCGCTTGCCACGCTGGTGCTGGCGTCCATCGTGGTGTTCGCCGTGCTCGAAATCCTGCCCGGCGACCCGGCGCGACTGATGCTGGGCATGAACGCCAGCGCCGACCAGGTCGAACTCCTGCGCAACCAGATGGGCCTCAACGCCCCGCTTGCCCTGCGCTATCTGCACTGGGCCAGCGGCCTGCTCAGCCTCGATTTCGGCCGCTCCTACACCTATTCGGTGCCGGTCATCGATCTCGTGCGCGAACGGCTTGCCGTCTCGCTGCCCCTGGCGCTGATCGCGCTGGCGCTCTCCACCATCATCGCGATACCCGTCGGCCTGTTTTCCGCCAGCCGGCGCGGACGCGCCGGCGACACGATTTCCATGGGCGCGGCACAGCTTGGCGTCGCCGTGCCCAATTTCTGGTTCGCGCTGGTGCTGATCTACATCTTCGCCGTATGGCTGCGGCTGGTCCCGGCCGGCGGCTTTCCCGGCTGGAGCGCCGGCGTCTGGCCGGCGCTGAAATCGCTGCTTCTGCCGGCGATCGCCCTTGCCTTGCCGCAGGCGGCGATCTTGGCGCGCGTCACCCGCTCGGCGCTGATCGAGGTGTTGAACGAGGACTATATCCGCACCGCCCGCGCCAAGGGCCTGCCCTATCGCGCCGTGCTGTGGCGGCATGCGCTGCGCAACGCCATGATCCCGGTGCTGACCATACTCGGCCTGCAATTCGCCTTCCTGCTCGCCGGCACCATCATCATCGAGAATATCTTCTATCTCCCCGGCCTCGGCCGGCTGGTGTTCCAGGCGATCACCCAGCGCGACCTGATCGTCGTCGAAAGCGTCGTCATGCTGCTGGTCGCCGCCGTCATTGCCGTCAACCTCATCGTCGACCTTTCCTATGCGGTCGTCGATCCGCGCCTGAGAAGCCGGCAATGACGCTGCACATCGACATCCCTGAGGAGACGTTCAGCTCCATCCTGGCCAAGGCTTTCAGGAACACAGCATTCGTCACCGGCTTCGTCATCACCTTGCTGATCCTGGCGATGGCTGTCGTCTCCTATATCTGGACGCCTTACGATGTGACGAAGCTGGTCATATCAGACAAGACGCAAGGCCCCTCGCTGGCCCATTGGTTCGGCACCGACCATTTCGGCCGCGACATCCTGTCGATGATCATGGTCGGCGCCCGCAATTCAATCGCCGTGGCGCTTGTCGCGGTCGGCATCGGCATGGGCATAGGCGTGCCGCTCGGCGCTTTCGCCGCCGCGCGTGGCGGCTTGGTCGATGAAGCGCTGATGCGCATCAACGATCTGGTCTTCGCCTTCCCGGCACTGCTGTCGGCGATCATGATCACCGCCATCTTCGGGCCAGGTGCCGTCAATGCCATCATCGCCATCGGCATCTTCAACATTCCGGTGTTTGCCCGCGTCGCCCGCGCCGGCGCGCTGGCGATCTGGCCGCGCGAGTTCATCCTGGCCGCACGCGCCGCGGGAAAAAGCAGCACGCAGATATCGATCGAACATGTGCTGCCCAACATCGCCACGCTGCTCCTGGTGCAAGGCACCATCCAGTTCGCGCTCGGCATCCTGGCCGAGGCCGGGCTTTCCTATCTCGGCCTCGGCGCGCAGCCGCCAATGCCGAGCTGGGGCCGCATGCTGTTCGACGCGCAGACGCGCATGGTGGTGGCACCGTGGATGGCGATCTTTCCCGGCATGGCGATCGTCATCACGGTGCTCGGCCTGAACCTCCTGGGCGACGGCATCGCCGACATCCTCGACCCGAAATCGCGGCGGCAGCGATGAGCCTGCTGGAGATCGAGAACCTGTCGCTGACCATCGGCGAGACGCAGATCCTGAAAGACATGGAGCTTTCCGTCGCGCCCGGCGAAGTGATGGGGCTGGTCGGCGAATCCGGCTCCGGTAAGTCGATGACGGCGCTGACGGTGATGCAGCTTCTGCCGTATGCCGCGCGCGCCACCGGCCGCGTCTCGTTCGATGGCATCGATATCCTCGCGGCAAGCGAGGACCAGATGTGCGCGCTGCGCGGCGACGACATCGGCATGGTGTTCCAGGAGCCGATGACGGCGCTCAACCCGGTCAAGACCATCGGTGAACAGGTGGCCGAAGGCATACGCTGGCATACCAAGGCCACGCGCGCGGCAGCCGAGGAGCGGGCGCGCAAAATGCTCGACCGCGTCGGTCTGCCCGAGGCGAAATTCCCGCTGTCGCGCTATCCGCACGAACTGTCGGGCGGCCAGCGCCAGCGTGTCGTCATCGCCATCGCTTGCGCGCTGAAACCGAAGCTCTTGATCGCCGACGAGCCGACCACGGCGCTCGACGTGGTGCTGCAGGCACAGATCCTCGACTTGTTGCTCGACCTTGTCGCGGAGAGCCGTATGGGCCTGCTGCTGATCTCGCACGACCTCGCCGTCGTGACCGAGATGGCCGACCGTATCACCATCCTGCGCCGCGGTGAGGTGATGGAGGCCGGCGACACCGCCCGCACATTGTCCGAACAGCTCCACCCCCTACACGCGCCAGTTGGCGCAGGCCTCGATGCACGTGCCGGCACGCGCCAGGCCACACGATACAAGTCAGGGCAAGCCCCTGCTTCAGGTCGAAGGCGTGACCCGCGACTATCCCGGCCGCCGCGCCTCGCTGTTTCGGCGCGCGCCGACCATCCGCGCCGTGGACGATGTCTCCCTGTCGATGGCGCCGGGTCAGTCGGTGGCGCTGGTCGGCCGCTCCGGCTGCGGCAAGTCAACGCTTGCCCGCATGATCCTGGCGCTGGACAAGCCGAGCGCGGGCACGATCCGCTTTCGCGGAGAAACCGTCACCGGCAAGGGCGAAGCCGAATTGAAGCCGGCCCGGCGCGACATGCAGGTCGTCTTCCAGGATCCCTATGGCTCCTTCGATCCGCGCCAGAAGGTCGAAAAACTGGTCGCAGAGCCCTTGCACGTGCTGGACAAGAAACCGACGCGCGCCGAGCGCCGCGAGATGGTGGCGCATGCGCTGCACGAGGTCGGCCTCGACCAGCGCGACATGGACAAGTACCCGCACGAATTTTCAGGCGGCCAGCGCCAGCGCCTGTCGATCGCCCGCGCCATCATCACCCGTCCCAAGCTGGTTGTTGCAGACGAGCCGGTCTCGGCGCTCGATGTCTCGATCCGCGCCCAGATCCTAGATCTGTTCGCCGAGCTCAACCAGAAACTCGGCATCGCCTATCTCTTCATCACCCACGACCTGACCGTCGCACGTGCCATCACGGACGAGGTGCTGGTCATGCATGACGGCAAGATCGTCGAGCGCGGCAAGACGAACGAGGTGCTCGACCATCCGCGATCAGACGCGGCGAAGGCGCTCGTCACTGCCGCGCCGGACTTGCATCGGGCGATCGCCCGGAAGATGCAAGAGCAAGGGTGAGTGGGAACCCTACTCTTCCGGCTTCACCACATCGACCGGGCTGATGTCGAGCAGGTCGAGCGTGCGGCGCAGCAAGCGCACCTCGCTCTCGGCCAGTTGCGAATCCGCCTTGGCGATCTCAGCCATGTGCTGGGCCAATTGCTTGCGCCGTTCGACATCGAGATCGCGAAACAGAGCGATCGCCTGCGAGCCGTTGGTTTCGTAGCCGAATTCGTTGAGATATTCGATGACGGCGTCGATGCTGGTTTCCTGAATGCCGAAGGCATCCTTGCAGATGCGCCGGAAGGCAACCATCTCGCTCTCGCTGACCGTCCCGTCGGCGAGGATCATGCGGAACAGCATCAGAAGTTCAGCCGACAGGACCGGATCGTCGGCGACCTTGCGCACGCCCGGGTCGCCGTCGAAGATGGAGCGTATCTGGTCCAGCAATGCGAATGCCATCAGGGCCTCTTTCCGGGTTAACCAAATCCAAGCGCGATGCGCTTGGATAGAGGTAGCGCGGAATCGGCCTTGCGCAAACAGGGCTGTCGTGGTCGAACGCGGTTATCCCGCCGACCGGACGTCTCCGCACATCAGATGATCGACCTCACCACCCAGACAATCGTCATGCTTGCGCTCGCCGCCTTTGCCGCGGGCTTCGTCGATCTCGATTGCCGGCGGCGGTGGGCTGATCACCATCCCGGCGCTTTTGCTTGCCGGGTTCTCACCGGTCGCGGCGCTTGGAACCAACAAGCTGCAAGGCATGTTCGGCTCCGGGTCGGCGACCATCCATTATGCCTCCAAGGGCCATGTCGACCTGCGTCGGCAATTGCCGTCGGCGCTGCTGGCGGCTACTGGGGGGTGTCGTTGGCGCCTTGCTGGCCACCATCGTTCCGGGCGATCTCTTGCGCGCCCTGCTGCCCCTGGTGCTGATCGCCATCGCACTCTATTTCGCGCTCAAGCCCAACATGAACGATGTCGATCGGGCCGAGCGTCTGTCGCCATTCCTGTTCGGACTGACCCTGGTGCCGGCAATCGGCTTCTATGACGGCCTGTTCGGCCCCGGCGCCGGCTCCTTCTACATGCTGGCCTTCGTCGCTCTTGCCGGCTACGGCGTGCTCAAGGCGACGGCGCATACCAAGCTGCTCAATTTCGCCTCTAACATCGGCGGCTTCATTGTCTTCGCCGCTGTCGGCGTCATCTCCTGGAAGATCGGCCTGATGATGGGCGTTGCCCAGTTCCTCGGCGCCCGCGTCGGCGCGAGCCTTGCCATGCGCATAGGCGCCAGGCTGATCAAGCCGCTGCTGGTGATCGTCTGCGTGGCGCTCGCGGTGAAGCTGCTGGCCGATCCCGCCAACCCGCTGCGTGTCATGATTGGTGTGTGATCACGCGCCTGTTACTATGGCGCTGTTCGAATCATGTTGGAGGAGCCACGCATGAATCTCAGCGCGCCTACCCAGATCGTTTTCATCATTTCCCTGGTCATCGCCATCATCGGCATTCTCGCCGCGCTTGGCGTTCTCGCCTTTATCCCGCTCGCATCGGTGTGGATCGTTCTCATTGCCTACATCGTGCTCGCCGCCGGCTGCCTGATGCGCGGCGCCTGACAAGTTTCCCTTGAAGTGGGGACGGAGAGCGCCCGGCCAAAAGCCGGGCGCTTTTGATTCTGACCGAGGCTCTGCTAGGCTTGCCGGGCAGAAGGATGGCCAATGCCGATCGAGATGCAGCGCCGGGAGGAACAGGACCGCTCCATCGCAGGGCGCTTCGAGATGCGCCGGCGCCTTCCCGATCCCGTGCTTGATGGCATCGTCACGGACATTTGCGGCTATCGCGAAACCGCACCCGGCCATTTCCGCAATGTCGAATACGCCTCGCTGGCGGTGCCGCTCGTCATCAGCTTCGCCGAACCCTTCGCCATCGGCCTCGGCAAGGCGCCCGGCGACAATGACCGCTTCGCCAGTTTCGCCGCCGGGCTTTTCGCCGGACCGGTGATGATCGAATCCTTCGGTACCGCCTGCTGCGTGCAGATCAACTTCACGCCGCTTGGCGCACGCCGTTTCTTCCGCTTGCCGATGAGCGAACTGACCGACAGCATGGTCGTCCTCGACGACGTGCTGGGCGCTGAGGGTATGGCGCTTCGCGAACAGCTTGGCAATGCACCGGACTGGACGGCGCGTTTCGACCTTGCCGAAGCCTTCGTCACCGCGCGTCTCGCCAGCGCCGCCGAAACGCCGCTCGAAATCGCCTGGGCCTATGACCGCATCATCGCATCGGGCGGCCGAACCCGCATTGCATCGATCGCCGAGAGACTGGGCTGGAGCCGCAAGCACCTCGCCGAAAAATTTACCGACGCAACCGGCATCGGCCCCAAGACGCTGTCGCGCATCGTTCGCTTCAACCGGGCGCTCGGCCTGTCACGACAGCCGACGGCCGGCTGGGCCGATATCGCCGCCGATTGCGGCTATGCCGATCAGGCGCATCTGGTGCGCGAGTTCCGCGACCTTGCCGGCGAGACGCCGACGGCACTTGTCAGCAGGTAACATTTCTTCAAGACGCTGCAACGGCCTTCGAACAGAGTGGGTTATCGACCCAACCCAGATCAAGGAGGTTCCCATGCCCACCACCACTGAAGCCCCCGCCTCTACCCCGCCCTGCGCTACAAAAACGCGGCGAAAATGATCGAGTGGCTCTGCGAAGCCTTCGGCTTCAGCGTCCGCGCCCGCTACGGCGAAGGCGATGTCGTGCACCATGCCGAACTGGTCTTCGGCGCCTCGATGATCATGCTGGGCAGTGCGCGCGATGACGATTACGGCAAGATGGTCGGCGAACCCGGCACCGGCGGCGGCAAGTCGATCTATGTCGCCG
This sequence comes from Mesorhizobium huakuii, assembly GCF_014189455.1. NCBI lineage: Bacteria > Pseudomonadati > Pseudomonadota > Alphaproteobacteria > Hyphomicrobiales > Phyllobacteriaceae > Mesorhizobium > Mesorhizobium huakuii. The sequence goes on from NZ_CP050296.1 coordinate 7,069,021, forward strand.
TCGACGATGCCGATACCGCCTATGCCAGGGCGAAAAAGGCTGGCGCGACGATCATCCAGGAACTGACCGACCGCGACTATGGCAGCCGCGAATTCATCTGCCGCGATCCGGAAGGCAGCGTCTGGTCGTTTGGTACCTACTGGCCGAAGGCGGGAGACAAGGGCTGAACGCCAGCATTGGCTTCGGCGAGCCATCATCGATGATTGGCCGAAGCTTCCCAACTTCGTCATCCTAGGGCGAAGCAGCCGCGAAGCGGCGTCGCGGAGACCCTGGGATCCATTCCGTGACCTTGGTCATAGAGTGCAGCGGAGCAGAATTCTGGACCGCGGCGGCGCGTGGAAGTCGCGGCATGGATCCTCGGGTCTGCGCTGCGTCGCTACGCTCCTTGCTCCGCCCGTGGATGACGAAGCGATGGGCGTTCCAGCCAATCGCCTGCGTCGCGAAATTACCGCGCCAACGCGAAAATCGCGTCGCAGTCGAGATGGGTTTCCAGCTCGGCCGCGACGTCGTCCAGCGCCCGTTCGACGTCGGCGCGGTAGTCGATGCCGCCGCCCTTGATGCCGAGGCTTTCGAGGAACTTCCCGCGAAAGCCATCGGCACCGAACAGGCCATGCATATAGGTGCCCAAGACCTTGCCATCAGCCGAGATCGCGCCATCCGCGACGCCATTGATGATCGCCGACGGCCGCATCGTGTCCGGACCGGTGGTGCGGCCGAGATGGATTTCGTAGCCTTCGAGGGGTAGGTCGAATTGTACCGAGCGCGCGCTGACATTGCGCACCGTCTTCTCCGGCTCCATGACCGTTTCGATATCGAGCAGGCCAAGCCCTTCGGTCTCGGTGACGCTGCCTTCGATGCCATCGGGATCGCGCACGCGGTGGCCAAGCATCTGAAAACCGCCGCAAATGCCGACGACATGGCCGCCGCGCTTGCGGTGTGCTGCCAGATCCCGGTCCCAGCCATTCTCGCGAAATTTCAGGAGATCGCCAATGGTAGACTTCGAGCCGGGAATGACCACCAGCCCGGCATCCTCCGGCAGCGGTTTTCCCGGCGGCACGAAAACCACCTCGACCTGAGGCTCGGCCTTGAGCGGGTCGAGATCGTCGAAATTGGCGATACGGCCGAGCATCGGCACCGCCACCTTCAGTGCCCGCGCCTCACCCGACGCCAGGCGTTCCAGCACCACCGAATCCTCCGACGGCAGCCGCGCCGCCGCCGTCAGCCACGGCACGACGCCAAAGCAGCGCCAGCCGGTGAAATTCTCGATCGCCTTCAAACCGTCATCGAACAGCGAAACATCGCCACGGAACTTGTTGATGAGGTAGCCGACGATCATGCGCCGGTCCTCTTCCGGCAGGATCAGATGCGTGCCGGCGACCGAAGCGATAACGCCGCCGCGATCGATGTCGCCGACCAGCACCACCGGTACATTGGCACGCGTGGCAAAGCCCATATTGGCGATGTCGCGGCTGCGCAAATTGATTTCCGCCGGCGAGCCGGCGCCCTCGACGATGACCAGATCGGCGTCCTCGCCGACCTTGCCCCAAGAATCCAGCACCGCATCCATCAGGCGGCCCTTCAGCGCCTGGTAGTCGCGCGCCCGCGCCTCGCCGAACACCTTGCCCTGGACGATGACCTGCGCGCCGACATCGGTCTGAGGCTTGAGCAGCACCGGGTTCATGTGCACCGATGGCGCGACGCCGCAAGCGATCGCCTGCAGCCATTGCGCGCGGCCGATCTCGCCGCCGCCTTGGTTGTTGTCACCGGGAATATCGGCGACCGCCGCATTGTTCGACATGTTCTGCGGCTTGAACGGCCGCACCTTCAGGCCGCGCTTCTTCGCGGCGCGGCAGAGGCCGGCGACCAGCACCGTCTTGCCGACATCCGAACCCGTGCCTTGCAGCATGATCGCTTTGGCCATCAGCTTCTGCCCTGCGTAACGGTTCCGGTGATCGTGGATTTCTGCGCCAGCGGCCCGCCGCGCCAGATATAGAGCGCCAAAAGCGGTTCCTTGCCGGTTCGCATGGCGTGGTTGACATTGGCAGCGTGGTGGACGACTTCGCCGGCCTGCCGCTTGCGGAAGCCGCCCTCCCCATGCGCCATTCCGTACCGCCGGTCAGCGGAATGTAGATTTCCTCGGCGACGTGATGGTGGTCGGGGTAGACGATCTCGGGCCCGAGGATCAGCAGGCCGGCCGCCACCTCGTCATTGGCGAAATGGCCACGCGTGCCGAAGACTTCCAGCCAGCCGTAATTGTCGATGAAGGCCTTGCCGAAATCGGCCTCGCTGTAGGTCTGCCCCCAGTACAATGCGTTGCAATGCTCCGCCAGCCATTGCACCAGCGGCTTCGCAGCCATCGGCGCCACGTCTGCCGCGCGATCGAGATGGCGCAGGCAGCCGAGCGGATGCGGCTCCAGCGCGCGGGCCGGCATGTCCCAGCCGACCCGCGCCACGGCGTCGCGCACCAGGGCGTTGTCCACGGAAGTGAGATAGGCGTGGAATCGTCCAAGCAGCTCATCGAATTTTGTCGTCACATCTCGCTCCGGACATGCATTGATGCACAGCCGCTCCGCAGCGGGTCGGGTTGCGCGGCGGCATCATTGGTCTAGATTGGTACGCGCGCAAAGCCAAAAACGACAGGCCAGCGGGCTAGCTGGCATATAGGGAGAGAACGCCATGGACGCCGCGGTCGATGCGAGCACCAGCCAGTTCGAACTCAACGAGGAACAGCGCGCCATCCAGGAGATGGCGCAGGCATTCGCCGCCGACCGCGTCGCGCCGAATGCGCTCGACTGGGATCGCAGGAAGCATTTCCCGGCCGACGTGATCCGCGAGACCGGGCCGCTCGGCCTCGGCGGCATCTATGTCAGGGACGATGTCGGTGGCTCCGCGCTCGGCCGGCTCGACGCCGTGCTGATCTTCGAGGCACTGTCGCAAGCCGATCCGGGCTTCTCGTCCTTCATCTCGATCCACAACATGGTGGCTTCGATGATCGATCGTTTCGGCAATGACGAGCAGCGCCAGCGCTTCCTGCCGAAGCTGACCTCGATGGAATGGCTGGCCAGCTACTGCCTGACCGAACCGGGCTCCGGCTCCGATGCCGCGGCACTCAAGACACGCGCGGCGAAAAGCGGCGGCGACTATGTGCTCAACGGCACCAAGCAATTCATCTCGGGCGCCGGCGACAGCGATGTTTATGCCGTGATGGTGCGCACCGGCGCCGACGGGCCGAAAGGCATCTCCGCCATCGTCGTGCCGAAAGATGCGCCCGGCCTCTCCTTCGGCGCCAACGAGCACAAGATGGGCTGGCACATGCAGTCGACGCGCCAGGTCATTTTCGAGGACTGCAAGGTGCCGGCAGAGAATCTGCTATCCGGTGAAGGCGCCGGTTTCGGCATCGCCATGGCCGGGCTCGATGGCGGCCGGCTGAACATCGCCGCCTGTTCGCTGGGCGGCGCGCAGTCGGCGCTCGACAAGGCACTGTCCTACACCGCCGAGCGCAAGGCCTTCGGCTCGAAGATCAACCAGTTCCAGGCGCTGCAGTTCAGGCTGGCCGACATGGAGACCGAGCTGCAGGCGGCGCGCATCTTTCTCTATGCCGCCGTCTCGAAGCTCGACCGCAAGGCGCCCGATGCCGGCAAATGGTCGGCCATGGCCAAGCGCTTCGTCACCGACACCGGCTTCAACGTCGCCAACGACGCGCTGCAATTGCTGGGCGGTTACGGCTATCTGCATGACTACGGCATCGAGAAACTGGTGCGCGACCTGCGCGTCCACCAGATTCTCGAAGGCACCAACGAGATCATGCGCGTCATTATCGCGCGCGCCCTGATCGGCCGCTGAAGCCAGCAAACTCCGGGAGTGAGACAATGACGACGATCGCCTTCATCGGCCTCGGTAACATGGGCAATCCAATGGCCGCCAATCTGGTCAAAGCTGGACATGCGGTGAATGGTTTCGACCTGGTGCCGGAAAACCTCACCGTCGCCAAAGAACATGGCGTGACGATCATGGCGAACGCCTTGGCCGCAGTGAAGGACGCCGATGTGGTGATCACCATGCTGCCCGCCGGCAAGCACGTGCTGTCGGTCTACGAAGACATCGCGGCCAAGGCAAAAAAGGGCGCGCTGTTCATCGATTCCTCGACCATTGATGTGGACTCGGCGCGCAAGGCGCATGCGATTGCCGCGAAGCATGGGCTGCTCTCCATCGACGCACCCGTCTCCGGCGGCACCGGAGGTGCGGCAGCCGGCACGCTGACCTTCATGGCTGGCGGCTCCAACGATGCCTTCGCCGCCGCCGAACCGATCCTGAAGCCGATGGCCGGGCGCATCGTCCATTGCGGCGGCGACGGTGCCGGCCAGGCGGCAAAGATCTGCAACAACATGATCCTCGGCATTTCGATGATCGGCGTCGCCGAGGCCTTCGTGCTGGCCGAAAAGCTCGGCCTGTCGCATCAGGCACTGTTCGACGTCGCCTCGACCTCGTCAGGCCAATGCTGGTCCTTGACCACCTACTGCCCCGTGCCCGGCCCGGTGCCGACCTCGCCCGCCAACAGGGACTACAGGCCGGGCTTTGCCGCGGCCCTTATGCTGAAAGACCTGAAATTGTCCCAGGAAGCCGCACAGAGCGCGGGCGCCGTGACCCCACTTGGCGCCGAGGCGGCGCAGCTCTACGCCCTGTTCAACGCCCAAGGGCATGGCGGCGCCGATTTCTCCGGCATAATTAATTTTCTCAGGGGTGACCCGGCGTAACCAACGGATTTGATCGGCTTTTCCGGATCCATCCGGCAGAAAGACCGCAAATTTAGATTTGCTTAAGCTCTCGATAACTCCGCGGTAACGATGTCCCTATAAAACAGATGGCGAGGCGGACATATCGCATCCGCCCGGCGCTCCGGATCAGGTCTCGCGTACCGGAGCCCGTAAGTTTCGCCAAGTGTTTGCGTAGCGAAACGCCATGCGTATCTGGCAAAGCCGCGTTCCCGATGGAGCGCGGTTTTTGCGTTTCTGCCGCGCACAATCAAGCCTGACGTCTATATTCCGATCGCCGCGTTCGGAATTGGCACATGATCTTCGTTGGTCAATACAATCGGCGCATCCACCCCATCCACTCTGAGCACCAGCAGGCGCATGCTCCATGTGCCTGCATTGCGAACCAGATGGGAAAACACGGTGCCCTTGCCCTTGGCGCCATGGACGGGAATGCTGAACTGGGCGTCGCCCGCGCCGTTCGCGTTGACGTTGAGACTGCCGCCAACCCAGAAATTGTCGGTCACGTCGTCGCCAATAGCAGTTTTCACACGCGTGTCGGCGCGAATGGCATCCATGGTCATGTGATAGGCATCACTGCCTTTGAGAAGGTAGGGAACGCTGCCGACCGACGCCGCGCAACCGCCGATCCCCACCACCCAGACAACCAGCCCGGCGATCGCCCAGTTGCGCTGCGTCTTGCGGAACTGGTCCGCGTCGCGCCAGGCCCGGTTCTGCCAGGCCCAGCGGCTGCCACGGGCGCCAAGCACGAAGATCATGATGAGGTTGACGACCGGGATCAGTGCCAGCAACGCGATGAAAGTGCTGTTGCCGATGCCCCAGATCCAGTTGAGGAAGAAGGCGCCCCAATTCCAGCGATCGAGTTCGGGCGGAATTTCAGCGGGCTGGTTGAGCGGTTGTCCGGCCATGAAATCCCCCATCGGTGCGTATGCCGATCGGTTCTAACGCATGATCCCGACAATGCGCAAAATCAAACTTCCGCAGCGCCCATTTCACGCCTTTGACGACAGCCGGCGAAAATTCGCCTTCACCGCGCGGCTGGCCGGCTTCAGCGCAGCGCTGATCGACCGTTCGGCCGCGACGCCGTTGAACAGCGACGGCGTGCGACCGGAAAGGAGTTCCGGCCAGAAGCGCGATGCCGACTGCAGGAAGGACATTTGCGCCGCGAACGCGCCCTCAGCGATTGCCGCGTCTTCTCGTTCACCGCACGCGCGGTTTCGGTGCCCCAGGGCTGGCTGCTGCCGGCGTCCATGGCCATCAAGGGCAGGCGCATCATCGCCACCAGGGTGCCAGCATCAGGTCCGCACCGATGCTGGCCGCTTCTTGCGGCCGTCGGCTCTTGCCGGTTTTTCTCATGGAAATGAACCCCTTGTCGCAGCCGAGTGGCCGCTGCCTGACACACTACGCGCAGAGGATGAGGTTTGTTCCCCATTGCGACAGCATGTTTCTCGAGGCCGGGCGTCCCCTTGAAGGAACGCCCGGTCGAGGTTTGCCTCACCGCTTGCGCAGATCTGCCTGTGCCAGATCCAGTGCCTTGCCGATCCGCTCGCAGGCCATGTCGATCGTGTCGCGGGTCCAGATCAGCGGCGGCGACAGGATCATCGTGTCGCCGGTGGCGCGCAGCATCATGCCGTTGGCGATCGCATGGTCGCGCACCGTCACCGCTGCACTTCCCGAGGGCAGGAACCGTTCCTTGGTCGCCTTGTCCTTGACGATCTCGATCGCACCCATCAGCCCGATCGAACGCACCTCGCCGACCAGGTCATGCCCGGCAATGCGCTCCTGCAGGGCCTTGGCGAAATAAGGTCCGGTGTCGTTCCTGACGCGATCGACCAGCCCTTCCTGCTCGATGATCTCCAGGTTCTTCAAGGCCACGGCGCACGCCACGGGGTGTCCGGAATAGGTGTAGCCGTGGTTGAACTCGCCGCCCTTCTCGACCAGCGTCGAGGTGATGCGGTCACCGACCAGCAGCGCCGACAGCGGCTGGTAACCCGAGGTCAGCGCCTTGGCCGTGGTGATGGTGTCCGGTTCGATGCCGAAGGTCTGCGCCGCGAACCATTCACCGGTGCGGCCGTAGCCGGTGATGACCTCGTCGAGCATCAAAAGCACATCATATTTGCGGCAGATGCGCTGCACTTCCGGCCAGTAGCTCGCCGGCGGTATCTTGACGCCGCCCGCGCCCATCACCGGCTCGCCGATGAAAGCTGCGACCTTGTCGGCACCGGCCTCGAGGATGGCGTCCTCGACCGATTTGGCCGCGCGCAGGCCAAAATCATGATCACTCTCGCCCGGCAGCGCCAGCTCATAGGCATAGGGCATCATCACATGGACGATGTTGGGCACGGCGCCATTGAGCTGCTTGTGCATGGCATCCATGCCGCCGAGCGAGGTGCCGGCGATGGTCGAGCCGTGATAGGCCATCTTGCGCGAGATGATGCGGTTCTTCTCCGGCTTACCCTCGATCACCCAATAGTGGCGGACAAGACGCAAGGCGGTGTCGTTGGCCTCCGAGCCGGAGGAACCATAAAATACCTGGTTGACGTTCTTCGGCGCGATTTCCGCCAGCTTCTTGGACAACAGCACCGGCGTCGGTGTCGAGCATTTGAAGAAGGAATTGTAGTAAGGCAGTTCCTTCATCTGCGCATAGGCGGCCTCGGCCAGTTCGTCGCGGCCATAGCCGATATTGACGCACCACAGGCCGGCCATGCCGTCGAGCAGTTCCGCCCCTTCGGAATCGTAGATGAACGGCCCACTGGCGTGGGTGATGATGCGCGAACCCGCCTCACGCAATTCCTTGTGGTCGGTGAAGGGATGGAGATGATGCGCGGCGTCGATCTGCTGAAGCTGCTTCAGCGAATAATTCTGATAGGTCATGTCTGGATCTTTCCTCTGGATTCAGTCCGGCTGGCGCCGGGGCGAATGCATCAGAGGCTGGCAGGCGGTGAATAACCGATGCGGGCGCACAGCCGCAAAAGCTCCGCGCGCAGCGTGCGCGGTGACGGTGTCACCGCGACCCCGAACGTGCAGACAAAGGTCATAGCAGGAGCCATGCAGGGCACCTTAGAGCAAAGGCTGGCCGAGGTGAACCACCCTTTGCTTGGCCCATGACGGAATAGTTCTATGCCTTGGCGCTCAGCGCCCGCTGCAGGAAGACATATTTCATCGCCGTCTGCGCCGCCTGAGGCCGGCGGTCGCCACGCCCGCCATGTCCGCCCTCGGTTTCCTCGAAGAACAGCGTCCCGACGTGCCCGGCCTCCTGAAGGCGGGCGGCCATCTTGCGCGCATGGCCGGGATGGACGCGGTCATCAGCGGTCGAGGTCGTCAGCAGCACCGGCGGATAGACAGCATTGGCCTTGACGTGCTGGTAGGGCGAATAGGCGGACAGCCATTTCACATCTTCCGGCTTCGACGGATCGCCATATTCGGCCATCCAGGAGGCGCCGGGCGGCAATTCGGTGTAGCGCAGCATGTCGAGCAGCGGCACGTCGATGATGACGGCGCCGAACAGCTCCGGATGCTGCGTCAGCGAAACGCCGGTCAGCAGGCCGCCATTCGAGCCACCCTGGATGCCGAGCGAGCTTGCCGTCGCGATGCCGCGCCTGACGACATCCTCGGCCACCGCGGCGAAATCGTCAAAACCGTTCTGGCGATTGCCTTTCAGCGCCGCCTGATGCCAGGCTGGCCCGAACTCGCCGCCGCCACGGATGCAGGCCTGCACATAGGCATTGCCCTTCTCCAGCCACAGCCTGCCGCGCACGCCGGCATAGCCGGGCAAGAGCGGCACTTCGAAGCCGCCATAGCCGTAGAGCAGCGTCGGCACCGGCCCCTTCTGATCGCTTCGCCTGACGACGAAATACGGGATCATCGTGCCGTCCTTCGAGCGCGCCTCGAACTGCTCCGAGATCAGCGGCGCGGCATCGAACCGCGCCGGTTGCGACTTTACCGTCTCCAGCGTCTCGCCATCATCATCCGACCAGATGATCGAGCTCGGCGTCAGGAAATCCGTGAAGGAGAAAGAAACGCTTGAGCCGAAATGCTCGGCATGGCTGATGCCGACAGTGCCGTTCTCAGGCAGCGCGACCGGCTTCAGCGACCAGGCGCCACCCTTTCGCTCGCAGACGAGCACCTTGCCGCGCACATTGTCCATCAGGCTGATGAACAGCCGGTCCTGTGTGCGGGCAATGCCGGCGATCGACACGCGATAGGCCGGCGCCAGAAGAGTCTCGATGGCGCCGAAACTGCCGGTTTCGATCCAGTGCGCGAAATCGAGCGAGTAAAGCCCGTCCGGCTGACAGGCTGTACCGTCCGGCGCCGTCCATGGCGTGCGCACCCCGAACAAAAGCTGGTCCTTGAAAAGCGATGTGTCGGTGACATCGTCGGGCAGCGGAATGCGCCTGTTTTCACCGGACGGGAGATGCAGGAAACTGTGCGATGCGAAGAAATCGATCGCCCGCGCCAGAAACACGTGACGCTTGTCGCCGTCGAATTCGACGCCGGCTCCGGCGGCGAGATCCTCTGTCTGCGCCTCGAAGATCGGCGTCGCGTCTTCGAGCTTGGTGCCGCGCTTCCAGAGCTTGATCACGCGCGGATAACCGGACTCGGTCTTATCAGCTTCCTCGAAGGCCGCTGAGACGATGACGGTTTCCTTGTCCAGCCAACTGAAGCCCGACTTCGAGGCTCGCGCGTGATATCCGCCTTCTACGAACGACTTGGTTTCGATATCGAACTCACGCATCTCGCTGGCGTCGCCGCCATCGGGCGACATTGACAGCAGGCAGCGGCTGAAATCCGGATAGAGCCGGCTGGCGCCGCTGAACACCCATTTTATGCCCTCCTTCGCAGCAAGCTGGTCGAAGTCGATGATCGTTTCCCAGACCGGCTTCTCGGTTTTGTAGGAAGCGACGGTCGTGCGGCGCCACAAGCCGAGCGCATTGGTCTTGTCCTGCCAGAAATTATAGACATGGCCGGCGATTGCCGCGCCGACGGCGATGTTGTCCTCGGCCGTCATCAGGTCGAGCGCCGTCTCGAACGACGCCTGATAGGACGGATCGCCCTGCAACTCGCCGGTCGTGATCTCGTTCTGGCCATGCACCCAGTCGAGAGACTTTTTGCTGGTCCTGTCCTCCAGCCAGAGAAAGGGATCTTCGATGCTGGCTTCTGGCTTGGCGATGGGCTTGGTCATGGAATCTCCAATAGGCATGTTTCGGCACGCAACATCGACATGCCGCGTCCGATATTCAAGAGTTGCGGCACCCAAGCCAACGATTCAGGCCTTCCCGCGACCGGCGACGCTCGCGACCGCCAGGACCAGGCACATGAGGCCAAGCGTGATCGGCAGGCCTCTTGCGCCCAGTATGTCCATGGCGGTGCCAGCCAACGGCGGCACCGCGATGCCGCCGACGCCCCACATCAGCGAAAAGGCAGCGTTGCCGGCGACCAGCGTCGAGCCGGTGAAGCGCTCGCCAAGCTCGATGATCGACATCGTGTAGATGCCATAGGAAACCGCGCCCCAGACAAAGATCATCGGCCAGATCAGCGGCGTTTCGATGAGAAGCGGCAGCAGCGCGCATCCGAGCACCGTCAAGGAAACACAGGCAAGCCGCACCAGGCGCGCGGTCAGCCTCTCCGCCAGCAGGCCGAGCGGCACCTGCATGGCGATATTGCCGGCGATCATCATCGACAGCAGCGCCGACATGCGGACTTCCGCGATGCCATAGTGGGTGCCATAGACCGGCAGCAAGGCCAGCGCCCCCTGTTCGAAACCCGCAGCCACGATGACCGCGAACAGAAGCAGCCACGCCATCGGCACGAAGCCCAGGACGGAAACCCGATGCCCCGCTTCGTCCACCTTCGGCAGGCGCGGCAGCACCGAAGCCAGGCAGATGCCGCACAGCACGAAGGCGCAAATACCGACGAGGAAGGGCGGCCACCCCTGCGTGCCGACGGCAAGCAGGCAAAGCGGCCCGGCCGCGAAGCCGGCCGAGATGATCGTCGAATAGACGCCCATGATGCGCCCTCGCCGCGCCTGCGGCGCCAGTGCGATCACCCAGATTTCGCTCAACACATAGAGCGGATTGGTCACCACGCCGATCAGGAAGCGCAGCGGAAACCAGAGATAGACATTCTGCGTCCAGCCGATCAGCGCCAGCACGACGGCCGAGAGCGCCGCACAAATGAGCGCCGTGCGCCCTGCCCCGAACCGCCGCGCCAGCGCCGGGATCAGCGGCGACGAGACGATGAAGCCGATCGGCGTCATCGCCGCCGACAGGCCGATCATCGCCGGCGAGACGCCCTGCCGCTGCAGGATGAAGCTCAGCAGCGGATAGGACAGGCCCTGCGCGATGGCGAACACCGAGACGGTCGCGATCACGCCGGTGATCGCCGCCCATTGCATTGCTTCGCCAGTTTCCGAATCCGTCGCGGCCATGGTCCTACCGTTGCTGTACGGCAGGATTAGCGGCTCGGCCAAACAACGATAGATCCCGCCGGCGAAAAGCGCTTGCTCCAGCCAGGTCCATGTCAGGAGACCCGGCGTTGCGCGGAGCGGTATAGAGCGAAGGCGACTAGGACCGCGTCGAGACCGGCGATCACCACAGGCAGGCCCAGCGGACCGATGCCTTGCATCAGCAGGCCGGCGCCCGGCGGGCCGACAATGCCGCCAACGCCCCACAGCAAGGCGAAGGCCGCATTGCCGGTGACGAGCAGCGTGCCCTTGAAGCGGCTGCCGAGTTCCACCAGCGCCATCGTATAGACGCCGTAACCGACAGCACCCATCACCAGCAGCACACCCCAGATCAGCGGTGTGGTGATCAGCAGCGGCAGCAGCGCCGCGCAGATTGTCGTCGCCACCGCGCAGGCCACGATCATTGGGCGGCCGCCGAACCGCTCCGCGAGCAGGCCGAGCGGGATCTGCAACAGGATGTTGCCCAGGGACAGCGCCATCACCAGCGCGGCCAGCACGGCTTCCGGCAAGCCATAGCCGGCGCCAAAGACCGGGACCAGCGCATAGGTGCTTTGCTGGACGGCGGCCGAGACCAGAACCGCCAGTAGCAGCGCCGGCGCCAGCTTGGCAAAGCCGATGAAGCTGCCGGCGGGCTGGCCGTCATCCTCGAAACCGGTGAGCTTTGACGAGACAAGACGCAGAATGACGGCGCAAAGCACGAAGCCGCCGATGCCGACGCTGAAGGGCGCCCAGCCCGATGTACCGACGAAGGTCAAGGTGAAGGGCCCCGCCGCATAGCCGGCACCCATCAGCGTGTTGAACACACCCATCACCCGGCCGCGCCGCGACGGCGGCGCCAGCGACAGCGCCCATACCTCGCCGAGGATGTAGAGCGGGTTGATGACGACGCCGATGATGAAGCGGATGACGTACCAGGCCACCCAGTTCTGCAGATAGCCGATGCCGAGGAAGCACAGCGCGCCGATCAGCGAGCAGCCGACCGCCAGGTTGCGCGCGCCGACCAGCCGTACCGCCGCCGGCACGAACGAGGCCGACAGGATCAGCCCGAACGGCATCATTGCCGCCGACAGGCCGATCAGCCCGGGCGACAGGCCTTGCTTCTGCATCAGCAGCGTGAACAGCGGCGAGCTCAGCCCTTGCGCGGCGCCGAACATGGCAAGCGCGGCGGTGACGCCGGCAAGCGCTGCCCACTGCGTTCCCGCTTCGCCTTCGCTCGCGCCGGTTGCAACCATTCCGTCATTCCATGTGGGGTGCCGGCAGACCTCCCAGCCGGCAAGGTCACTGCTACGGGTTCAATCCGGGGAAAGAAAGGGCCGGCAGGGGGAAATCCGCTTGCGCCAACCCGACGGTGATCAGGCGAATGTCGCCGCCGCGCAACTGCCGTTCCGGCATGTCGCTTCCCTCGCCCTAGTGGTCGCCGCCTCCGCAATGGCCGGCGGGCCGCCGGTCCATTATGCCGCCCGCTGTTCGTACCGCATGAGGACCACCATGACCGCCGCCCTACAATCTGCAGAACCGGGCCAGGCACCCGACCGTGCCCGCCGTGGCGGCCGCGCTGGAAAACGCGCCGGAGGCTCGGCCGCCTTCGAGCAGCCGGCTTTCCGCCAGTTGAAGAACCCGCTGACGCCGACCAGGCTGGTGTCGGACGACGAGCTGGAATCGATCCACCTCGCTTCCTTGCGCGTGCTCAGGGAGATCGGCGTCGACGTCCTGCACGACGAAGCTCGCCGCATCATGAAAACGCATGGCGCGGATGTGCGCGAAGGTAGCGAGCGCGTGCGCTTCGACAGCGACATGATCCTCGATTTGATCTCGAACTGCCCGTCGGAATTCACGCTGCATGCCCGCAACCCTGCGCACAACGTCCGCTTCGGCGGCAACAATGTGATCCTGTCGATGATGGCGTCGGCGCCGAACTGCTCCGACATCGATCGCGGCCGCCGACCCGGCAACCAGGCGGACTACCGCAACTTCCTGCGCCTGGCGCAGATGCACAACATCCTGAACTGCACCGGTGGCTATCCGGTCGAGCCGACCGACATCCATCCGTCGGTCCGCCACCTCGAATGCATCCGCGACCTCGCCACGCTGACCGACAAGGTGTTCCACATCTATTCGCTCGGCAAGGAGCGCAATGTCGACGGCATCGAGATCACCCGGATCGCGCGCGGCATCAGCCACGAGCAACTGCTCGAGGAGCCGTCCGTCTTCACCATCATCAACACCAACTCGCCGCTCAAGCTCGACGTGCCGATGATGGAAGGCATCATCCAGATGTCGAGCAAGGGCCAGGTCGTTGTCGTCACGCCCTTTACCCTGTCGGGTGCGATGGCGCCGGTCACCATCGCCGGCGCGCTGGTGCAGCAGAACGCCGAGGCACTGTCCGGCATCGCCTTTGCCCAGATGGTGCGCAAGGGCGCGCCTGTCGGCTATGGCGGCTTCACCTCCAATGTCGACATGAAGTCCGGCTCCCCGGCCTTCGGCACGCCCGAATATATGAAGGCGCAGCTCGTCGGCGGCCAGCTTGCCCGCCGCTACAATATCCCCTACCGCACCTCCAACACTTGCGCCGCCAACACGGTCGACGCGCAGGCCGCCTATGAGAGCGTGTTCTCGCTGTGGGGCGCCATCCAGGGCGGCGGCAATCTGATGATGCACGGCGCCGGCTGGCTCGAAGGCGGCCTGCGCTGCTCCTACGAAAAGACCATTCTGGACATCGATCTGTTGCAGATGGTGGCCGAATTCCTGACCCCGCTCGACCTGTCCGACGAGGCGCTCGGCTTCGACGCCATCCAGTCGGTCGGCCCCGGCGGCCATTTCTTCGGCACCCAGCACACGCAGGACCGCTACAAGACCGCCTTCTACTCGCCGATCCTGTCCGACTGGCGCAATTTCGAGACCTGGGCGGAAGCCGGATCGCCGACGGCGATGGAAAAGGCCAACAGGGTGTGGAAAGAACGGCTGGCATCCTATGACGAGCCCTACATGGACCCGGCGATCCGCGAGGAGCTCAACGATTTCGTCCAGAAGCGCACAGCCGAAGGCGGCGCGCCGACCGATTTTTGATCATCCGTGTTGTTGATGAACTGATCTTTCGTATGGATTTGATGAACGGTCGACCCCCACTCCGTCGAGCTGCGCTCGACACCTCTCCCCGATCGACGGGGGAGAGGAAGGGCGCGAAGCGATCTCAGCTGGCTCCCTTCCTCTCCCTCCGGGAGGGAGAGGTGGCGCCGCGAAGCGGCGACGGAGTGGGGGAAGCCGCTGGTCAAACCCGCAGTCGCCGCAAAACGGGCACCACCCAGCGAGCCAGAAAACTCAGGCAAGGTGACAACCAGGCCGAAGCACTGCTTTGGCTTGAGTTAAAAGCCCGCAAACTTGGCGGCTACAAGTTCACGCGCCAGTTTTCCATCGGACCTTTCTTCGCAGACTTCGCCTGCCGCGAAAAATGGCTCGTCGTCGAACTCGACGGCTCACAACACGCCGACAGTTCCTATGACGGCCGCCGCGACGACTTCATGCGCGCTCAAGGCTATTCGATCCTGCGTGTCTGGAGCCATGAAGTCCTGAAACAGCGTACTTCCGTCTGTGAAACCATTCTTGCCGTGCTTGACGGCAGGCTGGCCGAAGGCACCATTGTCTCCGACCTTCGTTTTGTCTTCACACCGCGCTCATCCGATTCAATTTCTCTAAAAACGGACCTATCTTCATGAAATCCCACGTAAAAGCGGTTGTCATCGGCGGTGGTGTCGTCGGCTGCTCGGTGCTCTATCACCTGGCCAAGGCCGGCTGGACCGACATCATGCTGATCGAGCGCTCGGAGCTCACCTCCGGCTCGTCCTGGCACGCGGCGGGCGGCTTCCATACGCTGAACGGCGATCCCAACGTCGCCAAGCTGCAGGCCTACACCGTGCAGCTCTACAAGGAGATCGAGGAAATCTCCGGCCAGTCCTGCTCGCTGCATCTTACGGGCGGCGTCATGATGGCCGATACACCGGAACGCATGGACTTCCTACGCCTGGCCCACGCCAAGGGCCGCTATCTCGGCATGGACACCGAGCTGATCACGCCGTCCGAAGCCAAGGCGATGTTCCCGCTGATGGACGAAAAGAACTTCGTCGGCGCCATGTGGGACCCGGTCGAAGGTCATCTCGACCCATCCGGCACCACGATTGCCTACTCCAAGGCGGCCAAGAAGCTCGGCGCCGAGATCGTGCTGCGCAATCGCGTCGTCGACCTGACGCAGCAGCCGGACGGCACCTGGAACGTCGTCACCGAGCAGGGCACGGTCCACGCCGAGCATGTCGTCAACTGCGGCGGCCTGTGGGCGCGCGAGATCGGCCGTATGGTCGGCGTCGAACTGCCGGTTCTGGCCATGGAGCACATGTACCTGCTCACCGAGCCGATGCCGGAGGTCGAGGAGTTCAACAAGTCGACCGGCCGCGAAATGATCGGCGTGCTCGACTTCAAGGGCGAGATCTACACCCGCCAGGAGCGCAACGGTATCCTGCTCGGCACCTACGAAAAGGCCTGCAAGCCATGGTCGCCGGTCAACACGCCATGGGATTTCGGCCATGAACTGCTGCCGCCGGATCTCGATCGCATCGCGCCATCGCTGGAAATCGGCTTCAAGCATTTCCCCGGCATCGAGAAGGCCGGCATCAAGCAGATCATCAACGGTCCCTTCACCTTCGCGCTCGACGGCAACCCGCTGGTCGGCCCGGTGCAGGGCCTGACCAATTTCTGGTGCGCTTGCGCCGTCATGGCTGGCTTCAGCCAGGGCGGCGGCGTCGGCCTCGCCCTGTCCAACTGGATGGTGCATGGCGATCCGGGCTTCGACGTCTGGGGCATGGATGTCGCCCGCTTCGGCGAATGGGCCGGCCTGCGCTACACCAACGCCAAGGTGCGCGAAAACTATTCGCGCCGCTTCTCTATCCGCTTCCCCAATGAGGAACTGCCGGCGGCACGTCCTGCGCAGACGACGCCGCTCTACGACACCATGCTCGCCAACAACGCCGTCATGGGCGACAGCTGGGGCCTGGAAACCCCGCTGTGGTTCGCGCCGAAGGGTAAGGAGCCGAAAGACATCGTCTCCTTCCACCGCTCCAACGATTTCGGCCCGATCCGCGAGGAAGTGCGCGCCACGCGCGAGCGCGTCGGCGTCACCGAGATCGCCAACTTCGCCAAATACGAAGTGTCGGGACCGGGTGCGGAAGAGTTCCTCAACCGGCTGATGACCAACCGCATGCCGAAGACCGGCCGTATTGTGCTCACCCCGATGATCAACGAATTCGGCAAGCTGATCGGCGACTTCACCATTGCCAAGGCCGGTGAAGACCGCTTCATGATCTGGGGCTCGTCGGCGGCGCAGAAATACCACATGCGCTGGTTCGAAAAGCACCTGCCGAAGGATGGTTCGGTGCGCATCCACCGCTTCGACCAGACACTGGTCGGTCTGTCGATCGCCGGGCCGAGATCGCGTGACCTGCTGCAGAAGCTGGTCGACGTCGACATTTCGACCAAAGCCTTCCGCTTCATGGATTTCCGCGAGATGGCGGTCGGCGGCGCGCCGTGCCTGGTCAACCGCATCACCTATACCGGCGATCTCGGCTACGAAATCTGGATGGCGCCGGCCTACCAGCGCCTGGTGTACAAGGCGATCAAGGACGCCGGCGAGGAGTTTGGTCTCGTCGATTTCGGCATGCGCGCCCTGCTGTCCATGCGCCTG
Organism: Mesorhizobium huakuii; assembly: GCF_014189455.1. Taxonomy (NCBI): domain Bacteria; kingdom Pseudomonadati; phylum Pseudomonadota; class Alphaproteobacteria; order Hyphomicrobiales; family Phyllobacteriaceae; genus Mesorhizobium; species Mesorhizobium huakuii. The sequence goes on from NZ_CP050296.1 coordinate 7,085,984, forward strand.
GAAAAGAACTTCCCGACCTGGTTTCGCGAGCTGCGGCCGATCTACGGCCCGTTCGAAGGCTCGATGGACCGCTTCATCAAGCTGGAGAAGAACGATTTCATCGGCCGTGAGGCCGCCGCCAAGGAACAGGCGGAAGGTCCAAAGCTGCGCCGCGTCTCCTTCATCGTGGATGCGGCGGACGCCGATGTCATGGGCGACGAGCCGATCTGGGCCAAGGTCAGCAAGGACTACGGCACAGTGGAAAAGCCGCATGGCTACGGTGCGCCGCGCTTCGACACATCAGGCAAGGAAGTGCGTGGTTCCAAGGCCGCGGAAGGCGCTTCCGCCGTGCGCGGTATTGTCGACGGCGACTGGCGCGTGGTCGGCTGGGTCACGTCGGGCGGTTATGCGCATTATGTCCAGAAGTCGATGGCGCAAGGCTATGTGCCGGCAGCACTGGCCGAGGACGAAAGCGCCGGACTGTTCGAGATCGAGATCCTCGGACATCGGCGTCCGGCGCGCATCAATGTCGAGGCACCTTTCGATCCGAGCGGCGAGAAGATGCGGACCTGAGGTTCGGCCATGGACAGCGCGGCGCCAAAAGGCAATTTCGGCCGCCATCGCAAGATCATGCCGTTCGAGCCCGGCTCGATCGAGGAATTGCGTGAAGGCTCCCGCCAGAAAGCGGCGTCACTCAACCAGCATGTGCTGGGCTATGGCGTGCAGGCAGAAGCGGAATGGGCGGCGGCGGGCATTGCCGCCTCCGACCTTCCGGCGATGCGGAAATACCGGCTGGAGCGCATCCGCGCCGAACTGAAGCGCCGCGGCTATGCCGGCGCCCTGCTCTACGATCCCGTCAACATCCGCTACGCCACCGATAGCACCAACATGCAGCTGTGGGTGGCGCACAATCCGACACGGCATTGCTTCGTCGCCACCGAGGGACCGGTGGTGCTGTTCGACTATTTCTCCTGCGAGCATCTGTCAGACCATTCCGGCGTCGTCGACGAGGTGCGACCGGCCGTCTCGTGGATGTATCTCTACGGCGGCGAACTCACGGACCAAAAGGTCCGCCGCTGGGCCGCCGGCATTGCCGATCTTGTGAGGGAACATGGCGGCGGCAACAGCCGCATCGCCGTCGACCACCTCAATCCCGAAGGGGTCGAGGAACTGGCTCGACTTGGTATCTCCATCGGCAATGGCGAAGCGGTGATGGAGAATGCGCGGCTGATCAAATCGCCGGACGAAATCCTCGCCATGCGCCGCGCCATCGTCGCTTGCGAGGCGGCGATGGGCGAGATGGAGCAGGCGCTAAAACCCGGCATCTCCGAGAACGAATTGTGGGCGGAACTGCATCGCGGCAACATTGCGCGCGGCGGCGAATGGATCGAAACGCGCCTGCTGGCGTCAGGCCCGCGCACCAATCCGTGGTTCCAGGAATGCTCGTCGCGCGTGATCGAAGCCGGCGACCTCGTCGCCTTCGACACCGACCTGATCGGCCCTTACGGCTTCTGCGCCGACCTGTCGCGCACCTGGCTGTGCGGCGATAACAAGCCGACCAACGAACAGCGCGACCTGTTTCGCATTGCCGCCGACCAGATCGAACACAACACTGAATTGATGCGACCCGGCATCTCGTTCCGCGACCTTGTCGAACGCTCGGCCGTACCGCCGGGAGATTGCTTTCCGACCCGCTACGGCGTGCTCTATCACGGCGTCGGCCTGGCTGACGAATACCCGACGCTGCCGCATGCCGGCGACTGGACGCCAGACACGCCGGACGGCGTGCTCGAACCCGGCATGGTCCTGTGCGTGGAAAGCTATATCGGCCGGCTGGGCGGCAGAGAGGGCGTCAAGATCGAAGAGCAGATCCTGATCACCGAGACCGGCAACGAGCAGCTTTCAACCTACCCGTTGGATACGCGGCTGCTCGGCTAATCCAGCAAGCGCTTCGCGCATTGCCCGCACTGTCTTTTCCGGCGTCGTCCTGGCGGTGATGAAGGGCAGGCCCTTGCGGCGCGCCGTCCAACCGACGATCGCGACCTTGTGAGCCGCCGGTTCGAAACGCTGCGCCAGCGCCCAACTCTCGCAGTCGATCGCGGCTATGTCAGCCCTGCCCTCGGCGACAGCAACGATCGAGGCGCGATGACCGCCGCTTGCACTGCGCGAGGAAAAGATATCGAGGCTTTCGCCGGCCGCCTGCAGGTCGCGCGTCAGCCCGATAATGCCCGACATCGAATCGAGGCTGTTGAAGGTGAAGCGCTTGCCGCGCATCAGGTCTAGCGGCAGCAAGGCCTTGCCGTCCGCGGGCGATCGGGCCTCAGGCCCCTCGCCTGTCCGCATCACCAGCGCGCTGGAATAGAGCTCGCTTTGCCCGCCTTCATAGGCGTCGTAGCTCGGCTGGCCGACCACTTGCACATGGCTGGACAGGCCGAGTTCCATCGGCCCCCAGCAGGTCTGCGCGAACAGCAGAGCCGGGTGCAGCCAGAGCTGGTGATAGTCGAGTTCATCCGGCGGCAATGTCGCCGGATCAGGCGCGATCAAGGCTCCGTTGATATCGCGTATCCCGCCCGGCACCGGCGGCAGATCGCCATTGCGGCGCACGATGGTTTGCGGCGCATCGATGCCCTTCTGCCGGAAGGCGTCGCGCAGCAGCAGCCATTGCGCGTCGACCTCGTCGCGCGCCTCAGGCCAGTCATACATCGGCAGAGCCGCAATCGATTCACTCATGCCGATATCAAATCATCACATCTGGAGAAAGGATCGCAAAAACGCGGCGTCCAATCAGAATTGGCCGACACGGAACCCGGGAATGCCCAGAATTATTCCTTGGGCGGCTCGGCGGGCACCGGCGCGGTGCCGAGCCCATTGATGTTGCGGGCCCGGATGCGTGGCTTGAACGCCCGGCCGTGCTCAGGCGCGCGCCGCAGCACCGGATGCACGATCGGCTCCTTCGCTTTGAAGGCATAAGCTTTGATCAGCGCGAAATAGTTCGGATAGGCATAGCCATTGTTCATCCGCAGCCATTCGTCACGGCGGTCGCGAAACAGTTTCGGCAGCTTGTACCAGGCGACCGTCGGGGTCTTGTGGTGGACGAAGTGCAGATTGTTGTTGAGGAACAGATATGACAGCGGCGAGCGCTCGATGATCACCGTGCGGCCTTCCGGGTGCTCGGACCACTGATGCTCGGCAAAAGTGCGGATCGCAATCAGCGACTGGCCGAGCCACACCGGCGCCAGAATGTAGAGCCACAGCGGAATGCCGAAGCCGAACTGCACGATCGGCGCCACGATGGCGAGGCCGATCGCATGCAGCAGCCAGGCTTTGCGGATCGCCTTGTCGCCAGCCATCATCTGCTTGAAATCGTCGATAAAGAAGCCGATGCAGGACAGCCAGGGGCCGAGGAAGAACCGGCCGGCCATGGTGTTGTTGATCTTGAGCAGGAACTTCATCGTCGGCGGCAAATCGTCGTGCTGCCACAGCGCCTGGTAATAGCTCTCCGGATCGTCGAGCGGATCGGTCAGCCGGTCGTCGGCATGGTGACGCAAATGCAGCGTCTTGAAGCGGCGGAACGGCCAGACCAGGCCGATCGGCAGGAAGACGAAGGCTTCGTTGATCAACGCGCTGCGCGTCGGATGGCCATGCAGCACTTCGTGCATGATCGACGACTGCAGTGCCAGGATAAAGCCGAGGAGAGCGAGAGCCACGATGGGATAGGACGGCCAGAGCAGGAAACCGGTGGCGAGCCATGTTCCGTAACAGAAGAAAGCGAGAACCACGGTCGGCCACTCGATGGCCGGTGCGTTGCGTCGCTTGATGCTCTTGCCTGTCATGCTATCGACCACTGTCCTTCAGTCGCCGGAACCCCCGATGGTTCCTGACAGCATAGTGTCAGGAGAAGTGATTCCACTCAACGCGACAAAGTATACAAAATGTTGCGATTGCGCATATTTGACCGCACATGTTACACATTGTAAACAAGCTTAGGGATTCATTTACGCCTGAGACGCCCCGCTGGGCCGCTCCGACGCAAATTTTTCCTCAAGATTCGGAGGACCGGACGATGGACAAACGCGACCTGTCAGCAATCTTTCGGGAGCGTCTGAAGCTGCTCCTGACACGGTCCGACCTCAACCAGTCGGCATTCGCGTCAGCGGTCGGCATCGATCGGTCGGCGCTGTCACAGCTGATGTCAGGCGCGTCGACGCGCCTGCCGCGCGCCGAAACGTTGCTCAACATCGCCGCCGAATTCAAGGTGTCGCTGGACTGGCTGCTCGGCCTCAGCCAGGACGAAGGCGTCACCGGCGAAATCCGCGAAAGCCTGGAGATCGAGGAAGCGCCTGACGGTTTCGACCGCACGCTGCTCGCCAAATGGTTCGCCGAGGCCGCGGGTACCAAGATCCGTTACGTGCCGGCCGGCATCCCCGACCTGCTGCGAACCCGCGCGCTGGTCGACTACGAGGCCAACATCACCAACAGGAGCCGCCTGGCGCAGGCCAGCGAGACGCAATACCGCATCGAATACAACCGGCGCCCGGAAACCGACATGGAAGTCTGCATGCCGCGCCACACGCTGGAGATTTTTGCGCGCGGCCTCGGCGTCTGGGACCGTTTTCCCGAGGCCGACCGCCGGCAGCAGCTCGCCCATATGGCGACGCTGCTCGACGATCTCTATCCGACCTTCCGGCTGTTTCTCTACGACGGCCGCATGCGCTATTCGATCCCGCTTACCATCTTCGGCCCCTACCGCGCCGCCATCTATGTCGGCGACATGTATGTCGTGCTGAACGCCACCCAGCCGATCCAGGCGCTGACCCAGCATTTCGACAATCTGATCCGCGCCGCCGACATCAACCCACACGAGGCCGCCGCCTACGCGCGCAATCTGGCCGGGATGTCGTTTCCATCAGGCTCTGCCTGATCGATAGCAATCGCGGCCAGTCGACCGGCCTTGGCCGTCGATATGGCCAAGGACCAGGTCAATCACATTGCCGAAAGGTCGCGGCAAATCATTGACTGGACATAAAGACTTCTTTATATCCTTATTCGAATTCGAAACACGAAAGCCAATCCGATGACGACTACCAATCCGATCGATGCCTTGCTGGCTGAAAAGGGTGTGCTGCTGGCCGATGGCGCCACGGGCACCAACCTGTTCGCGATGGGCCTGGAGGCCGGCGAGGCACCGGAACTGCTGAACGAGACGGCGCCCGGCACCATCACCAGCCTGCACCAGAATTTCGTCGATGCCGGCGCCGACATCATCCTGACCAACTCCTTCGGCGGCACCCGCCACCGGCTGAAACTCCACCATGCGCAGGACCGCGTGCATGCGCTCAACAAGCGCGCCGCCGAGATTGCCCGGGCCGTTGCCGACAAGGCCGGCCGCAAGGTGATCGTTGCCGGCTCTGTCGGCCCGACCGGCGAATTGCTGGTGCCGCTTGGCGCCATGACCTATGACGAGGCGGTCGACGCTTTCGCCGAGCAGATCGAGGGTCTCAAGGAAGGCGGCGCGGAAGTCGCCTGGATCGAAACCATGTCGGCGCCCGACGAAATCCGCGCGGCCGCCGAAGCGGCGATCCGCGTCGGCCTGCCCTACACCTATACCGGCTCCTTCGACACCGCCGGCCGCACCATGATGGGCCTGCTGCCGAAGGATATCCATGGCGTCGTTGACGGGCTGTCCGAGGCACCGCTCGGCGTTGGCGCCAATTGCGGCGTCGGTGCCTCCGATATCCTGGCCTCGCTGCTCGACATGACTGAGGCGAAGCCGCTGGCGACCGTGATCGTCAAGGGCAATTGCGGCATTCCCGAATTCCGCGGCACCGAGATCCATTATTCCGGCACGCCGGAACTGATGGCCGACTATGTCCGCCTCGCCGTCGATGCCGGTGCGAAAATCGTCGGCGGCTGCTGCGGCACCTCGTTCCAGCATCTTGCCGCCATGCGCAAGGCGCTCGACGCCCACACTAGGGCGGATCGTCCGACTGTAGAGACGATCGTCGAGCGCATCGGTCCGATGCGCAACAAGGTGGCGACGGAAAACACCGCCGAGACCAGCGAAGCCCGCCGCGAGCGTCGCCGCAGCCGGGCCTGAAGCGATAGATTTCGATTATTCGCTGTTGTCGGCGTAGCTCGATTGCGCCGACTTGAAATCGACGACGTTGTCGCCACGCATCGTCATCAGCGCGCCGGATGCGGCCGGATCACTGATCTGTTCCAGCATGGCGCGGAAGCGGTCGTTGGTCAGCGCCGACAGGGCGGTGTGACGCGCCTGTGCGACATCGTCGCTGATGCGCCTGGATTCGGCCGATGGGGCTGATGAAACCGTCGAAGCGTCTCGCACCGGCGGCGGCAAGTTGACGATAGTCCTGATCTGCAATTCCGGCTCCCTCAAGCCCTGTAAACATGGCTGGTGTAACGAGAGGAAATTGCGATCCGGTACCGGAAATACCGCGCAATTTAACGATCTGAAAATTCGGAAAAAAGGCCGGCAAGGGAATGACCCCTCGCCGGCCTGCCTCACCCGCCCGTAGGCCGGTTTCCCCTGTCAGAACGATCCCATCTGAAAGAAACCGGCCGTCATCGCCACTACCGGTTACCGCCCAGCGCCGAGGCAAGGCGCACAAGCGAGAGGAACTCGGACCTGTACCCAAACGGGTCGGCTCCTCGGGCGGCAGTGGCAATCTCCATGATCCTGTCGTAACCGAACTTCGCGGTCGCATCCTCGTCGCGCAACTTCTGGCCGAAGGCGGCAACCGCGACGGAGAAGCGCTGGTCGGTGCTGGCCTGGTCGAACGACGCCACCTCGTTGGCCGAGGTCACCGGCGTGGTGATCAGCTTCGAAACGTCCTCGGTGGGCAGCTTGTAGCGGATCTTGACGAAGGCATATTCGTCCGCATTGGCGACGCCGCCATTGTTGACCGTGGCCTGGCCATAGCGCAGCGGGTCGATCTGCTCGCCGCCGCTGCCTTTCGGCGTGATCTCGTAGATCGCGGTGACCGAATGGCCAGAGCCGATATCGCCGGCATCGACGCGGTCATTGTTGAAGTCCTCGCGATTGAGCGCCCGGGTCTCGTAGCCGATCAGCCGGTATTCCGAGACCTTGTTCGGGTTGAACTCGACCTGGATCTTCACGTCCTTGGCGATCGGGAACAGCGTCGAGGAGGCATCCTCGACCAGCACCTTTTCCGCCTCGGCCAGCGTGTCGATATAGGCTGCCGTGCCGTTTCCGTTCTGGGCGATGGTCTGCATCATCTGGTCGTTCAGATTGTCGTGGCCGAAGCCGAAAACCGACAGGAAGACACCGCTCTTGCGCTCCTGTTCGATCAAACGTTTCAGATCATCGTCGTCGCTCTGGCCGACATTGAAGTCGCCATCGGTGGCCAGCATCACCCGGTTGACGCCGTCCTTGACGAAGGATTGCTGGGCAAGCTTGTAGGCTTCCCTGATGCCGGCCTCGCCGGCGGTCGAACCGCCGGGCGTCAGATTGTCGATGGCATTGAGGATCTTGTCCTTCTCGGCAGCCCTGGTCGGCATCAGCACGGTGCCGGCCTCGCCGGCATAGGTGACGATGGAGATGGTGTCGTCGGCCCTGAGCTTGCTGACCAGCAGCCGGAATGCCGACTTGAGCAACGGTAGCTTGTCCGGTTCATCCATGGAGCCCGAGACATCGATCAGGAAGACAAGATTGGCCTTCGGCTGCTCGGTCGGCTTGATGTCGAAGCCCTTGATGGCGACATGCATCAGCTTGGTGTGCTCGTTCCACGGCGTCGGCATGACGCTGACGGTCGAGTTGAACGGCGTCGACGCCGAGTCCGGCCCCTTCCAGTCATAAGGGAAGTAGTTGATCATCTCCTCGACACGCACCGTGTCGGCCTGCGGCACGGAGCCTTCCTTCAGCGAACGGCGCACGAAGGAATAGGAGGCGGTGTCGACGTCGATCGAGAAGGTCGAGACCGGATCCTCGAGTGCGGCATGCACCGGATTGGTCTTGAAATCCTGGACGCGGTTGCGGTTCTCCTCCTGCGGTGCGACCTGATCCGCCGGCGCCATGGTCGGCTGTGGCGCCATCAGCTTGGACTCGGCAGCCGGCACGCGGGCAACCCGCGATGCGTAGGGCGCGGTCGTGGTGCCATCCAACGCGAACTCGCCTGTCGGGGCCGGCGCCGGCGCCGGCTTGTAAGCTTGCAAAGTGTCCGACTCCGGCTGGTTGATTGTTGCCGGGGCATCAGCCGGCACACCACGTCCTTGCGCATTCTGCTGCGCCACGCCGCCAACGGCAGTCGATCTCGGGTTTCGGCGGTGCGACCGGCGTAGCCAGCACGTCATTGGCGTCGCGGCTTTCCACATCCGCGTCGGCCTTCTTGTCCTTCGCCAGTTCCGTCGGAGCCTGCTTCGGCTCGGCCGGCTTCAACGTCGCCGGCTTGTCGGCCAGCGTCTCGGTGATCTTTTCGTCGCCGCCGAATTTGGACGGCTGTTCCCTCAGCATATGGAAGGTGGCGTATCCGGCGATCGGCAGGGCGACGAGCCCGGCAATGGCCGGCGTGGCAATGAGTTTCTTTTGCATGATCTCGCTCCAGAGCTTTTGTGCTCGCTCTGTGAGACGAAGACCGCCGGCCGATCCTTGGGTGACGGCGGAAATATTTTCCTGATCATAGGCGCGCAGGGCGGCTTCGAAGGCGCGCGCCTTCGCGCTCTCGCCGGGCGCCGGTACTGCTGCGTCGCGCAGCCTGTTGAGTTCGTTGTCGTCGACCATGGTCACACTTCCCCGGCTGAACGCATCAGCGTCTTCAGCCGTTTCTTCGCTTCATGGATGTGCCAGGAAACAGTCGTCTCCGAGATCGCCATCGCCTCGGCGGCGGCCGCGTGGCTCAAGCCCTCGCCATAGACCAGCAGCACGGCGTCGCGTTGCTTGTCCGGAAGCTGCCGCACGGCGGCCCACAGCGCCTCGGCCGGATCCTCGCTCTCGGCCGGAGCCTCGCCCGAAATCAGCGCATGGACGCCATAGGCCTCGGTCTTCACCGTCTCGCGCGCGGTCTTGCGCATCATATCGCGCGCCGCATTCATCGTCACGGAATAGAGCCATGTCGTGAAGGCGCCGCCGCCGCGATAGTCGCGGATCGCCTTGCCGAGCCGGACACAGACTTCCTGGGCGATGTCTTCGGCATCGGCCTTCTTCCCGCACCAGCGATAGGCGGCGCGATAGACGAAGTCGTAGTGACGCTCCAGCAACTTGCCGAAGGCCCCCCTGTCTCCGCCCTTCGCCCGCCCGATCAGTTCGGCGTCGGAGGCTTCGCTCTCATCCAGCATCATCGCCATCATTTGCCTGTTGGACGAAGGCTAATGGCTAAACCTTGGGGTGATGGAAAGATTTTTTTGGCAGGTGCCCTCTTCCTTCTCCCCATTCTACGGGGGAGAAGGTGCCCGAAGGGCGGATGAGGGACGGCGCCAACTCTCGAAAGTTGGTGCCAACAGGTACGCAAAAACCCTACAGCAACGTTTCGGCAAACAGCGTGATCAGCCTTTGCCAGTGCCGCTCGGCGCCGGCTTCGTTGTAGACGCTGTGGTCCGGCACGCACCAGCCATGCGCCATGCCGACATAGTTCTCGATCGCGTGGTCGACTTCGGCATTGCGCAGCGCGTCCGCCAGCCTTGTCGACTGTTCCGGCGGGAAACTCCTGTCGACGCCGGCCATCCCGACATAGACGCGCGCCTTGATGGACGCCGCCTTGCGATGCGGGCTGTCCGCGGCATCGCTGGCGAGATTGCCGCCATGGAAACTGGCGGCGGCCTTGATCCGGTCTGGATAGGCCGCGGCGACGTTCAGCGCCCGCGCGCCGCCCATGCAATAACCGACGGTGCCGATCGGCCCGGTGACGCCCTCGACGGAGAGCGCATCGAGAAAGGCCGCGCTGTCGCCGATGGTCATCTCCTGCGTCGTCCCGGTCACCAGCGCCATCAGCGCCGCCTTGGTCTTTTCCTCGGTGAAGGCGGTCTTGGCATCGAACGGACCATAGGGCACGTTGCGGTAGAACAGGTCCGGCACCAGCACCGCATAACCTTCGCCCGCCAGCCGCTCGGCCATGCCGTCAAGCGCCGGGCGCGGACCGAAAGCATCCTGGTAGAGAATGACACCGGCCTTGGCCGGGGACGCCTTGGCCGAGCCGAACAGGCCCGCCTTCGCCACGCCGTGATGGGTCTTGATCCGAAGGTCCTGCTTGGTCATTGCCTGCTCCGTTTTTCAGATGCGCGATACATATCCGCGCGAGCTGCCACGGCAAGGCATTCCTTGAAAGTACCCGTCAACATTTCGTGCAGGATGGCGTGACGCGCTCGCAGGCTCCCGAGGCTCGACGTGGAAGGCTGGATCAACCGGCGGCCAATGCGAAGCTCGCCATATGGAAGGCCTGGACATCAGGCGGATAGCGATATTCCGTGCCATAGGGACAGGCATTGCGGTCGAGGCAACCGCCGCTCCGGCATGGTCCGCCATTCGCTCCCCGAACATGCGCAAGGCAGGCCTGATAGGCGAACCCTTCCCTGGAGTATGCATCGACCGGGCAGGATTTCAGGCAGGGTTTTGCGACACAGGCGTCGCAGAGATGGATCATCTCGCCCTGCTGCGGAAGCGCGATCTCGTCCTCGAACAGCAGCGCGCCGCGATAGGCATGCCAAAGCCCGTATTGCGGGTGCATGAGAATACCAAGCGGCGACGGTTTCAGTCCCTCGGCCCGCATCGCCCATTGCTGGAACGGCAGATAGGGTTTGTCGGACGGTGAAACGGCGCGTGCCCCGAATGCCGCCGCCACATCGCCGATGACCTGCCGTGACCAGCTGTCGAGCGGATTGGCGATTTGCTGTGGCTGCCTTTCGCGCCAGCGCAGGAAATGCGGCCAGGGCGCCGCACCCGCTTGCCCGACCAGCAGCACGGATTTTGCCGGTACGCCCGAGGCGCCATGCGCGGCGTCGTCGTTATCGGAAAAAACAAAACCGCCGCGCAGGATGAGGCCGTTGGCGCCAAGCGCGGCCGTGATCCCTTCGATCATGCCGCGCGCAAGAATCATCCCTTCTTGTCCGGATCGGAGAAGGCGCTCCGCCAGACTTCCTTGTGGATGATGTTGGCGACTTTAGCCCCGCCTGACTCGGGCTCCTTTCAAGTGAAGGCGTCGGGCATCGACCCCTTCTTCTTGGCGATGAACTCCTTCAGCGCTTCGTCGATGCTCGGGTCGAGATGCGGCGCCTCATAGCTTTCCAGCCAGCGGCGGGCGAGTTCGTTGGCGCGCTGCGGCGCGGTCTTCTCGCCCTCGGCCAGCCACTGCTCGTAGGAATTGTTGTCGGCAATGTTGGAGCGGTAGAACGCCGTCTGGAAATTGGCCTGGGTGTGGTCGCAGCCAAGATAGTGGCTGCCCGGGCCGACCTGGCGGATGGCGTCCATCGCCTGGCCGTTTTCCGACAGGTCGACGCCCTCGGAGAATTTTTGGGTCATGCCGAGCTGGTCGATGTCCATCATGAATTTTTCGTAGCAGGACGCCAGCCCGCCTTCGAGCCAGCCGGCCGAGTGAAGGACAAAGTTGGTGCCGGCAAGGATCGTCGAGTTCAGCGTGTTGGCGCTTTCATAGGCCGCCTGCGCATCTGGAACCTTGGACGCGCAGAGCGAACCACCGGTGCGGAACGGCAGGCCGAGCCGGCGTGCGAGCTGTGCGGCGCCATAGGACACCAGCGACGGCTCCGGCGTGCCGAAGGTCGGCGCGCCGGACTGCATCGAGATCGACGAGGCGAAGGTGCCGAACAGCACCGGCGCGCCCGGCCGGATCAGCTGCGTGAACGATGCGCCAGCCAGCACTTCGGCCAGAACCTGCGTCAGCGTGCCAGCCACCGTCACCGGGCTCATCGCGCCGGCCAGGATGAACGGGGTGACGATGCAGGCCTGGTTGTGGCGCGAATAAACCTTCAGCGCGCCCAGCATGGTCTCGTCGAACACCATCGGCGAGTTGGCGTTGATCAGGCTGGTCAGCACGGTGTTGTTTTCGACGAAATCGTCGCCGAAGACGAGCTTGGCCATGGCGACGGTGTCTTCGGCGCGTTCCGGCGCCGTCACCGAGCCCATGAACGGCTTGTCGGAATATTTGATGTGGCTGTAGACCATGTCGAGGTGGCGCTTGTTGACCGGCACGTCGACCGGCTCGCACACCGTGCCGCCCGAATGGTGGATCGACGGCGCCATATAGGCGAGTTTCACGAAATTCCGGAAATCCTCGATCGTCGCGTAGCGGCGGACGCCGTCGAGGTCGCGTACGAAGGGCGGGCCATAGACCGGCGCGAAAACAGTGGCGTTGCCGCCAATCTGCACCGAGCGTTCGGAATTGCGGGCGTGCTGGGTATAGACGGACGGTGCGGTCTTCAGCAGCGAACGGGAAAGCCCCTTCGGGAAGTGCACGCGCTCGCCCTTGACGTCTGCGCCGGCCTCTTTCCACAGCTGCAACGCTTCGGCGTCATCGCGAAAAATGATGCCGATCTCCTCGAGCACCGTATCGGTGTTCTTCTCGATCAGTGCGAGGCCCTCCTCGTCGAGCACCTCATAGACGTTGATCTTGCGCTTGATGTAGGTGAGCTGGGTGCCGGGTCCGCCGCCGGAGCGCGCCGCGCGCCTGGCCGCTGCTCCGCCGCTCGCACCGCGCCCACGCCGCGCGTTTGACGCTTCCTGGTCGACTGCCGCGTGTTCGCTCATGATCGCTCTTCCCTGAATATGGCCTGGCCTGACGATGGCTGGTCCGTAACCGTTGCGGCCGCATGGCGCGGCTTTCGCCGGATCGTACCCATGCACCCTATTCGAAACGGCCCGTCCGCGCCAACGCCTGTCGCAAAATCGACAAGAAAACCAATAGATTTTCCAGTCGCTTTCCTTTTGCGGGAAGTCGCAAATCAGCTATGGATAGCCGCCCGTTGCGGGTTAGGTATGAGCGCTAAAATTTTGTGCCTTGCGACACAGTCGCGATGCCGTGAGGAGCTGGATAAAAATGTCCGACGACGAGATCATCCTTTCTGAACTTTCCGACGACGAGTTGGTGCAGCAGATGCACGACGATCTCTATGACGGGTTGAAGGAAGAGATCGAGGAAGGCACGCGCATCCTTCTGGAGCGCGGCTGGGCGCCGTACAAGGTGCTGACCGAGGCGTTGGTCGAAGGCATGCGCATCGTCGGCGAGGATTTTCGCGACGGCATCCTGTTCGTTCCCGAAGTGCTGTTGTCCGCCAACGCAATGAAGGCCGGCATGTTCATCCTGCGTCCGCTGCTCGCCGCCACCGGCGCGCCGAAGCAGGGCAAGATGGTCATCGGCACCGTCAAGGGCGACATCCACGACATCGGCAAGAACCTCGTCGGCATGATGATGGAAGGCGCCGGCTTCGACGTCATCGATCTCGGCATCAACAACGCGGTCGAGAAATATCTCGATGCGATCGAGCAGCATCAGCCCGACATTATCGGCATGTCGGCGCTTTTGACCACGACCATGCCCTACATGAAGGTCGTCATCGACACGATGAAGGAAAAGGGCATCCGCGACGACTATGTCGTGCTGGTCGGCGGCGCGCCGCTCAACGAGGAGTTCGGCAAGGCCGTCGGCGCCGACGCCTATTGCCGCGATGCGGCGGTGGCGGTCGAGACCGCCAAGGACTTCATGAAGCGCAAGCATAACGTGCGCGCTTCCGCCTGACCCAAGGCATCAGGATGGACCGACAAGAAAAGCCGCGCCTTGCAGCGCGGCTTTTTTGTTCCCAGATGATGGACGAGGCTGCCGATCAGTTGGCGACAGTGTCTTTGACAGCCCTTGCCGTCGATTTGACATCCTTGCCGACACCCCGAATGGTGTTGGCGCAGGCCGTAAGGGCCAAGGCACAGGCAAGAATGGCAATCGGTGCGATGCGCAGCAGTTTCATGGACGGTGTCTCCCTCGACAGATAAATTAGCCCCGCAGCGAAAGCCGGCTCGACTTGGTCAGGACGCAAAAAACGAAACCGAATCAAACAGACAGGCTGCTCGTCATCGCCTGCGGGATGATTGCGCGCGAGGTCTTGGCCGTCAAGGAACAGCTCGGGCTCACTCACCTTGAACTGACCTGTTTGCCGGCGGAGTTTCATTTCTATCCCGACCGCATCGCGCCCGCCATGGACAAGGCGATCGAGAAGGCCAAGGCGGAAGGTTACGAGCACATTTTCGTCGGCTATGCCGATTGCGGCACTGGCGGCCTGCTCGACCGCGTCATCGAGAAGCATGGCGTCGAGCGCATGGCCGGCCCGCATTGCTTTGCCTTCTATCAAGGCATGGAGGCCTACGCGAAAATCGCCGCCGACGACATGATGTCCTTCTACATGACGGACTTTCTGTGCCGTCAGTTCGATGCCTTCTTCATGAAGCCGCTCGGCCTCGACAAGCACCCGGAGCTGATCAAGGACTATTTCGGCAACTACGAGAAACTGGTCTATCTCGCCCAGACCGACGACCCGGAACTCGACAAGGTCGCGGAAAAGGCCGCCGCTATGCTCGGCCTCGCCTATGAGCGCCGGGCGACCGGCTATGGCGACCTGACGGCTGAAATGGCGCGGGCTGCGGTCGCCTGAACGCAGTGCGCTAGGCGGCCTCCTCCGTCCTTAGCGCCCGCAAGCACATCCGCGAAGCTCGTCTTGCAGGCAAAGCCCAGCCGATCTCTCGCCCGCGATGCGTCATAGACCCGGTCGATGGAGGAAAACATCGTCCAGCCTTTTCGCGCATAAAGCGCCGGAAAGTCTGGGAAATAATGCGCGACGACGGCTGGCGCATCCCTGATCAGCGTATCGCAATCGTCGGGCTGGAACGGTGTCGGCGCGCAGACGATAAAGATATCGAAGCCCAGCTGCGGCGCCTTCTCCAACGCGGCGACATGAGCCTCCGCCGCATCTTCCACCGTCAGCCGCCGGAACAGCAATTCATTCGCCTTGGTGTTTGAATCAGACTGTTCGATCGCATGCGCCATGTCATCGGCCTCGGGAAAGAAGCGGGCCGTGCGCAGCACGACCACCGGCAGGCCATGCTGCAGAGAATAGAGGCGGCAGAGATGTTCGGCCGAAAGCTTGGTCACGCCATAGATGTTGCGCGGTTCGGGCGACATTGCCTCAGTCAGCCAGGCGGCCTTGCGCGCACCGCCCTTGAAGCCGTCGCGTATCGCCTGCGAGATCATCAGTGAAGTGGTCGAAGTGAAGACAAAGCGTTGCACGCCGGTCGCCACCGCTGCATCCAGCAGGTTGAGCGTGCCCTGAACGTTCGTCGCGACGAAGTCCGTGTTCTCAAAATGCTCTATATTGGGCTTGTGCAGCGCGCCGCTGTGAATGATGGCTTCGATACGATTGTCCCCGACCACCCGCATGACCAGGTCACGATCGGCGATCGAGCCGATCATCTGCGTTTCAACAGATGGAACAGGGTCAAGACCGATCACCTCATGGCCAAGCGCGCGCAGGCGCGGCGCCAGAGCGCTGCCCAGCCAACCCGACGATCCCGTGAGCAAGATTCGCATGCGTCACCATGATTTTTGACGGTGACGCTGTTAAGCACGGATGACAGGCGCGAGCGACCCGATAAAATCAGGCATCAAGCTGGCAACCGCGCCGCTCCAGACATTAACTGCCATTTTTATCGACTGCCATTTTATCCAGGGAGTTCCAGATGATCCTTCGTCCCCTTTTCGCCGCCATCGGCCTGCTCTGCTGCACCCTGCCCGCCCTTGCCGACGGCCAGGTGCAGAAGCTGATCACGCCTGCCGACAAGGCCCGCCTCGACAAATATGGCGAGACGCGCAAGGCGGCACTCGCCGAGGCGAAGGCCGGCACCCCGGCCGAGGTCAAACAGCTCGATGCCTTGCTGGCGAAGCCACTGGTGTCGTTCTCCGACAAGGACCTGACCGGCAACTGGAAGTGCCGCACCATCAAGGCGGGCGGATTGAGCCCGCTCGTCATCTATGGCTGGTTCAAGTGCAAGGTGACCGACGATGGTTCCGGCTGGCGGCTGGAAAAGATCAGCGGCTCGCAGCGCACCCAGGGCCGCTTTTTCGACGATGGCGGGAAGCGCGCGATCTATCTGGGCTCCGGCTCCGTCAACGACGATAAGGCAAAGCCCTATGGCAGCGGCCCGCAGACCGACCAGGTCGGTTACGCCTTCCGCACCGGCGCCAAGGAATGGCGCATCGAACTTCCCGCGCCCTACTACGAATCGAAGCTCGACATCATCGAGTTCAAGCGTTGAGCGTGGTCATCAAGATTTAACCCGATTCCGGCACAAATTCCGGCCAGCAGCGCGCGGCAGGCAGCCGCGTGCAAGGCAGGGAAGCAGGTTATGTCTTCACCGGTTGGACCCAGCGCGCCGATCGTCGTCGTGACCGGCGGCGGCCAGCATGTCTGGGCCATGATCAACGCAATCGCCGATCGCGTTGGTCCTGTCAGCGTCGTCCTCGAAACCCCTGAATCCAAAAAGCAATTGCTGCGCGGTCGGGCTCGCCGCCAGGGCTGGATCTCGGCCATGGGCCAGCTTGGCACGATGGTGCTGAGCAGGCTGGGCAAGCGGCTCCTGGCTAGCCATAGCGCGCGATTGATCGCGGAGGAGAAACTGGACGTTGAGCCGCGACCAGACCAGAAGATCATCCGAGTGGCCTCGGCCAATGGGCCTGAGTGCCTGCAGGCGATCCAAAAAATCCAGCCAGGCGTTGTGCTGCTCAACGGTTGCCGGCTGATCTCGGCCGGGATGCTGAGCAAGATGCCCTGCCCGGTGCTCAACTATCATGCGGGCATCACGCCGAAATATCGCGGCATGAATGGCGGCTATTGGGCTCTGGTATCAGGTGATGCGCAGAATTTCGGCACGACTGTCCACCTCGTCGACGCCGGCGTCGACACTGGCGGCGTGCTGAAGCAGGCGTGCGGCAGACCGAAAAAGGCGACACCATCTCAAGTCACGCGCTACGCCAGGCGGCGTTCTCGCGCGACATATGCGTCGAGGCCATCACCGATGCGCTGGCTGGAAAACTCACGACGATCGATCCCGGCCTGCCTTCGAAACAATGGTATCATCCGACGATCTGGTTCTACGTCTGGACCGGCCTCAGAACCGGAATCTGGTAGGCTTTGTCAGCCCTGAGTCACACAATGCCAGACGGCTTTTTCGGTGCGCCGACCCTGCCTCCTGCGCGCGCCGCGGACGAATAAACGCACCTTTCATTTTACGACATTGAAATGCGTCGCTTTTGAATGCGCGCGCGTCGTCCCATAACAAGCGGCCCCACTGCGCATGCGGCAATGCTCGATAGTTCGAGGAGCGAGAATTCATGGCCGATCTTATCGTCGTCTACTGGCGCGACATTCCTGCCCAGGTCATCGTCAAGAAGGGCCGGCAGAACGCCAAGCGCGAACTGCCGCTGCGCTTCACCGAGGCCATCGACATGTGCGCCATGCGCACCGGCGCCGGCGGCACCGACGACTATCTGGCCGAATGGCGCAAGGCCGATCCGGTTCCGGTCGGCGACGATCTCGAAGCTGAGGTCGAAAAGGCTTTTCAGGACCTCGACACGAAATATGACCGCGAGCGGCTGGTCGCTCTGGTCAAGGCAGGCGGCAAAGACAATGTCTGAGACAAATCCGGCGGTTACCCAGGCCACTCTGGTCAAGAAGGCAGCGCCGAAGTCCGACTACAAGCCGGCCGACGTGTCGCCGCAGCGGCGCGTGCAGCGCTCTTTCGCGGTGAGATTGTGGTCGATCCGGCATTCGCGCCTGCTCGAATGGTTCTATTCCCGTTTCGCCGACATGTTTCTGCTCCTCCACCCTCTGTGGAAGGGCATCGGCTACGGTCGCGTCGAGGCCCCGATCAAATTCGTCGAAAAGCGCGTGAAGGGCTTCATGTTCGACTGCCGCATGTGCGGCCAGTGCATCCTGTCGTCGACCGGCATGTCATGCCCGATGAACTGCCCCAAGCAGCTTCGCAACGGTCCCTGCGGCGGCGTTCGCGCCAACGGCAATTGCGAAGTCGAGCCCGACATGCCCTGCGTCTGGGTCAAGGCCTGGGAAGGTTCGCAGAACATGGTCAACTCTGACAAGATCCTGACCGTGCAGAAGCCGGTCGACCAGTCGTTGCGCGAAACCTCGGCCTGGCTGCGGGTCACCGCGCAGGCGGCGGCCGCCCGTGAAGCCGCGGCTGCCCCAAAGACCGGAGCCGCCGCATGACCGCCCGTCAGCGCGACGAGAACCCGGCCGGCATTCATCTGCCACTCGATCCCCTGCCCGGCCACTCGTCCCGCGGCCGGCTGGAGCGCGTGCTGCGGCGCGGCGAGTTCGCGGTGACGACCGAGCTCAACCCGCCCGACAGCGCCGACCCCGAGGACGTCTACAACCGGGCCAAGATCTTCGACGGCTGGGTCGACGCCATCAACGCCGTCGATGCCTCGGGCGCCAACTGCCACATGTCCTCGGTCGGCATCTGCGCGCTTTTTGACCCGCATGGGCTATGCCCCGATCATGCAGATCGCTTGCCGCGACAAGAACCGCATCGCCATCCAGGGCGACGTGCTGGGCGGCGCAGCGATGGGTGTCGCCAACATGCTGTGCCTGACCGGCGACGGCGTGCAGGCCGGCGACCAGCCCGGCGCCAAGCCGGTGTTCGATCTCGATTCCATGTCGCTGCTCGAAACCGTCCGCATCATGCGCGACAATGGCAAATTCCTGTCCGGCCGCAAGCTGACGACGCCGCCGCAGGTCTTCCTGGGTGCTGCTGTCAACCCGTTCGCGCCGCCCTTCGATTTCCGCCCGATCCATCTCGGCAAGAAGATCGCCGCCGGCGCACAGTTCGTGCAGACGCAGTATTGTTTCGACGTGCCGATGTTCAGGACCTTCATGCAGAAGGCGCGCGATCTTGGCCACACCGAAAAAGTGTTCGTCCTGTGCGGCGTCGGCCCCCTAGCTTCGGCCAAGACCGCCAAGTGGATCCGCTCCAACGTGCCGGGTATCCACATTCCGGACGCCATCATCAAGCGGCTGGAGGGCGCCCAGGACCAGAAGAAGGAAGGCAAGCAGCTCTGCATCGACATCATCAACGAGGTGAAGGAAATCCCCGGTATCTCGGGCATCCATGTGATGGCCTACCGGCAGGAGGAATATGTCGCCGAGATCGTCGATGAATCGGGCGTGCTCAAGGGCCGCCAGCCCTGGAAGCGCGAAATCCGCCGCGACGACCAGATGGTTGCCGACCGGCTCGATCATATACTGCACGACGAGATTACCGAAACGCAGGTGGACATGGTAAAGACCGCGCACTAAGCGCGGCCGATCACCAGACCCTGGAACGAAACCAGAGACGATATAAAGAAGCACTTTATATCAAGGCGGAGAGACTTCATGACCCGGACCATTGTCGCCTCGGCGACACGAGAGATCATCATCGGCTTCGACCAGCCCTTCTGCGTCATCGGCGAGCGCATCAACCCGACCGGCCGCAAGAAGCTCGCCGCCGAGATGATCGCCGGCAATTTCGAGACCGTCATCAAGGACGCGTTGGAGCAGGCCGCCTGCGGCGCCACCATGCTCGACGTCAATGCCGGCGTCACCGCCGTCGACCCCAATGCGACCGAGCCGGCGCTGCTGGTGCAGACGCTGGAGATCGTCCAGGGCCTCGTCGACCTGCCGCTGTCGATCGACAGCTCGGTTACCGCCGCGATCGAGGCAGCACTCAAGGTCGCCAAGGGCCGCCCGCTGGTCAACTCCGTCACCGGCGAGGAGGAAAAACTCGAAGCCATCCTGCCGCTGATCAAGAAATACAACGTGCCGGTCGTCGCCATCTCCAATGACGAGACCGGCATTTCGATGGATCCGGACGTGCGCTTCGCCGTCGCCAAGAAGATCGTCCAGCGCTGTGCCGATTTCGGCATTCCCGCTCATGACGTCGTCGTCGACCCGCTGGTCATGCCGATCGGCGCGCTGGGTGACGCCGGCCGCCAGGTGTTCGCGCTGCTGCGTCGGCTGCGCGAGGAGCTCAAGGTCAACACCACCTGCGGCCTGTCCAACATTTCGTTCGGCCTGCCGCATCGCCACGGCATCAACGCCGCCTTCATCCCCATGGTGATCGGCGCCGGCATGACCTCGGCGATCATGAACCCGGTGCGGCCGCAGGAAATGGAAGCCGTGCGCGGCGCCAATGTGCTCAACGGCACCGACGAGAACTGCACCAACTGGATCCGAACCTACAAGGACTACAAGCCGGCCGAAGGCGGCCATGCGGTCGCGGCGCCGACGGCGGTCAACGCCCCTGGCGAGGGCGCCGGCAACGGTGGCCGCCGCCGCGGCGGACGAGAGGCCCGGATGGGCCGGGGATAAGCGCGCAATCGTGAATTCACCTGCCAACATCACCGATCCACTCGTGCTGTTCATGCCGTCGGGCAAGCGCGGGCGGTTTCCAGTCGGCACGCCGGTGCTCGATGCCGCGCGCCAGCTTGGCGTCTATGTCGAGAGCGTGTGCGGCGGCCGCGCCACGTGCGGGCGCTGCCAGATCGAGGTGCAGGAAGGCAATTTCGCCAAGCACAAGATCGTCTCCTCCAACGACCACATCTCGCCCAAGGGACCCAAGGAAGAGCGCTACGAACGCGTGCGCGGCCTGCCTGAACGGCGCCGCCTCTCCTGCTCGGCGCAGATCCTCGGCGACCTCGTCATCGACGTGCCGCAGGACACCGTCATCAATGCGCAGACCATCCGCAAGGATGCCGACACCAGGGTGATCGCCCGCGATACGGCAATCCGCATGTGCTATGTCGAAATCGAAGAGCCCGACATGCACAAGCCGCTCGGCGATCTCGACCGGCTGAAGATCGCGCTGATGAAGGATTGGGGCTTCAAGAACCTCGAATTCGACTTCTACCTGCTGCCGCAGGTGCAGGGCATCCTGCGCAAGGGCAACTGGACCGCCACCGCCGCCATCCACAAGGATGCCGACAGCGATATCGCGCGTGTCATCGCGCTGTGGCCGGGCCTCAAGAACGAGGCCTATGGGCTGGCCTGCGATATCGGCTCGACCACCATCGCCATGCATCTGGTGTCGCTGCTGTCGGGCCGCGTCGCCGCCTCGTCCGGCACCTCGAACCCGCAGATCCGCTTCGGCGAGGATCTGATGAGCCGCGTCTCCTATGTGATGATGAACCCGGACGGCCGCGAAGGCATGACGGTGGCCGTACGCGAAGCGATCTCCAGCCTTGTCGACAAGGTCTGCGCGGAAGGCAATGTCCAGCGCAACGACATTCTGGATTCCGTCTTCGTCGGCAATCCGATCATGCACCATCTGTTCCTCGGCATCGATCCGACCGAACTCGGCGGTGCCCCCTTCGCGCTCGCCGTCTCGGGCGCGGTGCGCATCAAGGCCTCCGACATCGGCCTCAAGCTCAACCAGGGTGCCCGCCTCTACATGCTGCCTTGCATTGCCGGCCATGTCGGCGCCGACGCGGCGGCGGTGACGCTGTCCGAAGGCCCGCATCGCCAGGACGAGATGATGCTGATCGTCGACGTCGGCACCAATGCCGAGATCGTGCTTGGCAATCGTGCGCGGGTCGTGGCGGCCTCTTCTCCGACCGGTCCGGCTTTCGAGGGTGCCGAAATCTCCGGCGGCCAGCGTGCCGCGCCCGGCGCCATCGAGCGTGTGCGCATCGACCCCGACACGCTGGAACCCAAATACCGCGTCATCGGTTCGGAACTGTGGTCCGACGAACCGGGCTTCCTCGACAGCGTGCAGGCGACCGGCGTGACCGGCATCTGCGGCTCCGGCATCATCGAGATCGTGGCGGAAATGTATCTCGCCGGCATCATCTCGGAGGATGGCGTTGTCGACGGATCGCTTGCGGCACGCTCGCCACGGGTCGTCGCCAATGGCCGCACCTTCTCCTACGTGCTGAAGGAAGGCGAGCCGAAGATCACCATCACCCAGACCGACGTGCGCGCCATCCAGCTCGCCAAGGCCGCTCTTTATGCCGGCACCAAGCTCTTGATGGAAAAGCAGAACACCGAGCATGTCGACCGCATCCACTTCGCCGGCGCCTTCGGCTCGTTCATCGATCCGAAATACGCCATGGTGCTGGGCCTGATCCCCGACTGTGACCTCGACAAGGTTTCCGCCGTCGGCAACGCCGCGGGTGCCGGCGCACGCATGGCGCTCCTGAACCGCGGCTATCGCCGCGAGATCGAGGAGACGGTGAGCCAAATCGAGAAGATCGAGACCGCGCTGGAACCAAAATTCCAGGAGCATTTCGTCTACGCCATGGCGCTGCCCAACAAGGTCGACCCGTTCCCGAAACTGTCGGCGGCGGTGAAACTGCCGCCGCGCAAGACGGTAAGCGAGGACGGTGTCGCCGGCGACGCCGCCCCGCGCCGGCGCTCGCGCGAAGGCCACGCGGCAAGGCGCAGCCGGGGAATAGAAGCAACCTTCACAGGTCGCCTCGAAATCCCAAACTCATTTGCATGCAAATGTTTCCGGATCGAACCGATCCGGAAACCAAAACGCTGTTTTCGCGAAATCCACCCGATACATGGCAGGCGCATTTACCCGGCATCGAACGGCGGCCGAAGATAATCCTCGGCTCCCGCTGTTCTTCAAGGGAGATGAAAATGTCGATGTTTGGAAATCTCGGTCGCTTCGGTGTGACCATCAGGCAGACCCATGCCAGGAACAAGGCGATCCGCGCGCTGAACAGCCTGCCGGCGCATGTCCAGAAGGATATTGGCTGGCCGGCGTCGCCGCCTGCCGACCCGCAGGCCGCGCTCATTTCGCTGCTTCTGGGGACGGCGCGCTGATGACCTTCGCCGACAAATGCAAATTGCTCGACAGGCGCCGGGGGTCTCGCACATCCCCGGCGGCAACCAGCAACCGGCTGCGCGCGGCACTTTTGCCGCGCCGCTGACTGCGGCGGCGTGCATCACGCCGCCGTGTGGACCACTGCGTAAATCTTGACATTTTCGGCCAAGGTACGATCTTCGGAAATAGTGGAGGTTTCTCTTAGTCGGCTCTTGCCGAAGTTCGCGTGTCCGCATGCCAAGTCTGAAAAGCCACTTCGTGTCCTTCGTGCTCAGGTACAGCCGCAAAAAGGCCTTTTCCAGCCCGGAAAACCTGCAGCGCTGGATCGCGGCCGCGCGCAAGACCGAGGACCATCACCCCCCGGTCTCACTGCAGCAGCGTTTCGACATCCAGACGCGCACCGTCGACGGCTTTCCGGTTTATGAGATCGCTCCGAGGGCCGGCGAGCAGAGGCGGATTCTCTACCTGCATGGCGGCGCCTATGTCTTTGAGATCACGCCCTATCATTGGCATCTGATCGCCGAGATGGCCGACCGGCTGGGCTACGGCATCACCGTGCCGATCTATCCGATCGCCCCGGAACACGATTTCCACGCCATGTTCGGCATGGTCGGCGAAGTCTATCGCCAGATGCTCGACGAGACAGAGGCGCAAGACATCATCTTCATGGGTGATTCCGCCGGTGGCAACATGGCGGTGGTGCTGACCATGATGGCCGCGGAAGAAGGCTTGCCCCTGCCCTCGCGCCACGTGCTGATCTCACCCGGCCTCGACATGTCGCTTTCCAACCCCGAGCTGTTCGAGGCCGAGCGCAACGACCCCTGGCTCGGTATTCCCGGCGGCCTCGAAGCGATCCGGATGTACAGCGCCGGCATCGACCGCAGCGACTGGCACATCAGCCCGATCTATGGCGACCTGTCGGTGCTGCCGAAAACGCTGCTTTTGACCGGCTCGCACGATCTCTTGACGCCTGACAATCTGATCTTCGCGCAAAAGGCGCGGGACGCCGGTGTCGAGATTGATGTCATCCACGAGGAAGGCATGTTCCACGCATGGCCATTGATCGACATGCCGGAATCGCGACGCGCGCGCCAGCACATCGCGGCGTTTCTCAGCGAGAAGCGCTCGCCGGTCAGGCCAGATAGGAAAACAAGGTTCGAAGCGCCCTCCGCCGAGGCGGCGGAGTAGCGCTTCTGCTTTCGGTCCGATCCTGTTGACGGATCAGAACTTGCCGGTTTCCCGGAACACTTCGAAGGTCGCGCGGATATGGTCGGCGACGGCCTTGACCGGGGCGCTGGCGTCCGGCGCCACCACCATGGCCAGATTGTAGGTGCCGATATCGGGCATGCCGTCCTTCGGGCAGAGCTCGACCATGTCGTTGCCGAGGAAGGATCGCGGCAGCGGCGCGACGGCCAGGTCAGCCATGATCGCGGCGCGCTGGCCGGCCGTGTGCGCGCTCATGTAAGCGACGCGGTAGTTGCGGCCCTCGCGCCCCAGCGCTTCGAGCGCGCCGGCACGCCAAGCGCAGCCCTCTTCCCACAATGAAACCGGCAGCGGTTCGCGCAGATGCGCGCAGCCGCCCTTGGCGCCGGCCCAGACGATCGGCTCGGTCAAAAGCACCTCGGCGCCGAGCGCGCTGGTCTTGTAGGAGTTGGTCAGAAGCGTGATGTCGAGCGCGCGGTCGTCCATGCGCC
This sequence comes from Mesorhizobium huakuii, assembly GCF_014189455.1. Taxonomy (NCBI): domain Bacteria; kingdom Pseudomonadati; phylum Pseudomonadota; class Alphaproteobacteria; order Hyphomicrobiales; family Phyllobacteriaceae; genus Mesorhizobium; species Mesorhizobium huakuii. The sequence goes on from NZ_CP050296.1 coordinate 7,110,503, forward strand.
GGCGCAGATTGCTGCTCTGATCGATGGTGACGTCGACGGCGATCGAGGGGTGCGACTGCGCGAAACGCTTCAGCACGTGGGGCAGCACGCGCTCGCCATAATCATCCGGCGAACCGAGCCGCACCACGCCGACGATCTCGGGAATGATGAACTTCGACACCACCTCGCGGTTGATCGACAGCAGCCGCCGGGCATAGCCGAGCAGCATCTCGCCATCCGTCGTCAGCGACACCGAGCGGGCGTCGCGCGCGAACACCGAGCGGCCAAGAATGTCCTCCAGCTTCTTGATCTGCATGGAGACAGCGGACGGCGTGCGGAAGACGGCATTGGCGGCGGTGGTAAAGCTGCCGGTCTCGGCAATCGCCACGAAAGTGCGCAAAACGTCGAGATCAAGCAGCGGCAGTGGATGATTGAGTGGGGCGTTCATGGGAACTGACCTTCAATTTTTCTGATACAAAGCATCATTCCATTTCGTTTGATTGAACACCGAATTGGGAGGATAGTCAACTCCATCGAGGCAGGTTGCTGCCACAAGCAGCAACGAAACGACCACGTCACAGACCTGCAATCGACATGAAATGGGATTGAAACACGCCGCGTGTAAGGCCCCACGCATCAAAGGTCGGAATGTCTCCGGCCCGCCACCAAAGGAGAATAAAATGTCTATCCTGTCGTCCCTCGGTCGCATCGCGACTGAATTCAGCGCGGCCCGCGCCCGCTACCAGACCGAACGCGCCATCCGCTCCCTGCCGATCGAACTGCAGAAGGATATCGGCTGGCCCGAGGCTTCCGACACCAAGACCGGCATTCGCAACGGCGTTGGATCCTGGGCTGGAGCGAAGTAAACCGTGTGTACCAAATGCTGAAGGCCTGCCGCGCGGACCCAGCCCGGCAGGCCTTCTCTATTTTACCCAGGCCTTCCACATTTTGTTTGCATTCAAATGAGTTTGAGAGCCATGTCACCAACGCATGGCGCATATGAGCAAGCCGCATAGCGGCTCTGATTTCGAATTAATGCCTTGTAAACAATCACAAATTTCGAGCAGATTGCCCAAATTTGTCGCATTCGGTGTCGTATTTCATATCAAGCGCTTCGCTTTTGCGATTTAGTTTCACGCAGCACAAGCCTATATGACCACCAGCAAACGAGCTGCCCCACTCCATCAAGCGAAGGCGACCCGTCTGAGCAACCGATAGGAGATGATCATGAAGCTTTTTGCCCGCCTCTTCGCCCGCCGCGAAATGAACCTGACCACCGCTCTCGAGCGTCAGCGCCTCGCCAACACCATGCCCGGCCAGACCGGTGCGATGGCTGCGGCGCGCCTCGGCTTCGTCGCCTGACCATTTTCCGGGGCAGCGCCTCCCTGCCGCTGCTTCAAGACTGTAGCGCCGCCTGGCTCCGGCCACGGCGGCGTTTTTGTTTTGCCTTTGCACATTTCGCCTGTCGCTTGATGCTGCTCCCCCGGAACATGACTGGATGTTCCCGAGAGCATTGCGGCCAGCAATTGCCCATTTGCGACCCATGTCGCAAATTTTGTCTCGCCAAGGCGGCCTAGCCAATTGACAGCCAAGGTTTTTCCTGATGTCGCTATGCTATTCGCGACATCCTGTTCGCGCCATGGCCAGATGAGGTTCCCGTGAACGCCGTCAAGCATCCGATCAAGCGATCGTTTGTGTTCTTCCTTGTTCCCGATTTCACGATGATCGCTTTTGCGACCGCACTCGACCCGCTGCGCTCCGCCAATCGCATGCTCGGCTACGAGGCCTATCGCTGGCGCCTGGCCAGCATCGACGGCAAGCCGGTGCGCGCCTCGAACGGCGTCGAATGCGCGGTCAACACCTCGCTGGAGGAAGAGCGCAAGAAGATGGCGGGCCCCGACCGGCCGAACATGGCCATCGTCTGCAGCGGCATCAATGTCGAGCGCTATCAGAACAAGTCAGCCTTCGCCTGGCTGCGCGAGGAATATAATCGCGGCGTCGCTGTCGGCGGCCTGTGCACTGGCGCGCATATCCTCGCCGCCGCCGGCCTGTTGTCCAACAAGCGCTGCGCCATCCATTGGGAAAACCTGCCGGGCTTTTCCGAGGCGTTTCCGAAGGCCAATGTCTTTGCCGACCTCTTCGAGATCGACCAGAACATCTACACCTGCGCCGGCGGCACCGCCGCGCTCGACATGATGTTGAAGCTGATCGGCGACGATTTCGACGAGAGCCTCGTCAACCGTGTCTGCGAACAGGTGCTGACCGATCGCGTGCGCAGCCCGACCGACCGCCAGCGCCTGCCGCTCCGCGCGCGCCTCGGCGTGCAGAACTCGAAAGTGCTGACCATCATCGAGCTGATGGAAGGCAATCTCTCCGAGCCGCTGTCGCTGATCGAGATCGCCGACCATGTCGACCTGTCGCGCAGGCAGATCGAGCGGCTGTTCCGCACCGAGATGGGCAGATCCCCTGCCCGCTACTATCTGGAAATCCGGCTTGACCGCGCCCGGCATCTGCTGATCCAGTCGTCGATGCCGGTGGTCGAAGTGGCTGTCGCCTGCGGCTTCGTCTCGGCCTCACATTTCTCCAAATGCTACCGCGAGCTCTACGCCCGCTCGCCGCAGCAGGAACGCGTCGACCGCAAGCAGTTGCTGGCGGCTTGATCGCCGGTCAGGTCCCGGCCGGCTGCCCCTGCGCCGTGCGCATCGCCTCGACACGGATATCTTCGGTCAGCCTAGCCTTCAGGCCTGAGAATTCCGGGCTGGTCTTCAGCGTGTAATGGCGCGGATGCGGCAGGTCGATGGCGACATCCGACTTGATGCTGCCGGGCCGCGCCGTCATCACGATGACCCGCGAGGCCATGAAGATCGCCTCCTCGATGTCGTGGGTGACGAACAGCACGGTCTTCTTGCGCCGCTCCCAGATGCCGAGCAAAAGCTCCTGCATCAGCCCGCGTGTCTGGTTGTCGAGCGCGCCGAACGGCTCATCCAGCAACAGGATCTCGGGATCGTTGGCGAGCGCCCGGGCGATCGCGGTGCGCTGCTGCATGCCGCCGGACAGCTGCTTCGGCCAATGGTTCTCGAACCCCTTCAGCCCGACGAGATCGACATAGGAAGCGACGAGCCCGTCCCGCTCTTTTTGCGCCATGCCGCGTTCGCGCAGGCCGAAGGCGATGTTCTCGGCGACCGTCAGCCACGGGAACAGCGTGTAGGACTGGAAGACCATGCCGCGATCCGGCCCCGGCCGGGTCACCGCCTTGCCGTCAAGCAGCACGCGGCCTTCGCTCGGTGCCTCGAGACCGGCGACGATCCTCAGCAGCGTCGACTTTCCGCAGCCGGACGGCCCCAGGATGGTGATGAAATCATTGGCGGCAACCGCCAGGTCGATCGGCATCAGCGCCTTGACCGGCTGCCCGCCACGCACGCCGGCAAAGGTGCGCGAGACGCCCTCGATGAGAAGCTTGCTCACGCCAGGCTCCACGGAAAGAGCCAGCGGTTGAAGGCCTTGAAGGCAAAATCGGACAACAGCCCAATCAGCCCGATGACGATGATGCCGAAGATGATCTGTCCGGTCGCCAGCCGTGACTGGCTGTTGATGATCATGTAGCCGATGCCCGAGGACGAGCCGATCAGTTCGGCGACGATGACATAAGTCCAGGCCCAGCCGAGCACCAGCCGCAGCGTCTCGGCGATTTCGGGCGCGTTGGCCGGCATGATCACCCGTTTGACGATACCGTTGTTGGTCGAGCCCAGCGTATAGGCGGCCTCGACCAGGTCGCGCCGTGTCGACCCGACCTTGACGGCGACGATCAGGATGATCTGGAACACCGAGCCGACGAAGATGACCAGCAATTTTTCCAACTCGCCGATGCCGGCCCACAGGATGAGCAGCGGAATGAAGGCCGAGGCCGGCAAATAGCGGGCGAAGGAGACGAAGGGTTCCAGGAATGCCTCCACCGGCTTCCAGGCGCCCATGGCGATGCCGATCGGCACCGCGACGACCGACGCCAGCACGAAGCCGCCGAAGACGCGCCAGATGGTGATCAGTATGTCGAGCCAGAAACGATCCTCGACCAGCAGCCGCCAGCCGTCTCGCAGCATCGACAGCGGATCGGCGAGGAAGATGCGGTTGACGTGCCCGCCAAGCGTGATCCAGGCCCAGAAGGCGACGAACAGCACGAAGAAGGAAATGCCGAGCACGGTTCGCAGGCCCGGCGAGACTGGATGCAAGGGGCGCATCTTCAAATCGTCCCCATCTTCAGATCGTCACTTGTCCAGGAGAAGACGGCGGCGCCAGGCGCCGCCGCATGATGGGCAAAGGCCGGACGGTCAGTTGGACACCGCGCTGGTGTCGGCCAGCGTGGCAACGTCGGGGGCTTCCTTGATCAGCCCCATCTGCAGCAGCAAGTCGCCGGCGGTCTTGGAAAAGTCCAGGAATTCCTTGGTGAAGAACTGCTTGTTCTCGGCCTTGTCGGCCCATTTCAGGTACTTCGCCGAATCCTCGAATTCCTTGGCCGACTGCTTCACGTCAGCGCCCATGATTTCGTAGGATTTCTGCGGGTCTTTCTTGATCAGGTCGAGCGCCTCGAAATAGCTGTCGGCAAGCGCCTTGGCCGCGTCCGGATTGGCCTTGAGGAATTCGGGTGTGCAGCCGACCGTGTCGAGAACCATCGGGTAGTCGAGCGTGGTCGCCAGTATGTGGCCCTGGTCGGCCTTGTCGCGCACCGCCGAAATGAACGGCTCATAGGTGACGGCGGCATCGTTCTGGCCGGCAAGGAAGGCCTGCGCTGCGGCGTCCGGCTCGAGATTGACGACCGTCACGTCCTTGGTCGACATGCCGTTCTTGTTCAGCACCCAGGCGAGCAGAAAATAGGGCGACGTGCCCGGGGCCGAGGAGGCGACGCTCTTGCCCTTGAGATCGGCGACCGACTTGATGTCGTTGCGCACGACAATGCCGTCGGCGCCATAGGATTTGTCGAGCTGGAAGATCTGCTTGGTGGTCACCCCGCTGGCGTTCCACACCAGCCAGGTCTCGACCGTGGTGGCGGCGCATTGCAGGTCGCCGCTGGCGATGGCGAGCGGACGGCTGGCCTGAGGCACCTTCTTCAAGGTCACGTCGAGGCCGTGCTTCTCGAAGAGGCCTGCCTGCTTGGCAAGCGTCAGCGGTGCAAAGCCGGTCCAGCCGCTGATGCCGATGGTGACCGATGTGGCGGCCATCACCGGCGCGGACAGGCTGGCGGCAAGCGTCAAAGTCGCGGCAAAAACGGCGATCCGGTTCATGTGAGTTCCCCTTTTGTTTGTCTTGAGGGAAATTGTTCACAGACGCCAATCGGCTTGTCAATCAACAGGAACGTGTTCGGCGGCACGGTCGCCGCGATTGCCTCGTCGCCGACGCTCAGCCGGGCAGAAGCCGTGCCCGTCAATAGCCGTCGCAGACGCACTCGGCGGACGAGATCTGATCGTTCCAGTCGCCTCCGAGATAGCGGGCTCTGCGGCTGATCTCAATCGAACTGCCGCCCATCCGCGTATCCTCATAGGCTATGAGCGTGCAGCCGCGGCTAACGAACACCGACGACACACGATCGTTCCAGAACTGACCGCCACGAAAACTTACCGAATCATTGGGCGCCATTTCGATGGATCGTCCGCGAAAATTCGCGTGCTCGAACATGACGCAGGCAGGCTGGTCGTTGTATTGGGCGCTGGCGCCGTCGGCAAAAGCACGGACGCGACAGCTGTCAGGATGGCAAGGCGTTTCATCTCTTATTTCCTCGGTTTCGACCGCGGTCCCCCACCGCTGGATAGCGCGGTCCGGACCGTTTGCCAATGCTCCAGCCCGCAGCCCAAGCTAGCGACTGTCCAACATCCAGCTGCGGTTGCGCCACATTTTCTCGCCGATCTGGCAGTCGGCGGGTGGCTTGTCCTGCGCCAGTACCACTGGCGGATGATCCGCCTCCTCCGCCGCCCATTGCGGTGACGCCGGACCGGCAAGTTCCAGCACCAGCTTGCGGCGTATGGCTTCGGGAAATTGCGTCCAGTCGTTGACCGGGATCATGAAGGCGCCAGGCCCTCCGATGACGCAGTCGCTGTAGTAGCGGTCGAGATCGTTGACGTCGTAGGCGCCGGAAAAGCCGCCCCGGGTCATCAGCGGCAGGCCGTTGATGATGATGCCTTGCCTGACCACGCCATCGCGGGTGAGATTGACCGGCGCGCCCTGATTGTTGGGTCCGTCGCCCGAAATGTCGATGACCCGCTTGGTCCCCTGGTAGCCGCTTTCGGCGAAAAGGTCGCTGCCGAACTCCAACGCACCGGAGATCGAGGTGCGTCGTGCGCTGTTCGGCGGCTGGGCGGACAATTGCGCGACCACCCGCTCCGCATCGGCACGGTTGGCGATGACCGTCCATGGCACGATGACGCGTTGCCATGTGGTGCCGGCCCATTCGACATAGGTGACGGCGATCTTGCCATGGGCGCCATCGGCGATCGCCTGCAGCACATTGTCATGCGTCAGCGCCGCCGCGTAGCCGTGACGCTGGATCTCGAGCTCGTCCGCCGACATCGACAGCGAAACATCGACGGCCAGCACCAGCTCGACATCGACCGGCTCGTCTGCGCGAGACGGAGGCGCCAGCCAGAGCAGCAACGCCAGCGCCGCACAGCCGGAAAGGAGATGTCTTGCACAAGGGAAAGCAGACATGCCGCAAGGGTAAGCGAAAATCGCACGCTTAAAAAGACAAAAGCCCGGCTCGAAGCCAGGCTTTTGCGATCAGTCCGTTGCTCCGGCCGAAACCTCAGCTGCGCGGCTTGAGGTTCTCCGGGTCATAGAGCGGCTTGTAGCCGACGCCGGCGACCTCGACCGGATAGGTCTCGCCGAAATACTCGACATTGAGCTTGCGGCCTTCCTGGGCATACGCCCGCGGCAGATAGGCGAGCGCAATGTTCTTGCCGATGGTTGGGCCATAGGCGACCGATGTGGTGAAGGAGCGGCGGCCGAGTTCGTCGACCAGCGTCTCACCGGTGGCGGGATCCAGCACCGGCATGGTGCCCACGGGATAACGCGCCACACCCTTGGAATCGGTATTTTCCGTCATCACCAGCGTGCACAAAGTCGCCGGCTGATGCTCGCGGGCGCGGTATTCGACATGCTTGGCTTTGCCGCAGAAATCGTTCTCCTTGACCTTCGGACGGGCGAGATCGGCTTCCAGCAGATTGTACTCGGTCAAGAGGTCGGCGTTCTGCAGCCGCAGGCTCTTTTCCATGCGCCGCGTATTGGCATAGGTCTCGACGCCGAACGGCATCACGCCGGTCGAGCGCAGCGCGTCCCAGACGGCCAGGCCATCTTCGTAACGCATATGCAGTTCCCAGCCCTGCTCGCCGACATAGGAGATGCGGAACGCGGTGACATCCTTGCCGCCGATCCTGACCGGCTTGATCGCCGCGAACGGGAAATTCTCCGGCGAAAGGCCCTCGGGATTCTCGACCACCTTCTGCAAGGTCGTGCGGGCATTCGGCCCCCAGATGCCGATGGTGACGTATTTCTCGGTCACATCGGTGATGGTGGCGTCAAAACCTTTGTCCTGCGCGGTGCGCTGCATGTAGCGGAAGTCGCGCGGGCCGGCGTCGGCGCCGTCGATCACCCGACAACGGTCGGCCATGCGGATCACGGTAAAGTCGGCGCGCACCATGCCTTCCTCGTCGAGGAAGTGGGTGTAGATGCCCTTGCCGATATTGTTGTCGCCGCCGATCTTGGCTGCGCACAGCCATTCCAGCAGCGCGACATGGTCTGGCCCTTCGACGTCATACATCGAGAAATGCGAGAGGTTGACGATGCCGCAATCCTCGCTCATCGCCAGATGCTCGGCATTGGAGACACGCCAGAAATGGCGGTTGTCCCACTCGTTCTCACGCACGGGTACCCGGTTGCCATACTTCTCAAGCAGGTGCTCGTTGGCGGCGTAGCCATGGGCGCGCTCCCAGCCGCCCAGCTCCATGAAGTAGCCGCCGAGCTCCTTCTCGCGCTCCCAGAACGGCGAGCGCCTGATGTTGCGGCCCTTGGAGAACGGCTCGCGCGGATGCACCGCCGGATTATAGACCTTCATCGCCGTTTCGGTGCAGCGATCCCAGATGAACTGTTCCTTCGTCTGGTGCGGATAGAAGCGCGCATAGTCGATGGCGTGATGGTCGATCCCGGTGCGGCCGTCGGTCATCCAGTCGGCGATCAGCTTGCCCATGCCCGGGCCGTCCTTGACCCAGATGGCGACGGCATACCAGAGACCCCTCACCTTCTGGCTTTCGCCCATGGACGGGCCACCGTCGGCGGTCACCTGCAGCAGGCCGTTGAAGGAATGGCTTTCGTTATAGCCGAGTTCGCCCAGGATCGGCGTCAGTTCCATGGCGCGCTCGAGCGGCGCCAGGATCTGCTCCATGTCGAGGTCGCGCTGCGACGGCGACAGCCGCGCCTCATGCTTTTCGAGCAGGTCGCGCGGATGGCAAAGGCGCGGGTTGTTTTCTTCGTAATAGCCCCACTCGATCTGGCCGCCCTCGGCGGTCTTGGGGTCACCGGTGTCGCGCATATAGGCCGAGTTGCCCTGGTCGCGCAGCAGCGGCCAGCCGATCTCCTTGCCGGTGCCGGCGAACTCATTGTAGGGCCCGAAGAAAGTCAGCGGATGGTCGATCGGCATGACCGGCAGGTCCTCGCCGACCATTTCCGCGATCAGCCGGCCCCAGATGCCGGCGCAGACGATGACATAGTCGGCCTCGATCGTGCCGCGATCGGTCACCACGGCGCTGATGCGGCCGTCCTTGACCACGAGCGACTTGGCCGGCGTGTTGGCGAAGGATTTCAGCTTACCCGACGCTTCCGCCTGGTCGACCAGCTTGCCGGCGACAGTCTGCGAGCGCGGGATGACGAGGCCGGCGTCCGGATCCCACAGGCCGCCCTGCACCATGTCCTGTTCGATCAGCGGGAATTTTTCCTTGATCTCGGCCGGTTCGATCAGCCGCGCGCGTGTTCCAAAAGCTTTCGCCGAGGCGATCTTGCGCTTGATCTCGTCCATGCGGCTGTCGTCGCCGACGCGCGCGACCTCGAGACCGCCGATGCGCGCGTAATGGCCCATCTTCTCGTAGAAATCGATGGAATAGAGCGTCGTCCAGCAGGACAGGAAATCATGGCTGGTCGTGTAGCAGAAGTCGGAAGCATGCGCGGTCGAGCCGATATCGGTCGGAATGCCCGACTTGTCGATGCCGACAATGTCGGTCCAACCACGTTCGATCAGGTGATGGGCGATCGATGCGCCGACAATACCGCCGAGGCCAATGATGACGACCTTCGCCTTTTTCGGAAACTCTGCCATTGCCCGCGACTCCAAAGTGATAAAGCGGGCGGACTATAGGGCGGAGCGGTAGGCCTGATGAAGCCTGTTTGCGACATTGGCAAAAAGCCGAGCGACCCTGAGGGCCGAACACGCTTCCCCTGGCAGCACTGGTGGGGATTCCTTTACGCGACAAAGTTGGATTCGCGTTCGAAACTCCCCAGGAGCTTCTCGAAGACAAGCCGCTTGCCTTCGCGCACGCTGTCTTCAAGCGGGTT